>WRAW01000106.1 GCA_009780015.1 Defluviitaleaceae bacterium | reverse complement strand
TTTTCGCCAATCGAGGAAGTGGCGACGCCGCGTACCCGCAGAGGTACGCAAGGAGCCAGTGACGAAGAGTGGAGGAAAACCGACCATAATCATTCCGAAAAATCTCATGTCGACACGCCCTAGCTGATTGTTTTTCTATTTTTCAATGCAGCTTTAATAAGCGGGTAAAGAAGTGAAACCACTGATAACAAGATGATAGCCGCGCTTATAGGGCGGGTAAAAAAGATCGAATAGCTTCCGCCTGAGAGTATAAGCGAACGGCGCAGGTTTGTCTCGAAAAATTCACCGAGAACCAGCGCTATAACAAACGGAGGGAAAGGAAATTTGTTAACTTTGATGAAGTAGCCGAAGGCGGCGAAAATCAGTATTAAACCGGTATTGAAGGTAGTGTTCGCGATAGCGAACGCGCCGACCGTCGCAAGCATAATTATGCAAGGCAGAAGTATAACGACAGGAACCTTTATGACATTCGCCATAAGCTTAACGAACGCTCCGCCCTGTACGTATATGAAAAGATTAAGAATAAACAAGCCGCCCATAAGAGCAAAGACCCAAATGCTGCCGCCCGCGAAGAGGTCGGGCCCAGGGATAATGTTTTGCATGGCAAGCGCTCCCAAAAGTACCGCGCTTGCGGCGTCACCAGGGATGCCAAGCGTAAGCAGAGGAATAAGAGTAGAGCTTGACGTGGCGCTGTTGCCTGTTTCGGACGCAATAACCCCGTCGGGATGGCCTTTGCCGAATTCATCCGGGTTTTTTGAGGCGCGCTGCGCTCTGTCGTAGGAAACTATCGAGGAAACAGAAGGGCTTAGGCCGGGAATCGCCCCTATTACCGCCCCTATGCCGGATGAGCGCAGCAAGGTTCTCCAGTGATTTTTCAAGGTGTACATCAGCGTAAGGTTCGATTTTTGATATACTACTTGGGTGTGCTTTCCGCTCTGCACATTCAGAGCTTGACGGCTTTGCACCACCGCTTCGCTCAGTGCGAACATGCCCAGCATAACGGCCACCACGTTTATACCGGAAAGCAGGTGCGGGCTTCCGAACAAGAATCTCTGAGTACCGTCAATCACGTCCATACCCACGGTAGACACAAACATGCCCGCGATTGCCATTATAAGGCCTTTGACGATGTTCCCGCCGGCAAGACCTATAGCGGCGAACATACCAAGTATGCTTAACGCGAAGAATTCGGGCGAGCCGAAGAGAAGGGCGACGGTGGCCAGTATAGGGGCAAAAACAACAAGAACGAACGAGCTGAACAGTCCGCCGAATACGCTTCCAACAAGAGCGAACTTCAGAGCGTCGCCCGCGCGGCCTTGCTGCGCCATGGGAAATCCGTCAAAAACCGTCATGACGTTTGCGGGATTGCCGGGCGTATTAAGCAGAATAGACGGGATAGACCCGCCGTAAACCGCTCCGGCATATGCGCCGAGCATAAGATACATTCCCGTAACAGACTCCATGCCGAATGTAAACGGCAGCATTATCGCTACCGCGAACACCGCGTTTAGGCCCGGTAAAACTCCGATAACAATACCGGCAAACACGCCGACATTCATTATTAAAAGATTTTCCAGTGTGAAAATAGTGCTTATTACACCTGCCCAATCCATGAAAAGGCCTCCGCTCAGTTTAATTTGATATATGTATATGGAACATGATTCTAAGGTATAGGAACATTGAGTACTTGCCTGAATACAATGAACAAGATGAAGGCAAAGGCGTATACGCTGACATAGCAGTACCATTTCTTTGCTTTTAATAATGCCAGAATGACAGGAGCCATGATGGCTACGGCTATCGGAAATCCAAAATTAGAAAACATGAATATAAATATCGCGCTTGCGATAAAGATCAGTAATGGGATAATCTTTGTATATAAGTCATCGCCGGCTTTGATGCCCGCCCCTGCGGCGTTCTTGTTGTTTTCGGTCTTCGCTTTCCGATCTTTTAATACCAGTGGAAGCGTTTTCGCAATCCCAATCGAAGTTACTATGAACAAACCGACGGCAAGTATATTAGGGAGAGTTCTTCCATCCATTCCCGTATCCGCCGTCCACGCAAAATCTCTAAGTATTACCCAGGCGGGTATCCCCCAAAAGTACAAGGCTATACTTGCAATCCACAGCACTGAATATGTAATAAGATCCCAAAAATTCGCTTTACCGCTCATGAGCGTATCTCCTTCTATGCCAATTCGCTTTCAAGGCAATAATAGACCTCTTCGGAAATTAGCCAACGCCGTCTTTTTGCCGCAATGCAGCGCCACTCCTCACTTGCGTACCACGCGGGTACGCGGCGTTCGTCACTCCTTACCCTGCGGCAAAAATCCGCGCAAATCCGGCATTGCCCAATTTCCGAAGAGGTCTAAGAACCTGTATTCAGTACCCGGAATGCTGGATTGGCGAGCCTGGTTTTTCGCCAATCTAGGATGCTGTGTGCCGGTGGCACACGTTTAGCATCCGAAGCGCCAGCGGAGGCGGAGGAAGCGACGCCCGGGGTCCCCGCAAAGCCCGATTTTGGCTTTGTGGGGTGGACTGAGCGTACCCGAAGTGGTACGCAAGGAGCTGACGACGACCCGGGGTCCCCATAAAGCCCGGTTTTGGCTTTATGGGGTGGACTGTGGCGGAAAACCAGCCGCCAAGACGGCGTTTTGGCGTACTGAATACAGGTTCTAAGACAGTTGACGATCACTACTATAAGGAGTAGATGCTATGAGGCAATTAATGCTGAAACCTTTGATATATCAATACGGCAACTGCAAAGATTTCGTGAATGAGTTCAATGTGGGAAAAGGTGACCTGATTATTACGAACGAGTTCATTTACGCCCCATTTTTTGGCGAGATGAACCTCTCCTGCGACGTTTTGTTCCAGGAACGCTACGGCAAGGGCGAACCCTCGGACGAAATGGTGGACGCCATTTACAAGGATATTAAGGCTAAGGGCGACTTCAAGCGTATTATCGCCGTCGGCGGCGGTACGGTTCTTGACATTGCCAAGCTGTTCGCGCTGGAAAATGTGAGCCCCGCTATTGACTTATTCGACAGAAAGCTGGAAATCGTCAAGGACAAACAGCTTGTACTGATCCCAACAACCTGCGGTACGGGCAGCGAAGTAACCAACATATCCATCCTCAAGCTTGAAAGCCGCAAAACCAAGCTTGGCCTTAGTGTGGACGAATTGTTTGCCGACTCGGCGGTAATGATACCGGAATTACTGGAAAGCCTTCCCTTCCAATTCTTCGCCGCAAGCTCGATAGACGCCCTTATCCATGCCACAGAGTCTGTCCTGTCGCCTAAAGCTACCCCATTTACAGAGCTTTTTGGATACAAGGCGATTGAAATTATTATCCGCGGCTATCAGGAGATCACAAGGAACGGCGAAAGCGCCCGCATTCCGCTGCTTGGGGATTTCCTGCTGGCAAGCTGCTATGCCGGAATTTCGTTCTCAAATGCCGGTTGCGCCGCCGTTCACGCAATGAGTTACCCGCTTGGCGGAAAGTACAACGTCCCGCACGGCGAAGCCAATTATACCATGTTTATAAACGTATTCAAGCACTACATGGCGATATCTAGTGAAGGTTCTATCGCAAAACTGAACAAACATCTTGCCAGCCTGCTGGATTGCGGCATTGGCGACGTATATGACAGCCTATCGGTTCTTCTTGGCAAAATACTCCCTCTCAAATCTCTGAGTGAGTACGGCGTAACCGCCGAGGATATAGATGTCTTTACAGACATCGTCATGGAAAAGCAGGGACGTCTTATGGCAAACAACTTTGTCAAACTGGATGCAAAAGAGGTTAAAGCCATTTACGAGGAGCTTCTATAAATTATAAACTAAAGGGGGAATAACTATGATGACAGGCGAACAATATGTGGAAACCATTCGGAACAGCAATCTGGAAATCTACATGTTTGGAGAAAAGATAAAGAATTCGGTAGACAGCCCAATTCTCAGACCGTCTCTCAATTCCGTAAAAGCGACGTACGACCTGGCGCAAATACCTGAATACGAAGACGTAATGACCGTGACGTCCCACATTACCGGCAAGAAAATCAATCGTTTCAGCCATATTCACCAAAGCACCGAAGATTTGATAAACAAGGTTAAAATGCAGCGTCTTCTGGGGCAAAAGACCGCAAGCTGCTTCCAGAGATGCGTCGGCATGGACGCAATGAACGCGATTTTCAGCACCACATTTGAGTGTGACGAAAAGCACGGCACAAGCTATCACAAGAACTTTTTGGATTATCTGCGGCAGGTTCAGGAACACGACTGGGTTGTAGACGGAGCAATGACCGACCCCAAAGGAGACCGCGGGCTTGCGCCAAGCCAGCAGGCAGACCCCGATCTGTACCTCAGGATTGTTGAGAGGCGCGCCGACGGCATAGTTGTACGCGGCGCGAAAGCTCACCAGACAGGTATGGTAAACTCTCATGAGATCGTTGTAATGCCGACCATGTCCATGAAGCCCGGCGAAGAAGACTATGCCGTATCCTTCGCCCTTCCCGCCGATACGAAAGGTATCTTGTCAATTGTCGGCCGCCAGAGCTGCGACACGCGCAAGCTGGAAAACTCCGGCATGGACGTTGGCAACTGCGAATTCGGGGGAATGGAAGCGCTGGTCATCTTTGACGACGTGTTTGTACCGAATGAGCGCATATTCTTAAACGGGGAAACCGATTACTCGGGTATGCTGGTCGAGCGTTTCGCGGGCTATCACCGCCAAAGCTACGGCGGCTGCAAAGTTGGCGTGGGCGACGTACTTATCGGGGCGGCGGCGCTTGCGGCCGACTACAACGGGGCGGCAAAGGCAAGCCACATTAAGGATAAGCTCATCGAAATGGTGCATCTGAACGAAACGCTGTACTCATGCGGCATCGCCTGCTCAAGCCAGGGTCACAGGACAAAGTCGGGCAACTACCTGATAGACATGCTGCTCGCAAACGTATGCAAGCAAAACATCACCAGGTTCCCTTATGAAATCACCCGCCTTGCCGAAGATATCGCGGGGGGGCTTATGGTTACGGCTCCTTCGGAGAAGGATTTTCGCCATGAAAAGCTCGGGCCTTTCATCGAGAAATACCTCAAGGGCGTGGACAGCGTACCCACGGAACACAGGCTGAGAATACTGCGCCTGATTGAAAACATAACCCTTGGGGCTGCCGCCGTAGGCTACCGCACAGAGTCAATGCACGGCGCCGGCTCCCCTCAAGCCCAGCGCGTCATGATCGCCCGTCAGGGCAATATCGAGTCAAAGAAGGCTCTGGCAAAAGCTATCGCTAAAATTGAAAAATAATAGGGGAGCAACGTTATGAACTGGAAAACAGTTTACAGCCGGCGGCTTACTACGGCTGATGAAGCGGTAAAGAACATAAAGTCCGGCGACAGGGTTGCCATCAGCCATGCCGCGGGAGAGCCTTCGCACATTATAAGCGCGATGGTCTCAAACAAGGAATCCTACAAAGATGTAGAAATTGTTCACATGGTTCCCCTGGGCGGATGCGAATACATCAAACCCGGCATGGAGCCGTACTTCCGGCATAACGCGCTGTTTGTCGGAGCTAAAACCAGGGAAAGCATTAAGAGCGGCCACGGAGATTTTACGCCCTGCTATTTCTCTCAAATCCCTAAAATGTTCAAGAATGACCTTCCACTGGACGTGGCGCTGGTACATGTGTCGACTCCTGACGAGCACGGATATTGCAGCTTCGGTGTAGCGGTAGACTACTCGAAGCCTGCGGCGGAGCACGCCAAGCTCGTTATCGCGCAGGTCAACCCCAGGATGCCGCGTACGCTTGGCGATACATTCATGCATGTTTCCGATTTTGACTTTATCGTTGAACATGACGCCCCAATAATTGAACTGCCCCCGCCGCAAATTACCGATGTGGAAAAAGCTATCGGCGAGAACTGCGCAAGCCTTGTACGCGACGGCGACTGCCTCCAGCTCGGCATTGGCGCGATCCCCGACGCGGCGCTGATGTTTCTCAAGGGGAAAAAGGATATCGGTATTCATACCGAAATGTTCTCGGACGGCGTGGTGGAGCTTGTTGAAGCGGGCGTCGTCACCAACCGGAAGAAAAATTTCCACAACGGGAAGCTCGTGGCCACGTTCCTTATGGGCACAAAGAGGCTTTACGATTTTGTCCACAACAATCCCATGGTCAGCATGTACCCGGTGACATATACCAACGATCCGTATATAGCCGGGCAAAACGACAATCTTGTGTCAATAAACTCCTGTGTTCAGGTAGACCTGCTTGGGCAAGTCTGCTCCGAATCCGTAGGGACGGTACAGATCAGCGCGGTCGGCGGCCAGGTGGACTTTGTCCGCGCGACGGCAATAAGCAACGGCGGACGCTCTATAATCGCCATGCCTTCCACGGCCGCCAAGGGCAGCTTTTCTAAAATTGTGCCCGTACTGGACGAGGGCGCGGCCGTAACGACAAATAGATATGACGTCCAATATATCGTCACAGAATACGGCATTGCGAACCTGAAGAATCGTTCCACAAGGGATCGGGCGCGTATGCTCATAAACATTGCTCACCCCGACTTCCGCGACCAACTGAAAGATGAATTCGAGAAAAGGTTTAAGGCTAAGTTTTAGAACCAGCGGTCAATAACGCTCAACGCCGTCTATAAGGTCGATTTTCCGCCACTCGTCGTCAGCGGCTCCTTGCGTACCGCTATGGGTACGCGGCGTCGCCGCTTCCTAGATTGGCGAAA
>WRAW01000105.1 GCA_009780015.1 Defluviitaleaceae bacterium | reverse complement strand
GGCGTCGCAGCTTCCTAGCACTGCGACAAAAATCTCAAAAAATCGTTTCGCCGTTATTGTTGGATAGGCTCTATCTGCTTCCGATGTTGTAAACACTGCGCTTTGTGTAACCGGTGTGCAGCAGATCGTGCGCTTTGTGGCTTCCCGGTTCACCAAGGAATTCAGCGTAAAGCTGCTTGACTTCCTGGTTTTCGTGGGAACGCCTGACCTTCTTGTCCTTGTCCTCGGCATAGAGGCCCTCGGCGCGCTTCTTAATTACTTCCATCTTGTCGACGCCCTGAGTATACTGCTGCAGGTATGGCTGCCCGCCGCCGCCGACACAGCCGCCCGGACACGCCATTATTTCGATGGCGTGGTACTTGGCCTCGCCGCTCTGGATGCTTTCAAGCAGCTTGCGCGCGTTGCCGAGACCATGGGCAATGCCGATACGCAGGTCGGTTCCGGCGACATTCACCGTAGCTTCCCTGACGCCGGCCATTCCGCGAAGCTCTGTAAAGTCGATCTTGTCGATGTCCCTTCCCTCTAGCTTACACGCCGCAGTCCGCACGGCGGCCTCAATAACGCCGCCGGTTGTACCGAATATGACGGCTGCTCCGGTGGATTCCCCCATCACCTTGTCGAAGTCCTCACCCTCCAGCTCGGTAAAGCTCAGGCCGGCTTCCCTAATCATGCTGGCCAGCTCACGGGTGGTCAGCACATAGTCAACATGCTTAAACTCACCGGAAAGCTCCGGTCTGTTAGCCTCGTGCTTCTTTGCCAGACACGGCATAATGGACACAACCACCATCTTTTCCGGGGAAACGCCCAGCTTTTCGGCTAGGTATGTCTTGGCAACCGCGCCGAACATTTCATGCGGAGAAGTGCAAGTAGACGGTATATCGAGAAGGTCGGGAAACTGGTGTTCTATAAAATTGACCCAGGCCGGGCAGCAACTGGTGAGAATCGGCAGCGGCCCGCCGTCTTGCAGCCTGTGAATCAGTTCGTTAGCTTCTTCCATGATGGTAAGGTCCGCCCCGAAGTCGGTGTCATATACCTTGTCAAATCCGATGTTTCTGAGAGACGCCACCATTTTGCCGGTTACGCGCGACCCATAAGGCATTCCGAATTCTTCGCCAAGGGCGACGCGTACAGCCGGAGCCGTCTGTACAATAACGTACTTGTCGGGATCACCAATAGAGTCCCATACCTCTGATATATAGCTGCGCTGCACCAGAGCCCCTGTCGGGCACACGCTTGCGCACTGGCCGCAGAAGGTGCAGCTTGTCTCAAGCAGCGGCAGGTCGAACGCCGTAGACAGCACAGCGTCGAAGCCGCGGCTCTTGGCAGAGTAAACATTGACTGTCTGCACCTCGTTGCAGACGGTTTCGCAGCGTCTGCAAAGTATGCACTTCTCAGGGTCTCGGATCATGGCATGACTTGACGTATCTTTATCAAACTTGACGCGTTCGCCGCCGTACCTGATATTCCTGATACCCATTTCGGACGCCATGGCTTGCAGTTCGCAGTTCAGATTGCGGTCACAAACAAGACAGTCCGTCGGATGGTTGGAAAGCAGAAGTTCAACCATGGCACGGCGCGACTTAATTGCCTTGGGCGTATTTGTGCGGACTTTCATACCCTCGAAAACAGCGGTGGTACAAGCGGGCGCAAGCGTGCGGCGACCCTCGAGCTCTACCACGCACACGCGGCAGCTTCCGGGGTTGTTGCGCATATCAAGAGCGTGAATGTTCATATGGCATAACGTTGGAATGTGTACGCCGACTTTCCTGGCCGCGTCCAGAATCGTAATGCCCTCGTCTACCTGCATTGGTTTATCGTTCAATGTGATATTTATCACGGAATCACCTCCTTAACCTCTCACGATGGCGCGTTTCGGGCACTTGGATTCACATGCGCCGCACTTTATGCACCTTTCCTGATCTATAACATGCGTAACCTTTGGTTCGCCAATAATACACTCAGTTGGGCAGACACGCTTACAAAGCGTACAAGCGATACACTTTTCAGGGATTATTACGTATCTCAGCAAGCCCTTGCAGACACCCGAAGGACACTTCCTGTCTTCGACATGAGCCCTGTACTCTTCAGCAAAGAACTTAATAGTCGAGAGGACGGGATTCGGTGCGGTCTGGCCCAAGCCGCACAGTGAACTGTCCTTTATAATCACGCCAAGGTCTCGCAACTCGTCCAAATCGGAAAGCTTGCCCTTTCCCTCGGAGATTCGCCCTAGTATCTCAAACAAGCGCTTGTTGCCTATTCGGCACGGAGTACATTTTCCGCAGCTTTCCTCCACGGTGAAGTCCAGGTAGAACTTGGCAATGTCCACCATGCAGTCGTCTTCGTCCATGACGATCATACCGCCGGAACCCATCATCGAACCGACTTTTTGCAGGTTTTCAAACGTAACCTCGACGTCGATGTTCTCATCGGAAATACAGCCGCCCGAAGGCCCGCCGGTTTGCATCGCCTTGAACTTCTTTCCTCCCCTGATTCCGCCGCCGATCTTGTATATAATGTCGCTGACCTTGATGCCCATGGGCACTTCCACAAGGCCGACGTTGTTTATCTTTCCGGCCAGAGCGAAAACCTTTGTTCCCGAATTGCCCGGCGCTCCGATGCTCTGGAACCAGTCGGCGCCTTTGTTGATGATCTGAGGAATGTTGGCCAGGGTTTCAACATTGTTAATAACCGTAGGCTTCTTCCACAGACCGACTTGAGCCGGGAACGGCGGCTTTAGACTTGGTTCGCCGCGCTGACCCTGCACGGAGTTAATGAGCGCGGTTTCCTCGCCGCATACAAACGCGCCCGCGCCAAGACTCACGCTTATGTCGAACGAGAAGTCCGTACCAAATATATTCTTTCCAAGCAGACCATACTCCCTGGCTTGTCCGATTGCTATCTCGAGGCGGTTTACGGCCAGCGGATATTCCGCGCGTATATAAACCACGCCTTCGTCGGCCCCTATGGCGTAGGCGGCCAGCGTCATAGCCTCAATAACGGAGTGCGGGTCGCCCTCCATAATGGATCTGTCCATAAACGCTCCGGGGTCACCCTCGTCAGCGTTGCATATTACGTACTTTTTGTCGCTCTTCGCGTTGTGAGCCGTTTCCCACTTGACGCCCGTCGGGAAGCCCGCGCCGCCGCGTCCCCGCAGCCCCGAAGCCTTGATGGTATCTATAATCTGCATCGGCGTCATTTCCGTAACGGCCTTTGCAAGAGCGTCATAGCCGTCTACGGCAATATAGTCTTCGATATTTTCAGGATCGACAACACCGCACAGCTTCAGTGCAACGCGCACCTGGCTCTGATAGAACGGCATGTCGCGGTGATGCGAGTATCTCTCACCCGTGGACGGTTCTTTGAAGAACAAACGATCCACAGGGCGGCCTTTCAGCAGATGTTCCTCTACGATCTCGGCGCAATCCTCAGCTTTTACACGCACATAGAATGTATTATCAGGGTAAACCTTCATAATCGGGCCCTGTTCACAGAACCCGAAGCAGCCTACCTTTATTACCTTCGTCTCCTCGTACAGACCGTGTTTGCGCAGGCTTTCGATGAGGGCTTCCTGTACGTCAAGGCAGCCGGACGACACACAACCCGTACCGCCGCAAATCAGTACCTGCAATCTGTAGTTGCTCAATGCTATACCTCCCTCATCTACATTTTTGCGCGCTCTACTATGTTTCCAAGTACAAGGTGTTCTTTTACGATCTCTTTAGCCGTAGCCACATCTACGTTTTTGTAACGGACCGGCGACCGGCCCGGCATCTTAATCTCTATAACAGGCTCGGCGTCACAATTTCCGGCGCAGCTTGCGGCCAAAACCGAAACCTGCTCCAATCCGTTTGCCGCGACTTCGTCCACAAAGGCCAGCATTGTGTCGCGAGCTCCGGCTTTTATGCCGCAGGTTTCCATGCTTACGACGACCTCCGTACGATTTTCAGGATTTTCAGATATTTCGCGCATTAACGTGACAGCATGGAACTCCTTCTTGAGCTTTGCCAGCTCTTCGCGCGAAGCTATCTTTTTTGCGGGTTTTGTCATGCCCATGCTCATTCTCCTTTTGCCAAACTTTCGTAAATAATGCCATGCACGTCCTTGACCTCAACCCGGCCATATACCTTGCCGTTAACCGTGACTACGGGAGCAAGCCCGCACGCCCCCACGCAGCGCAGACCGTCGATAGACCACATGCCGTCATTTGAAGTAGCTCCAGGCTGCACATTAAGTTCCTTTACAAACTCGTCCAGCACCTTGCCGGAGCCGCGTACAAAACACGCCGTTCCCATGCAAACCTGAACCTTGTATCTGCCCTTGGGATTGATGTTGAAGAATGAGTAGAACGTAACCACACCATAGACCTTGGATGACGGTATCCTAAGCTTGTGCGCAATATGGTTTTGCACCTCGAACGGCAAATGCCCGAATATCCCCTGCGCGTGATGCAGCGCCGGGATCAGCGCACCGTCATTGCTCGGCAGGCTTTCTATAAAAGCATCAAGTTCCGCATATTTTGCCGCGTCTGTTGTAGCGCTCATTCGCTGACCTCCTTTGTGCCCCGTAAGGGGCGTACCTCCGCAGCTCACCCCACGAAGCCCAATCTCGAGCTTCGTGGGAAATCTGCTGTTCATTAGGAACCTGTGTTCATAGGTGGGGATGGCGGATTGGCGGGCGATTTTTCGTCAATCTAGGAGGTGACGACGCCCGGGGTCCCCGCAAAGCCCGGTTTTGGCTTTGTGGGGTGGACTGAGCGTACCCGCTGGTACGCAAGGATGCTGTGTGCCGGTGGCACACGTTTAGCATCCGAAGCGCCAGCGTAGGCGGAGGAACCGACGACCCGGGGTCCCCATAAAGCCCGATTTTGGCTTCGTGGGGTGGAATTCGACCGACAAGACGGCATTCCCATCCTATGAACGCAGGTTCTTAAACCTAATCTCTAAATCTCCACAGTCGGCAGCTTCCATATCTCTTCCGCGTACTGCTTTATCGTGCGGTCGCTGGAGAACTTACCCGACTTTGCTGTGTTCAGAATTGCGGCCTTTGCCCATCCTGCCTTGTCCTTGTAAAGCTTGCTCACCTCGGTCTGAGCCTTGGCGTAGGAGTCAAAGTCCTTGAGTACGTAGTACTCGTCGGCCCTAGCTCCGCCAAAACCGTTAAGCAGGGCGTCATAAATCTCGCGGAAGAGAGCGGTGTTTTGATCGAGCGTGCCGTTTATCAACTGGGTCATCACTCGGTTTACACTCTGGTTGATGTTACAGATATCCCATGGCGCGTAACCTCCGGTGACGGTCAGATTGTAGACCTGTTCGGCGGAGAGGCCGAATATGAATATGTTGTCCTTGCCGACTTCCTCGAATATTTCGATGTTGGCGCCATCCATCGTACCAATTGTCAAGGCACCGTTAAGCATGAACTTCATGTTCCCCGTTCCCGAGGCTTCCTTTCCGGCAGTAGATATCTGCTCGGATACATCGGCGGCGGGAATCAGCATCTGAGCCAGCGAGACACGATAGTTCGGCAGGAAGTGAACCTTCAAGCGCCCGCCAATAATCTTGTCGTTATTCACCATCTGGGCAACGCTGTTTATTAACTTGATGATGAGCTTCGCACGCCCGTAACTTGCGGCGGCTTTCGCCGCAAAGAAGTATGTGCGCGGCTCGAAGTCCATTCCGGGATTCGCTTTTATCTGATTGTAGAGATCCATCACGTGAAGTATGTTTAACAGTTGGCGCTTGTACTCGTGCAAGCGCTTGATCTGTATATCGAAGATAGAGTCAGGATCAACATTTATGCCGTTATGGCTTTCCAGATAATTGGCCAGCTTGACCTTGTTTTCGTGCTTAACCTTCATGAACTTTTCCTGGAAGGATGAATCGTCGGCATACTTTGCCAGGTTTTTCAGGTCGTCCAAATTCTTAATCCAGGAATCGCCGATGGTCTCGGTGATAAGCTTGCTCAGTCCCGGATTGCAGTGCGCAAGCCAGCGGCGCTGAGTTATGCCGTTGGTCTTGTTGTTGAATTTCTCCGGGTATATTTCGTAGAAGTCCTTGAGTTCCTGGTTCTTTAGTATTTCGGAGTGAATCGCGGCCACGCCGTTTACAGAATGGCTGCCCACAATGGCAAGGTAGGCCATTCTTATCTGTCCGTTGGCGATTATGGCCATATTGCGTATCTTCAGCGGATTGTCGCCGAATCTAGATATAAGCAGCGCGCAAAAACGGCGGTTTATTTCCTCGACGATCATATATATTCTGGGCAGCACGCGGCTGTACAGCTCTGTCGGCCATTTTTCCAAGGCTTCGGACAGGATTGTGTGGTTTGTGTACGCGCAGGTTTTGCGAGTTATTTCCCAGGCCTCGTTCCACGGCACGCCGTATTCGTCCACCAGAAGGCGCATAAGCTCGGCCACCGCAACGGATGGATGGGTATCGTTAAGCTGGAACTGTATTTTCTCCGGTATGAGCGAGAAATCGTCGTGAGTGGAGGAGAAACGCTCTATTACACGCTGCAGCGTGGCGCTGACGAAAAAGTACTGCTGCTTTATACGCAGCTCCTTTCCGGCCTCGAACTCGTCCGCGGGATAGAGCACCTCGGATATCTTCTTCGCAAGCATCTGCTCTTCAACAGATTTGTTGTAGTCGCCCCTGTTGAATGACTGGAGGTCGAACACATTGACAGGCTCGGCGTCCCACAGGCGCAGTGTGTTTACAAGATTCGTGTCATAGCCGACCACCGGATAATCATATGGCACGGCCATTACGGACTGGTAGTTTTCAATGGTAAAACGATAATCGCCGTTTTCCTGCAGAATAGGAACTACCTTCCCGCCAAACTTTATTTCACAGGCGTATTCCGCACGCTTTACACCCCAAATGTCGCCGTCGGTAAGCCACGCGTCAGGATATTCGACCTGGTACCCGTTTTCGATCTTCTGCTCGAAAATACCGTAGTGATAGCGTATGCCGCAGCCGTAAGCGGGATATCCAAGAGTCGAAAGCGAATC
>WRAW01000104.1 GCA_009780015.1 Defluviitaleaceae bacterium | reverse complement strand
TTTCGCCAATCTAGGAAGCGGCGACGCCGCGTACCCATAGCGGTACGCAAGGAGCCGCTGACGACGAGTGGCGGAAAATCGACCTTATAGACGGCGTTGAGCGTTATTGACCGCTGGTTCTAAGAACACAGGCTCTAAAATCCGAAAATAAGCGGCCGGGGTCGGAATTAATCCCTCCGGCCGTTTATGTTGTATCGTTTCCTCTTGCAAGACACGCAACATGTGCTATAATGATGTAGGGTAAAAAAACTTCAAACTACGAGAGGAAACACTATATGATAAAAAGAGTTAGGAACGCAGCCATCGCAACAAAGCTGATTGCTTCTTTTGCGCTTATTATAGCTATATTCATCGCATACGTTATTTTCACAAGTCTTGTATCGGCTGAGATATATCGCTTGAACCGCCACAATAACGACTTTATGATAGCGCGCACAGAGATCATTCTGGATTTTCATCAAGAGTTTACCGAGATGAGGCGGCTCTTACGCGAGTCGTTTATGAATCCCGAATGGCGCGAGACTACTATGTTTACCGTTTGGCAAAGCTTTGAAAGGCAGCTAAGTGACTCACATTCCCGCCTGACATATTTATCGGAATTGTATAAAGCTTCGGTCAGGGATGATTATATTTTTCCCGAAGCTCCCGACGACGCACGAATTGTATTGATGACGGAAACCATGGACTTTGTAGACAGAGTATACGGCATTTTCAGCGCTAATTTCTTCCAGGGGAGGAATATGAACTTTAACGACGAAGGTGTGCTGGATTTTACGGGCGCCGCGGAGGAAAATCTCAGGGAGCTGCGCCGACTTGTAACCGTGAATAAAGACATAGTATGGGAAAATATTGAAACTACGCAAGCCTTTGCCGATGTCGTTTCCATAGTGGCGGTGGCCTTGGCCGTACTACTTGCAAGCGCAATGGCTTTCTTGATGGTTAAGTCTTTTACCGGAAGAATTAAAAGCATTGAAACCAACGCGGAAAAGGTAGCGCAGGGGGATTTCTCGGCTGACCTGCAAGGAGGTTCCGATGAGATATCCAAGATATTTTCCGACCTCGTCAACGTGTTCACAGGGCTTGTTGGAGAAATTAACGACGTCACCGGCGAAAACAGGAAGGGCAACACCCGTGCCCGTATCGATTCCGATAAATTTCAAGGAGGCTACAAGGACGCCGTTCTTGCCGTAAATGCCCTTCTCGACGCTGTTGGCGCGGAGAAAGAGAAAAACGAGAACATGATATTTATGTTTGACCATATGCCAATCATGACAACTATAATCGATAGCGACATGAATGTTATAGACTGTAACAACGAAGTTTTAAGATTGCTTGACATATCTGACAAACAGGAATACATAAGCGATTTTGGGAAATTTTTCGCCGACCGGCAGGACGACGGCTCCCCTTCAATGGAGAAATTACGTAAATTTCTCATTAATGCTTTTGACGAAGGTCGTACGGTATTTGAATGGCTACACAGAGATACACACGGGAAAATTATACCTGTGGAAGTTTTTGTGGTGCCTACAAGTTTCAGGGGCAAGGAAGTTCTTATCGCATACGCAAGGGACATTACCGCGATAAAGGAATTCCAAGCCAGAGAGAAAGAGGCTGCGGAACGCACACAGCTCATGTTTGACGCAACACCCCTGCTCATCGAGTTTTGGGATGAAAACTTGGTATGCGTGGACTCCAATCCATATTCTTTGACTATTTTTGATCTTCCCTCCAAGGAAGATTACAACCGCCTGGTCTTTGATCTTATGCCCGAATATCAGTCCTGCGGTACTCCTTCCAAGGCGTTTTGGCAGGGCAAGCTTGAAACAATCCGCGACGCGGGATACGCTGCCTATGAGTTTGTATGTAGGAGGCTTAACGGCGAACTTGTTTACACAGATGTTGTAGGCATTCGCATGGAGCTTAACGGCAAGACCGTACTAGTTACCTATTCCAATGATGTAACCCAGTTAAAGCGCAGCCAGAAAGACGCCATGGACGCCATGGAGCGCACACAGCTTATGTTTGATGAAACTCCCATGCTCATCGAGTTTTGGAACAGGAACAATGAAATAATTGACTGTAACCCTTTTGCCGCACGGCTTTTCAATCTTAATTCCACAGAGGAATATTTTCAGAGATACGACGAATTTATCCCTCGCTTGCAGCCTGACGGCACACCCTCATGGCAGCACTGGGTGCGTAGTCTCAAGAAAGTATTTGTGGAAGGCCGAAACAACTTTGATATGACTCTTGTAGACAGTCATGGCAAGACTATTTACACAGAAGTTGTGGGTATCCGCATGACAATTAACGGAGAGTCCGTGGCCGTTACATATTCAGACGACGTGACTCTGGTTAAAGAAAGTATGGACAAAATAAGGATGGCGGAAGAGCGAACCCAACTGATGCTTGACGGCAACCCTGTGGCCTGTTACCTTATTGACAAAGAATTTAACATACTGGATTGCAACAGGGAAGCCGTTGCGTTGTTTAATTTCGCAAACAAGGACGAGGCGTTGTCCAATAGCAGGGAAATATTCACAAATCGAGGTTTTGAAGAATTCAAGAAGCGATTTGACAGCGCTCTAGATACGGGTTTTAGGGAGTTTGAATGGGATATGGATAAGCCTGACGGGTCGATTGTGCCTTGCGACGTTTCCTTCGTGCGCTTTGCGCTGGACGACGGATATGTTATAGCCGCCTATCTTCAAGACATGACCGCAATCAGGCAGATGCTGGAGCAAAAGGAAAAGATGGAGATCGCCGAGGAAAACAGTATGGCAAAGAGCAAGTTACTGGCCAGCATGTCACACGAAATCCGCACGCCTATCACGGCGGTGCTGGGTATTTCCGAGATTCAGCTCCAGAATTCCGCTTTGCCGATGGAAGTCGAAGAAGCGTTCGCAAAGATTTATGACTCGGCGGGGATACTGCTGAACATTATCAACGACATACTGGATATCTCCAAGATCGAGGCCGGCAAGATGGATCTTATAATCAGCAGGTACGAAGTAGCCAGCCTTGCTATCGACACTATACAGATGCATCTTGTTTATATTGGCAGCAAACGCATAAAGTTTGCCGTCAACGCCGACGAAACCATGCCCGCGTACCTTTTTGGCGACGAGCTGCGTATAAAGCAGATTCTGAACAATCTTCTGTCAAACGCTTTCAAGTACACCGATGTGGGTAAGGTGACCCTGGACATACGGGCGGAATACATCGACGGCAATCATGCCGATGAAGCCCCGATATACCTGTTAATTACCGTGGCCGACACCGGAAAGGGCATGAGCCGGCAGCAGCTTGCGGCATTGCAGGATGAGTACACGCGCTTCCACGAAAAGGAAGATCGTTTCACCCAAGGTACCGGACTGGGTATGCCCATTGTGTACAACACGGTCGAGCTCATGGGCGGCAAAATTAACATCACCAGCGAAGTAGGCGTAGGAACCACCGTAGAGCTTAGCATACCGCAAAAGATATCCGGCAGCGAACAGTTGGGCGCGGAAACTGTAGAGAACCTGCACAAGCTTGAATCAGGCGTGTTATCAGGCACAAAGAAAATGAATTTTAAACCGGAGCCCATGCCATACGGAAGTATCCTGGTGGTGGACGATGTGGAAACCAATCTGTATGTGGCCCGCGGGCTTCTGGGGTTCTATGACTTAAAGATCGAAACTGTGGGCGGCGGGTATGGCGCCGTTGAAAAAGTAAAGGAAGGCAATGTTTACGACATAATATTCATGGATCACATGATGCCGGACTTAAACGGAATAGAGGCTACAAAAATGATACGCCAACTAGGTTACACCGGCACAATCGTCGCGCTTACGGCAAACGCCCTCATCGGTCAGGCGGAAGAATTTATGAAAAACGGATTCGACGGCTTTCTCTCCAAGCCCATTCAGACCGTACATCTTAATTCCACGCTGAATAAGTTTGTGCGTGACAAGCAGCCGCCTGAGGTCTTGGAGGCCGCAAAAGCGGAGTACGACACAAGCGCGGATAATGACGATGAAAGCATGGAAGACTACCTGAAGAGCTCCGGCATGTTCGAGCAGGTATGCAAGGACTTTATAAGTAGCCAAACGAACGTCATTTCGGAAATATTGAGCGCCATAGAAGCGAATGACTTCAAAACCGCTCATCGTCTGGCGCACACGTTAAAGGGCTTGGCCGGGCTCATAGGAGAGGATAGTCTTGTGGAGTTTGCGGAAAAGGCTGAGGCAATTCTTCGCAGGGGCGAAATTCCGACGGAGTGGATCGGTGCGCTGGATCAGGAACTGGAGGTCGTACTCGCTAAGATTACGGAACTGTACAAGGACGATGATCCAATACAACCGTAGCAATTATATAATCAGGAGGTCATCTGTGTGGCTAAAGTTTTGAGAACAGGCAACATGTCCAAATGCATCGGTTGTTTTAGCTGCGTGCTTGTTTGCGCAGCTTTCAACCGGAAAAGCCATTCGATTCAGAAAAGCTGCATCAAAATCCGTACATATGGCGGGGTCTCCGGTAAATTGGTTGAAACAGTTTGCCATGCCTGCCGTGAACCGGCATGCGCCGCAGCGTGTCCGTCCAACGCGTTGACCTTGAGAAAAGGCGGCGGCGTTACATTGGAAAAGGATCAATGCATCGGATGCCGCCGTTGTCAATCGGCGTGCATTATAAACGCCGTAAACTTTGACGAAGACTTGAATGAGCCGATTATTTGCCATCACTGCGGTCTGTGCGTGCGTTACTGTCCGCATGAGTGCCTTTCCGTGGTAGAAGTGAATGATTGACCTCTTCTGAAATTGGGCATTGACTAATTTCCGAAGAGGTCTAGTAGTATAGAATAGGGGGTCTATCAGGTGATCTATCAGAAAACTGTACGTGTGCTGTACATTGACATGCAGGCAAAAAAAATACGCATAGTCGAGCGCGAGGATTTAAAGCAGTACATAGGCGGCGTCGGTGTGGCTTCGATACTTCTTGAGGAAAACATGCGCCCCGAACTGCCTCCCCTTGACCCCGCACAGCCTATTGTGTTTGCAATCGGCGGATTATCCACAATATATCCGGTTATCACAAAGACTGTGGCAATGTTTATTTCACCGCTGACGGGCGAACTTGGCGAGTCGTATGCTGGCGGACGCATGGCCCTGACCATGTTTTCTGCCGGATTTGACGCCATCGTCATTTATAATAAAGCTGTCAAGCCTACGATTCTATCGATTTCCGCAAATGACGTAAATTTCCGCGATGCAGAGCCCCTTTGGGGAACCGGAAAGGACAATGTAGGACAGGTCGTCCGCGCGTTCGAGCACAAGCACAGCGGGAAGCGTTCCACCATCCGCATCGGGCCGGGCGGGGAGAACCAAGTCGCATACGCTTGCGTCACTGTCGACCGCTACCGCCATTTTGGCCGTTTGGGGCTTGGGGCGGTGTTTGGCTCCAAGTACCTGAAAGCCATTAGCATAGCGGGTGGCCGCGACATCCCGATCCGCAACTTCCAGTCATATTTCAAGACATACCGGGAAATCTTTGAGAGGTGCACCAAGAGCGATGTTATGGCCAAGTACCATGACACGGGTACACCCATCAACGTCGAACCCCTTAACGAAGCGGGCGCGCTGCCTACGCTCAATATGCGCCAAAATCGCTTCGAGCACGCGGACAAGGTTTCCGGCGAAGCGTTTTCACAGGACTGCCTTGTGCGTAAACTGTCGTGTTCCGGCTGTCCCGTGGGCTGCATACATCTCGGTCAGTTTCGCAGAGAATTCGCCGCACACGGACATGAATACGAGACAATTACCGTGGGCTATGACTACGAGCTTATTTTCGCCCTGGGTACATTCCTTGGCCTTAGCGATCCGAAAGAGATTCTGGAGCTGATTGAAGAGGTTGAACTTGCCGGTCTGGACGCCATGAGCGCCGGAGTAGTGCTGGGCTGGGCCACGGAAGCGCTGGAAAAAGGGCTTGTCACCAACGAAGATACAATTGTGCCCCTTGTGTTCGGAAGCTATAAAGAGTACTGCGCCGCCGTCCATTATATCGTGTCCGGTGAGAATGAATTTTACAAGAACCTTGGCCGTGGCGTTAAGTACGCGTCGGAGGTCTACGGCGGTCAAAGTTTTGCCATGCATGTATCAGGAAACGAAATGGCGGGCTACCACACCGGGTACGGCTCCCTGGTCGGAGCGGCGGTTGGGGCGCGTCACTCGCACTTGTGCAACGGCGGATACTCAGTGGATCAGGGAATGAAGGACGGAAATATCGATCCCGACAAAATCGCGGACGCGCTTCTGGCGGAAGAAGTCGAGCGTTGTATGCTTAACTCGCTGGTTATCTGCTTGTTTGCCCGCAAGGTGTACGACAGGGGGACGATTCTTTCCGCATTTGCCGCTATCGGGGAAAATATGACGGACGACGACCTGACCGCAGCCGCCCGCCGTATCTTCGCCACCAAACTGCGCATTAAGAAAGCGCTTGGCTTCCGCCTGCGAAGCGTGAAGCTCCCCAAACGCTTCTTTGAAACGCCGTCTATGCACGGTCAGCTGGACGAGGCCACGGCATACGAAATCATGGCAAAGTATCAGGAAAAGATTACGGCTCTTGAATCCGCTGTGAAGGGGTGACGAAAGCTTGAACATCAAAATGACAACGGGCGGATGGGCTGCCCGTTATACAGATGAGCGCATCACTTTCCTTGAAATTTCGGAAAACTCCACTGTTGCGGACGCCATAAGCGCTGTTGGCATTCCCGCAAGTGAAGCGGGTATTGTTGTGCTTGACGGCAAGGCTGTTCCAAAGGATCATCTGCTGTCGAACGGGGATGAAATCAAGATTCACCCGCTTATCATCGGGGGTTGATAAGCGATCCTTGCGCAGAACTAATTTCCGAAGCCGATTTGATTGGGGCAAATAACCGATTGAAAACTATAAAAGAATTATTACAGAGTAATATAAACCTCGTATGTATACAACAAATGTATTGTAATTTGAGCTATAGATTCATGGCTAAATTCCAGATAACGTTGCATTAGCAACGCGTATCTGGGATTTTTTATTGGAAGGAGTTCTGTGCGCATCGAGGCGCGAAGCTTTGCGTCAAGATTTGATAGAGGTTCGTCCAGAAGGAATACCGCCGGGTTGCGTACCAGAGGGTATTGCAAAGTTATGAGAGCAAGCGAAGATTAAACAATCTACGTTTGCCAAGCTAATACCAATTCGCAATCTAAATACAACTAATAACCCAGTTAAAGCCAGTAATTGACTGCAGCAATTCCCCATTGTTTTCCAAGTCTCTTAAGCCGACTTCCAGCCTATCCTCTACAGCACT
>WRAW01000103.1 GCA_009780015.1 Defluviitaleaceae bacterium | reverse complement strand
TCCGGTCACTCTGATAAACTTACACAAACTTAACATTCCCGTGAAGTTTGCTACATTCGTGGGGGATTCCCAGCTTTGCGGCATGATGAAGCAGGAATACCGCTGCCACGGCATGGATTACGCCAACCTCTACGACCCCGAAAAGCATGGCAAGATGCCTATCACAGTCACATCCGTAATAATCACGGAACGAAACAGAACGTTTGTCTCATACCGCGAGAGCAGCGGAAAAGACTTCGTGTCCCAGGCTGAGCTCGACGCAATGCTTGGTCTCTCGAAAGGGGCCAGGTTTGCCATGATGGGCTGCGACTTTCCTGAATTGCACAAGCTCCAGAAAGAGCTTGGCACGGAGTTGATACTGGACATGGGGTGGGATGACGATATCGCGCTCGAAAAGTATTCCGACCTTCTGGAGCTTGCCGACTACTATACCCCAAACCGCGGCGAAGCCTTGAAAATAACCGGAACCAGCAATGTCGACGATGCTATAGACGTGTTGTCGCGCTACTTTCCAAAAGCAATTGTAAAGCTTGACAGCGAGGGATGCCTCCTAAAGGAAGGCGGAGTAAAGGCGCTTGTTCCGCCTCTTCAAGACGTCGCATTTGTGGATGCTACAGGAGCGGGAGACAGCTTCCGAAGTGGACTCGTCTACGGGCTGTTTCACGGCTATGCCTTCGCCGACTGCGTAAAATTCGGCAATATCATGGGCGGGACATGTGTCTCGGCCGTAGGCTGCCTTGGCAAACAACTGGATGAAACCGAGTTATTGCGGATATTCGAGCGGTTTCAACATACTTCATAAAGGGGGCTGCATATGCTTGACGCAGAAAAAATCAAGCTGGGTATCGCGCCGATTGCATGGACGAACGACGACATGCCGGAACTTGGCGGCGAGAATACGTTTGAGCAATGCGTAAGCGAGATGGCGCTGGCAGGATACAGCGGTTGCGAGATAGGATGTAAGTACCCGTCTGATATTGCTGTATTAAAGAAAGCTCTGGAATTACGCGGCATTCGGATATGCAACCGCTGGTTTTCGTCCTTTCTTATATCGAAGCCGTATGAGGAAACTGAGCGGGAGTTCAAGAAATCTCTGTCGTTCCTGAAAGAGATGGGCGCGAAGGTAATCGGGCTTTCGGAACAGAGCTACAGCACTCAAGGTCAGAGTGTACCTATCTTTAAGAAACGCCATGTCCTGAACGGACATGAGTGGGAAATACTCTGTACCGGCCTCAACAGATTGGGCAAGGTTGCGAAAGACATGGGTATGAAACTGACGTTTCATCACCACATGGGCACGGTGGTTCAGACAGCTTCCGAAATCTACAGGATGATGGAACATACCGACCCGGAGCTGCTGTACCTGCTGTTTGACAGCGGGCATCTGGCGTATTGCGGTGAGGATTATCTTGCGATACTGAATCGGCACGCGAAGCGCGTAGCGCATGTTCACCTAAAGGATATTCGCCCGCAGATCGTACAAAATGTACGAGAAGAGCGCATGAGCTTCCTGGATGGCGTACGCGCCGGAGCATTTACTGTGCCGGGCGACGGGGTTATTGACTTTGATCCCGTTTTCCGTGTGCTTTTAGACAGCGGATATGAGGGATGGATGGTTGTCGAGGCGGAACAAGACCCGGCGAAGGCAAACCCGTTGGAATACGCGATGAAAGCTCGCAAATATATTCGGGAGTATGCCGGCATATAATAGACTTCTTACGCAACTGCCAAACGTTGTCTTTGTGGTCAATTTTCCGCCATGCAGTTTCATTACATTCTAGGACGTGTTTCAAACACGCCCTAGTCCGGCGAAAAATTGCTTCGTAAATCCGACATTTGTCAGTTGCGCAAGAAGTCTAATACTATCCCCGGCGCAGGAGAAACCGGTCAGGGATACTTCATTAAGCAGAGAAGAGGAGGGAAAGTGTGAAGAAAACAAGACTGACAGTGGCGCAGGCGCTGGTGAAATTTCTGGACAATCAGTATGTGTCGTTCGACGGCATTGAGACTAAGTTCGTGGAAGGGATCTTCACGATCTTTGGTCATGGCATTGCCGTAGGGCTGGGTCAGGCGTTGGACGAGAACCCCGGCGGGCTGAAGGTATTTCAGGGACGCAACGAACAGGGCATGTGCCATACGGCAATAGCGTATGCAAAGCAGCTAAACCGCCGCAAGATAATAGCGTGCGCGTCATCGGTGGGCCCCGGGGCGGCCAATATGATAACCGCGGCAGCTACGGCTACTGTTAACAACATCCCCCTGCTTCTGTTTCCGGCCGACACGTTCGCGACGCGTCAGCCTGACCCCGTGCTGCAGCAGCTCGAGTGCACCGACAGCCTCGCGGTGACTACCAACGACGCATTCAAGCCGGTGTGCAAGTATTGGGACAGGATTGTCCGCCCGGAACAGCTCATGACGGCAATGATAAACGCGATGCGAGTGCTTACCGACCCCGCTGAAACAGGTGCGGTCTGCATCTCACTGTGCCAGGACGCCGAGGGCGAGAGCTACGACTTCCCGGACTATTTCTTCCAGAAGCGCGTGCACCGGATTACGCGTCCGGTGGCTGTAGATGAGGAACTTGACGACCTTGTTCAAATTATCTCGGAGGCCAAGCGTCCGCTTATGATCGTGGGCGGCGGCGTTAAATATTCCGAAGCCGGCGAGACAGCCGAGGAATTCTGCGCCGAGTTCGGAATACCCTTCGGCGAGACGCAGGCCGGTAAGAGCGCGCTCAAATCCAGCCATCCCATGTGCCTGGGCGGGGTCGGCGTTACCGGAACGCTTGCCGCCAACACAATTGCGGAAGCCGCCGACGTAGTTATCGCTATCGGTACGCGGCTGGGCGACTTTGCTACCGGCTCAAAATCTCAGTTTCAAAACCCGGATGTGAAGTTTGTAACAATCAACAACAACAGGTATCACGCAAGCAAGCTAGACGCGGTGAAATCCGTAGGCGACGCGAAGGTTACAATTCAAGCTCTTGCCGAAAAACTACGAAAGTCGGGATACCGTTCCGCCTACAAGGACGAAATCAAGACCGCTAAAGCCGCGTGGAGCGAGGAAATGAAGAGGCTTGCGTCATACTCCTACGGCGAAGGCTTCGAGCCGAGGATAAAGGCGCGCGACCCGCGTACCGTCGGAGAGTTCAACGCGCTGACCGGCGGTGAAATCACCCAGACGGCCGCCCTGTGCGCGATACGTGAGTGCATAGACCCGGACGCGAACATCGTCACGGCTGGGGGCAGCCTTCCAAGCTGCTTACAGCGTATCTGGACGACCGACAAACGCGGCGCCTACCATGTGGAGTACGGCTATTCCTGTATGGGTTACGAGATATCGGGCGCGCTGGGTGTAAGGATGGCGGAGCCTGAACACGAGTCGTACGCGACAATAGGCGACGCAGGCTTCCAGATGATGCACAGTGAAATAATGACCGCCATGCAGGAGCGCGTAAAGATCAACATACTAGTGTTTGACAACTGCAGCTTCGGCTGCATCAACAATTTGCAGATGAGCCATGGTGTGGGCAGTCTGGCCACAGAGTTCCGATACAGAGACGAGAACGGCGGTCTGTCAGGGGGGCTCATACCGGTGGACTATGCCCAGGTTGCAAAAGGTTACGGCCTCAAAACATACACAGCGAAGACCATCGACGAATTAAAAGAGGCTCTTGCCGACGCGAAGAAGCAGACGGTATCCACCTTGATCGACATCAAAGTGCTGCCCAAGACTATGTCGGATGGCTACAACTCCTGGTGGAACGTGGGTATCGCGACCGCCTCGGCAAAGCCGGAAGTAATAGAAGCCCGTGACCGCGTAATGAAAGGCCGAGCGAAAGCGAGGGTGTATTGATGGAAAAGAAGGTATTCGGTTATCCCGAGTTTGACGTGCATGGAGAGAAAGTACTTACCGCTTACGACGGCCCGTACTACGATATGCTCATGGATATCCGAGTGTATAGGATGAAAAGCGGCGAAACAAGAAATTTCAAACATGACAGCGAGGAAACGGCAGTCCTTCTCCAAAAAGGTAAAATTGCACTGGAATGGGAAGGCAACACGCAAACTGTGTCGCGTAAGGACGTGTTCACGGAAGGTCCGTGGGTGCTCCATGCTTCTGGAGGCGTGGATATCTTCGTACAGGCGCTGGAAGAGGGTTCCGAAATCCTCGTACAGCGTACGCATAACACCGGACGCTTCGCAAGCAAGCTGTATTCGCCCGACGATTCGCCATGGAAGGACGTCTGCAGAGGCAAGTTCGGTGATACCGCAAACCGTGTGGTGAATACCATATTCGACTACAACACCGCACCGTACTCGAACATGGTACTCGGTGAGGTATTAAACGACCGCGGCAACTGGAGCGGCTACATTCCCCACCACCATCCGCAGCCGGAGGTATATTATTTTCTGTTCGACCGGCCGGAAGGCTTTGGGGCGAGCTTTGTGGGGGAAGATGTCTACAAGAGCACCGACGGCAGCTTCTCAGCCATCCCCGGGGGGGTAACCCACCCGCAGGTGTGCGCGCCGGGGTATGTCATGTATACATGCTGGATGATCCGCCATCTTGAAGGCAGGCCTTGGAATGCCAGAATCGACGACGAGCGGTACGTATGGCTGTATGATTGGAAAGGAGAATAACGATGGGATACAAGAGCCCTATGCACGAGATGAGCGTCACAACGCCGTCGCAGTTCTGGAATGACAGCTGCGCGCCCGAGGCGATATCCTACGCGATAGAGCACGGGGGAGTAGGAGCCACAACAAACCCGGTAATCGTAGGGCAGGTATTGGAGGCTGATCTGCCGGGGTACAAGCCGGTAATAAAGCAGTTAATCACCGAGAATCCCAACGCCTCAGAAGACGAAGTAGCGTGGCTGCTCAACGAGAAAATGGCGGTAGACGGCGCGAAACTCCTGTACCCTATTTTCAAGCAAACGGAAAAGAAAACCGGATATATCTCTATTCAGACCAATACCAAGTACTACAATAACACCGAGAAAATTGTGGAGCAGGCGGTACACTTTTCCGACCTTGCCGAAAACATCATGGTGAAGATGCCCGTAACGGCCGCCGGAGTGGCGGCGGTTGAAGAATGTACATACCGCGGTGTAAACGTAAACGCCACGGTTAGCTTCACGGTCGCACAGGCGCTGGCGGTGGCGGAAGCCATAAAACGAGGCATGGAGCGCAGGTCTGCCCAGGGGCTGGACAACTCCTTCCTGTACCCGGTCTGCACAATCATGGTGGGCAGGGTGGAGGACTGGCTGACGGAGGTGCGGGAAGCCGGGAACATCATAGTTGACCCTCAGGCTGTCACCATGTCCGGCATCGCGGTGTTCAAGAACGCTTACCGCATTTACAAGGAGCGCGGCTATCATACGCGTCTGCTCTCGGCGGCCTACCGCCACCACCACCATTGGTCGGAGTTCATAGGCGGGGACGTGTCCATGACAATCCCGCCCATGTGGATACGCCGCTTCGTGAACAGCGGGATCACCGTCGAAAACCGTATGGATACGCCTGTTGATCCAAAGTTGCTGTCACAGCTTCAAAATCACTTCCCGGACTTTAACAAGGCGTACGATCCCGACGGCATGAAGCCGGAGGAGTTCGACAAGTACGGCGCTACCAGGCGGACTCTGATGCAGTTTTTGAACGGCTATGACAAAATGGTCGGCATAGTGCGCGACGTCATGATTAACTCATAACAAGGGGGATATATCACCATGAAAAAGCTTCAATATTTCTCCGGCGGCAAGTGGCTGGATTCCAAGACCGAAAAATACATGGACGTATACAACCCAAGCACGGGTGAAGTGATGGCTCAGGCCCCGTGCTGCACAAAGGACGAGGTCGAGGCGGCGATCGAGGCGGCGGCGGCGGCTTTCCCGGCCTGGTCGGCCACGCCCGTGATGAAACGCGTACAAGTGTTGTACAAGCTTCGCGATCTGATTGAGAAGCACCTTGACGAGCTTGCGGAGCTCGTGTGCCGTGAAAACGGCAAGGCATGGGGAGACGCCCAGGGCGACGTGCTAAAGGCAAAAGAAGGCACGGAGCAGGCCATTTCCGCACCAAACCTCATGCTTGGCGAAAGCCTTATGGACACCGCCTCTGGGGTAGACACCACCCTGTACAGAGAGCCTGTAGGCGTGTTCGCCGGGATAGTCCCGTTCAATTTCCCGGCCATGATACCAATGGGCTGGATGTTCCCCATGTGCGCCGCCACGGGAAACACAATGGTAATCAAGGCGGCAAGCTGGACTCCCATGACCGCCATGCGCATGGCCGAGCTTTATCAGGAGGCGGGGCTGCCTGACGGCGTGCTCAACATAGTCACATGCTCCAGGAACGAGGCGGAGCTGTTTCTTACACATCCCAAGGTCAAGGGCGTGAGCTTCGTTGGTTCCACTTCGGTCGGATTACATGTCTACTCCACCGCCGCTCGAAACGGCAAGCGCGTTCAAGCCCTGACCGAAGCAAAGAACCACGCTCTCGTTCTTGAGGACGCGCCAATCGGCCGCACAGCTGCGGGTATAATCAACTCCGCGTTTGGCTGCGCCGGGGAACGCTGCATGGCCTTGCCCGTCATAGTCGCTCAGGAAAACATCGCGGACGAGCTTGTGTCCGCTATCGCGGAAAAAGCCAAAGCTCTCAAGATCGGCCCATCCTGGCACAAGGACACGGACATGGGCCCCGTCGTGACGGCTTCACACCAAGAATTTGTCCTTAACTGGATCGAAACCGGGATCAAAGAGGGAGCGAAGCTAGTCCTTGACGGCAGGGGCATCAGCATCCCCGGCTATGAGAACGGATTTTTCGTCGGCCCGACAATACTTGATAACGTGACGCCCGATATGACTGTTGGTACTGAGGAAATCTTCGGCCCGGTTCTATGTATCAAACGCGTAAAGAGCTTCGAGGAAGGGCTTGCTCTGATGAACGGCATACGCTTAGCCAACGGCTCCGTGATCTACACCCAGAACGGCTACTATGCCCGTGAATTCGCCAGACGTACTCACGCCGGGATGGTCGGGGTCAACGTAGGCATCCCCGTTCCCGTCGGCATGTTCCCATTCGCCGGCCACAAGGACAGCTTCTTCGGCGACCTCCACTGCCTCGGCAAGGACGGCCTCCGCTTCTATACCGAGAGCAAGTGCCTCACCACACGCTGGTTCGACGAAGAAGAGATCAAACGCGAAAAAGTCGACTCCTGGGATGGTACCGTTTAGTCTCCGCTTTTTCATACCTTCTTTTGAGCCTTACTACTGTAAGGCTATTTTCTGTTTCTCTATCTTCCCTTCGCTCATTTTATGGGTAATACTAAGTTGCAATCTATCTCCAACAAATATATAATATAATCACGGAGGTGAATTGCCTTATGCGAAAACGTAAACAGGTTGCGAGTGACATTGAAGCAGTTAAAAATGCAATGTATGA
>WRAW01000102.1 GCA_009780015.1 Defluviitaleaceae bacterium | reverse complement strand
GTTATGCCTCCACCGCTTCCGGCCTCCACGCTAAGAACGGCTGTGTCGCGGTTGAACGTAATCCAGTCGCCGCGGTAAAGGTGGAGAATGTTCGCCTGCCCCAGAAACGCCGTGAATGCGTCGCTGTCGAGTCGGATTTCGCCGCCCGGCGGGATAGTTACGTCGATCTCTGCCGTAATATACCTGAGCAGTTCCGCAGTGACGTACGCGAATACAAAGGACTGGACTCCATATTCCGAGTACAGCTTCTTACTGGCATGGGTGTCGGCGCGGACTTGACCGCGGGTATCAAAGGCCATGAACATTATCTTTCCGGCGTGGATGTCGGCGTTCAGTGCCGACCTTGCGTCAGCGCGGGCGCGGATGACCTTGGCCGCGTAAGCGTCCGCATGGATATTTCCGGATGCGCTCACACGCGACAATACGCGTACGACCATGGACGCCCGCTGCTCAAAGATACTGACGGAACGAAGCGTACCGATGGCAAGTATCCTTAACGACGCCTTACCCTCAAATCTTGACGCCGCGTGATGCCTCGACGGAGCCCGTCTGGCCGCGCCGAAAACGCCCATCACAGAGGACATGGCCTGCAGCGCCGATTCTACCCGCTGAACAGCCCTGCCGCCGCGTCCGTATGGTGTTAGATTGTATATCATGGCGTTAATCCAATGCTACGGAGACTGACCCGGCGTTGAACACCGGCTGATATCCCCTGTGCAAAAAGTCCGGACCCTCCGGCCTGGCCAGAGCAACCATAGGCAAGCCCCCCGTGGCCGACTCCATAATTCCGCTGTAGACCCAGCTTCCCCATTCCGCAAGCGGCTCAGGAAACTCAACGGTTTCCGTGCTGAATATCTGCGAATGGTCGCCGATCTGCACGCTTGGCGGCGAAAAGCTGACTGTTACTCTGGCGTACGCTTCGCCGGAAAGCTCCACCCCGCCATCCTGCGGGTCGCCGTTAAACAGCGCCATGTGCGACTGGAAACCGGAGAATGTCTGACCGCGCAGCACGTTCAGCGCTCGTGTCTTGTATTCGCGTGTGTGGTCGCCAAGCATAAAGTAACGGATAGACCCCTGCGACACGCTTGGCTGCTGGTTCGCGCGGATTTCGAGCGGAATGGTCAATTCTCCGTAAAGAAGCATGTTGCCGGAACCGGGGATCGGACTGTCGGAGATGCCGATGTATTTAGCCTCGCCAACATCCGTTTGCGATACGTTCCACAAAAGGCTGTCGGCGTTTCGTACTCCGACGCGCTCCCCCTCGGCGTATGGCGCTATAAACTGTATCGGCTGCCGCACATACCCCGTATAATTGATCTCTATACCGCCTTTTCCGCTGTTTGTCGGACTGGTCAGGTACAGACCAACGAAAAGATTGTTAACCCCCACGGCGGCGACGCCCCTGAAGGTGTTCAACAGCATACTTTCATAATGATGTGTGGCAAACATTCGTTCCCTCCTATTATTAGACCTCCCGCCTAACTGTCCGGCGCCGTCTATGCGGCTAATTCTATACAATTCAGGCAAGAGGTCTATTTACTAACTGATCCGCTGTGTGGCCGTCAAGACAATGCTCGATATCGGGAAGCTGTTCGGGTTGCGGATTATTACCAGCGTAGGTGTGTCGGCCGTGCCGCTGTATTCCACAGGGTTGCTCCCTCGTTCGATAGGCATGATCGTCTGAGGGCCATATGCGAACGGATCGCACATAAACGACAGCGTGAAGCCGCCGTCGGTGGTGCGCATATCTTCCATTGCCATGTCATAATGCGCCAAAATCTCCGGCGGGTCGAACAATTCGCCTACATAATGCTTGTCCGGCTCGCAGTCCAGCACTATGCGCCCCTTGCGCGACAGCCAGAACGATATTTCGCGGATGTCGGCGCGGCTGAAATTCTTGACCTTGTCGTTCAGCCAAAAGCAGTGCAAGTTCAGCGTTCTATCGCTGTAAAAAGCTTCGCCGTAGTCATGCGAGCCGTGTCTGAAAGATATCTGACGGCGCTTCTCACGCTTGGGAGGCATCAGAAAATCGTACGACCTTGCGTAGATTCCCATGTCGGCGCTATTCCGCCCGTCAAAATCAAACGTAAATGGTTTAGGCAAACGCAACCCCCCTTCCGCGCATTTCCCTGTCTGTGTAGTTCGCCAGCTTCCGCGCTATGCGACGAAGGCTGTCTTCGTCGTGTTCGCCGCCTATATCGGCATTGATATGGAAGTTGAACACCGGCGATGCCGACGGCGTAAGGCCGCGTACGCTGCGTCCGGTGTTAATACCTCGGTCAATGTTCCCGAATGTGTCGTTCATCACTCTGTCAACGGCAGAAGACATTGACCTGATCCCGTTGACAAAGCCTTCACCCACGCTGTTTCCAATTTTGACGAAGACCTTGGACGGTGAGTTGACGCCAAGAAAACTCTTCACGGCGTTTACCGCCGACTGAGCCGCGTTCATGGCGGCGTTTGCAACACTGCTCGCCGCACCGGCTATGCCGCCCGCAAGCCCTTCCATCAGGCTGCGACCGATGTCCGTCATTCCAGACAGTATGCTGCTTGCGGCGTTTAGCACTCCATCAGCGACGTTGCGCACGGAATCCTTCACCCTTCCGGCAAGTTCGGTCACGCCGTTTATCATGCCTTGTATGGCATTGCGCCCTATGTCGGCAAACACCGTAGACGGTGAGCGTATCCCGAATATCCGCTTTACAGTGCCGATAACTTCGTTGAACAGACCGGAAATCCTTTCCTTGAGCCAGCTTGCCGCTCCCGTAATGCCGTTCCAAAGGCCGTTGATAAGATTGCGACCGATTTCATCCGCTTCTGAGAAAAATTCCTTGATAGCCCCAATAACATCGCCGGCCAGCGACTTTAAAGCATCCCACGCCTTTGTGACCGATTCCCGGAAATCCTCGTTAGTCTTCCAAAGGTAGGTAATGCCCGCGACAAGCAGCGCCAGCGCGCCGACAACCAGCCCTATCGGATTGCTCTTCATAGCAAGGTTCAGCGCCCCTTGAGCCTTTGCCGCCAGATTCTTCGCCGTCGTTATTGTGTTCATGGCTTTTTCGTACGCCGCAAAACCCTTTTCCGCCAAGCCCTTCGCCGCATCCACAGCCTTGACTGCTGTCTCGTACACCACAAGCGCGTTCTCTATCGGCGATACGGCCTCCATCACCTTGTCAAAGCCCTCCGCAAGTGTCTGAACACCCCGGTTTAAAGGCTCGAACAACGGCGAAAGCTCCGCGAGCTCCCCAGCCTTGGTCACAACATCACCAAGCGCGGACTGCACCTGATCTCTCACAGCTTCCGCGCCCTCGATCAAGCCGTGGAAAGCCTCCAAACCGCCGTCCAGCGCCGGGACAAGCTGCTCGTCAAAGCCCTGTTTAAGGCCGCCCACAATTTGCTCGACCTCGTCAAGGCTACCCCCAAAGTTCTTCGCAGCCTCGTACGTATCTGCCAAGGCTCCGGCAAAGTTATACGCATTCTCCCGCAGGCTGCCCATTTCTTCTGAAATTCGGCCTATCAGCGGCTCCCATTCCAGAAACCCCTGACCGGATAGCCTGGCCTCGTATGTCATCGTGCCGATCTTCTGCGCCGTATTCTCCGTGTAGTCTACCAGCCTGGAAAGTCCTTCCACAGCGCCGGACACCGAGCGCGTCATCTCCGTGATTTTCCCGGCAGCCTCGCCGGAATTCCGCCCGATTTGCGCAAACGCGCCAACCAAATCCATTACGCCAACACCCCCTTTCTCTACGTTAACTTAACAATTCAGGCCCGGAATGACGAAAGCTTCCCACGAAACAGGTCAATGATCTCCTGTTCGGAATATTCCATATGGGGCGCACGCCGGGCAGCCTTACGCCCCGTGTTCTTCGCTGCGACAAGCTCACGATACCTCGGCAGCTTATCAGGCTCTTTTACGAAGCCGCGCGCCGTGTACAACAACATGTCGGTAACGTATACATCCCGTACATACGCATATTCGTGCTTGCTTTGCAAATAAAAAACCAATGCCGGAAGCGGCATCGGTTCGACCTCGGCTATATAGCGGATGGCGTTTCGCGCCTCAATAGCCCCAACTGTGGAAAAAAACGCAGCAGCATTTCGTCGGACAGAGTATCGGCTACCATGTCTACGACTTCCTCCAACGGCTTTTCTTCCAATTCCTCCGGCGCTACTTCATGCAGCGCCCCCAGTATCTTTACAATGCGGTCATATTGCCGTACCAGCAGCACGTCTACAAGTTCCTTTACGACCTCGACGCCGCGCGTAGCCGCTTCGGCTTCGCCAAGCGTACCCGCTGCGCCGCGTATATCACCTATATTCCTTACTTCGTCTAAAATGGCGGTTATCTCAGGCGTGACCTCCAGCAATATCGCACGGATACTCTTGAGACTTTTCTTTGAAAGCTTCATGTTAACCCTCCAACGCTTCGTACGCGCGGTCAAAGAAGAATATCTTGCAAGGCGCGTACTGCATCGACGCAATGTCCGACTGGTGCGCCCTAAATTCAACCGGGATCGTGGCCTCGCCCATGTTGGCGGTGGTCATCGTCATACCGGTGGTATTGAGCGCGTTGTGTATCTCGATATAGATCAACCCTCCGTCACCCTTTACACCTGCCCAGCCAAGCCTTGGAATATAATGCTCCGGCGATAGCGCGCTGCTTATCATTATAGCGCCGGTCTTAGGATCTATAGCGGTTGCGGACAGCACGCGCTGCAAATTTTCCGGCGTGATCTCCTTGATAGTGGTTGTCAGCATTACCTCCCAACTGTCGAAAACTGTCGAGCCGATAACCGCGTAAGTCATGTCGTCAGCTTCTATTTGCCGAACTTCCGGCATGGCCACGAACGTGCCTCCGCCGGTCGTAGCGCCAAGACTCTTTCCGTCTCTGCGCGCCGCTTCCAGAATTTCGGCAAATTCCTCCGCCGTAGTACCCGGCGTAACCGCCGACGAATCAATTCCAACGTAGAACGCTCCGGCCCCGAGCTGCATTTCCATAAAACTCGACGGGCCAAGACCCGACGGTCTGTATCCTGCTACTCCCATGTTATTGCCTCCTATTCGTTTTAAAAACTTGGGGCGTTACCCCAACCCACAAGGAGCGCTGCCCCTTGACCCATTCTTGCTTCGCGATTACGCCGCCTTACCGCTTCGTATCGCACTATACCACTATAACAGGTTCCTGCGTCCTATAAGCGACCTACTTTTTTGCGTCCAGCGAAGTGTAGAATTTTCGCCGCAGTTGCCGGAACTGGCGTATTCCGCATGGCGGACATACCTCTTCCCACGACTTACCGGTGGTTACGGCCTCCAGAATCCAGGGGTACAGTTCGGCGTCCGCTTCCTGAGCCGTCTGCTCTATAAGTAGGATTTTTTCGCCAAGCATGGCGGCCTTTACTGCCTTTTGCGCCGTAGCGTCGGTCTTGCCGCCCTTACCCCTCAAACCGTCAAGGCTTCGTCCGTCAAGAAAGTAGCAGCCTAGCTTCGCTTTGACCATGTCGCGATATTGCAGGCAGAAATAGTACAGTTCGCGGTAGCGCGCTTTGGATATTCCATACGTGTCAAGCTTTAAATCTCTCTTGTTCGGCATATTATCCCGTCCTCCCCATATAATTTCAGTTACTCCCCGCCGCCGCTCGGCATACTTTTATCGATCATCGCAATCCCTTCACGAATCAACTCTGGAAGCCGGCGCTGTTCCTTCCAGCGTTTCCTCATAAACCTCGTAAATGTAAAGGAAGTGGGCCCTGTCATCTATGTCGTTTCGGCTTACGCGCATATCGCGCCAGCCTAACGCAAAGTTGTATCGCATAACATCCCTCCTTCATTGATATCACAATATCATGCCTCTTACTGCAAAACAATGAAGACATTTATGCCGCCGGATGCAACCTTTGAAATGTCTTTCCAAATTTTATATGAAAAAATAAACTATACTAATTCTATGCCCGTGAAATTAGAGTCCGTAAAATGACCATACAAGAACTAATTGAACATTCCCGATCTTCTCCGCCTGTGAAGATCATCAATTAGATACTATGTCAGGCCCAAACGTCTGGACTGTTACCCGTCACATTCGTTGTTCGTACTCAATTTTACTCTTGATAGCTTAGAACCTGTGCTCAATACAGCTAAGCACTTTCTAAGGGGAAGGAAAATTTTTTGCATAGATACTTTGTAGATGGCTTTATGAGATAAAAACAGAAGCGTGAATAGGGCTCAAGTTCTCATAAATGTACTTACGGATGGTTCTAAAGTCAAGAGCCATAGGCTGACAATTTTTCTTCGTAGTTTAACTAAGTTAAGGTTGTGAATAGGCTGTCGAGTTCATCTTACTTGGCGGATACTAGCTTGTTGTATGCTATGATATCCCTGTTCAAAACCTTGCAGATATCTTTGTTGCTAATACCAGGATTTATGAGGTTCATCATCGCGCTCATATTTTTCTTTAAGGGTTAGCATACGATTTACTAGACTTAGACATGTTTGACCCACTTGGTGCAGATTTAGCCACAATGCCAAAATAATCTATGATTCCTGTATTTTTGATGCTGTCTATTGTATATCATGGTATATATAAGTCAAATTATCATCCAACATCTCTATTATCTCATCCATAAAATAAACTCTCCATACCTTGCCTGTTGATTCTAGCTTATACTATTTTAAGGGCTGCTTTCAACCTGTTATGGAAAGACCCACTTTATATTTGACAAACATAGTTAAAATTACCTAGAGTACGCATTAATTTATCGTTACCCCATAAAAAGTGAATTTTTATCCATTTTCCCCTTTAAATCAATCCTCTTTGATTACTCTACTTCATCAATGACTGTCATCTCTCGCCGTATCGCTTTACACTGCTTAGAACTTATCCCGTATTCTCGCGTTGTTGCACTCCTGCCTCCCTTCGACCCACATTTACTACATCTTGGTGTTTCCCCGCTTCTTATGATAACATATTCATTGGAAGCCCTCGCCCTTCTATGGCTAGCTATTTGTGATTAACTCATTATTCCATTTTAGCTCCTCAGAGATTTTCTCTATATCAAATTTTTAAAAAGTTCTTGACAAACTACTCTAATGCATATATAATATTATTGGTTACGTCCTATAGCGTATTTTATCGCGGGGTGGAGCAGTCCGGTAGCTCGTTGGGCTCATAACCCAAAGGTCGTAGGTTCAAATCCTGCCCCCGCAATCCAGTAATGCCAAGGCTTGTAGCGATTCAGCTACAAGCCTTTTTCGTACAAAATATACCTACCTTATACTTACCCGCTCGAAGCTTGTCTTGAACATGCCGCGCTTTCGTGTTTGCTGTGGTTAATTTTTAGTGTTTGTGCAACTATTTAAGTGCCCAGACACTTTACATATATGGCAAGATCGATAGCAAGACTTATTGGTGCTGATGTAGAAGTAGTAAAGCGCACCGAACTCCATAAATTTATTGTCATGCCTAAACCTTGGATTGTTGAGCGTACTTTTAGCTGGCTTGAGCAT
>WRAW01000101.1 GCA_009780015.1 Defluviitaleaceae bacterium | reverse complement strand
GCAGCCTGACGGGCATACGGCCGGGCAAACTGGCACTTGACCAGCTTCGCCAAGGCAAAACCCATAATGAAGTCATGCGGCTTCTGACCGAGACCTTTGATGTGGACGAAGCGAAAGCACGGCTGGCGCTTGACGTGGCGCTTGCGGAAGCGCCGTTTGTAACTTCGGCGGACACGGGGTTCTCGTTATATGTTGGAATCCCGTTTTGCCCAAGCAAGTGTATGTACTGCTCGTTTACCTCCTACCCCATTGACAAGTATGCCGCGCTTACGGGGGCATATCTTGACTGCTTGGAAAAGGAGCTTGACCACATCGCCCGGTACACGCACGGTACGCCGCAGAGCGTCTACATCGGCGGAGGTACGCCCTCCGCGCTTTCGGCGGACGAGATATCACGGCTGCTGGATATGATCGCCTCGCGCTTCAACGTAGCCGGAGCCGCCGAGTTTTCATTCGAGGCCGGGCGCGCCGACACCATCACCGCGGACAAGCTCCGCGTACTGAAACAATCAGGGGTAACGCGCTTATGCGTAAACCCTCAGAGCCTCAACGACGCAACATTGCGTCACATTGGCCGGAATCATGACGGCGAACAGTTTATCCGTACGTTCGATATGGCGCGCGGCATGGGCTTTCGGACAATCAACACCGACATAATACTGGGTTTGGGCAGCGAAACAGCGGCCGACGTAGAGTACACGCTCAACCGGCTTGAAGAACTTTCCCCCGAAAATGTAACCGTACACACATTGGCTCTAAAGCGCGGTTCGCGCCTTATCGAGACGGAGTACCGTCTTGAAGACGCGGCGCAGGCGCATAATATCGAGAAAATGATAGAGCTTTCGGCGGCGCGGATGAAGCGCATGGGTCTGCCGCCCTACTACATGTACAGGCAGAAGAACTCCCTGGGCAGCTTTGAAAACGTGGGCTACAGCGTTCCGGGTCACGAAAGCGTCTACAACATACAGATAATGGCGGAGAAGCAAACGATTCTCGCGGCGGGGGCCGGAGCCGTCACCAAGCTTTACGAGCCTGACGGCGACAAGCTTCGGCGCATATTCAACGTAAAGTCGGTTGACGACTACATCCGGCGCATCGACGAGATGATTGAGCGAAAGGCGGAACTTTCATATGATTAAGGCGGTAAAGGGAACCAAGGACATATTCGGTGAGGATGTGCTGCGACTTCAGCGCGTCGAGGAAATAATACGGCGCACATGCCGTCACTTCGGCTTCAACGAAATGCGCACGCCCGTTTTCGAGGAAACCGCTCTGTTTGTGCGCGGAGTCGGCGAAGGAACGGACATTGTACAAAAGGAGATGTACACGTTCCAGACAAAGGGCGAAAAGAGCATCACGCTCAGGCCCGAGGGCACGGCTCCGGTTGTTCGCGCCTTTATCGAACATGGCATCTACTCGCAGCCCCAGCCGACAAAGATATACTATATAATACCATGCTTCCGCTACGAGCAGCCCCAGGCCGGGCGTCAACGCCAGTTCCATCAGTTCGGCACGGAGATACTGGGCGTTTCGTCCCCAATCGCCGACGCCGAGATAATATCCATCGGCCACCACATCATCCAATCCCTTGGCGTAAAGGGCGTAAAGCTCTATATCAATAACCTCGGCACAAGGGAGTCCCGCGCCGTCTACTTGAAGGTGCTGGCCGCGTACTTCGCCGAGCACGAGGACAAGCTCTGCAAAATCTGCAACGACCGCCTGTCTACAAACACCCTCCGCATACTTGACTGCAAGGTTCCGTCATGCAAGGAGGTCGCCGACGGCGCTCCGTCCATCCTGGACTCGATGGACGACGACGGCCGCGAATACTTCGACAAGCTCAAGTCAATACTCACCACCATGGGCATCCCCTTCGAGGTCAACGACAGGATCGTCCGCGGACTGGATTACTACACCCGCACGGTCTTCGAGTTCATCAGCGACTCGATAGGCGCGCAAAGCACAATCTGCGGAGGCGGACGCTACGACAACATGATCGCCGAACTGGGCGGCCCCGACATGAGCGGCATAGGCTTCGGAATGGGTATCGAGCGCCTGCTGATGGCCATGGATACCTCCACGGTGAATATCGACGCCGCAGCCGACATATTCATCGGCTTCATAGGCGACAAGGGCATGTACGAGGCCCAGGGACTTACCTACCGCCTGCGCTCCCAGGGCATACACGCCGAAAGCGACGCCGGCGAACGCTCTGTAAAAGCACAGCTAAAGTACGCCAACAAGCTTGGAGCGCGCTTCTCGACCATAATCGGCGACGACGAGGCGTCAAGCCGCGTCCTGAAAGTCAAGAACATGGACACGGGTGAGACTACCGCCGTAGCCTTCGACGATATAGATTCATTCTTGCACAAAGGAGATTAACAATATGAGCGAATCACTCGGTACACTAAAGCGCAGCCACTATCTCACGGAAGTCGGCGAAGCCATGGCCGGCCAGACCGTAACGGTCATGGGCTGGGTCAATAAGCGACGCGCGCTGGGTCAGATCATATTCATCGCGCTAAGGGACAGGACGGGGCTGCTGCAAGTAAAGTTCAACGAGCAGTCCGAGCCGGAGCTGTTCAAGAAAGCCGAAAGCGTCCGCGGCGAATATGTGCTGGCAATACGCGGCGTAGTCGCTCTGCGCGCGGAAAAGGACATCAACCCCGAAATGCAGACGGGCAAGGTCGAGATCGAGGCGCAGGAGATCAGAATACTTTCGGACGCCGAAGTCCCCCCGTTCAGCGTCATGGACGAAGGCGTGGCGAACGACCTGCGACTCAAGCACAGATACCTTGATCTGCGCCGCCCCGCGCTGCAGCAGTCTCTGTTTTTCAGGCACAAGCTGGCGCAGGAAGTACGCAAGTTCTACACCGAAGAGGGCTTCATCGAAGTCGAGACGCCCATTCTTACAAAGAGTACGCCCGAGGGAGCGCGCGACTACCTTGTCCCAAGCAGAGTACACCCCGGCGAGTTCTACGCGCTTCCGCAGTCTCCCCAGCAGTTCAAGCAGTTGCTGATGATATCGGGTTTCGACAGATATTTCCAAATCGCCAAGTGCTTCCGCGACGAAGACCTCCGAGCCGACAGACAGCCGGAGTTTACACAGGTGGACGTGGAGATGTCCTTTGTGGACGTCGGCGACATTCTGGCAATGGCCGAACGACTGTTTACACGCATATTCAAAAATCTGATGAACATCGATCTTCCGGCGCCCTTCGAGCGTCTGACGTACAAGGAGGCCATGGAGCGCTTCGGTTCGGACAAGCCGGACACGCGCTTCGGCATGGAGCTCGTGAACATATCAAGTATTGTGGAGAGCGGCGGATTCGCCATGTTTGACGCGGCGACCGCGGCCGGGGGAAGTGTTCGCGGAATATGCGCCGCAGGCGGCGCGGGCTTGCCCCGCAAGCAGATCGACGCACTGGTCGAGCTCGCGAAGGACAACAAAGCCAAGGGCCTGGCCTGGATCAGCATATCCGAAGGCGGCGAACTCAAAACAAGCCTGTCCAAGTTCTTTTCCGACGACAAGCTCAAGGAAATAACGGGCGCGTTCGCGGCAAAGCCCGGCGACCTTATCCTTATCTGCGCGGACGAACGTACCGACACCGTGCTGGAAGCGCTCGGCGCTCTGCGGCTCGAGCTTTCAAAGAAGCTGGAACTTACCAAGCCTAACGACTACAAACTGCTGTTCGTAACCGAGTTCCCTCTTTTGGAATGGAACGAGGAAGACCAGCGCTTCTACGCCAAGCACCACCCCTTCACCTCTCCAATGGACGAAGATCTTGACAAGCTCGAGTCAGACCCGGGCGTATGCCGAGCGAAAGCGTACGACCTGGTTATGAACGGTTTCGAGATGGGAGGCGGAAGCATCCGCATACACCGCAAGGACGTCCAGGAGCGCATGTTCCGCGCGCTTGGGTTCTCCAACGAGCAGATGGCGAGGCGCTTCGGCTACTTTATCGACGCGTTCAAGTACGGCACGCCGCCCCACGGCGGAATCGCCTTCGGGTTCGACAGAATCGCGATGCTTCTGACTCATTCGGAATCGCTCCGCGACGTCATAGCCTTCCCCAAGGTCAAAGACGCCTCCTGCCCGATGACAAACTCGCCCGACGTGGTCGAGGACGCCCAGCTCAAGGAACTTGGCATAGCGGTCAGACAGAAATAAGAACCCGCGGTTAATAACCGAAATGCTGACTAGAAGATGCGGTTTTTTGCCAATCTAGGAAGGAATGACGCCGCGTACCCGTAGCGGTACGCAAGGAACAACTGACGACGAGTGGCGAAAAACTGCCCCTCTAGGCGGCGTTGAGCGTTATTAACCGCGGGTTCTAATAATTAACCGGGGAGATATTTCTATGAAGATACTTGCGATAAACGGCAGTCCGCGCAAAACCCACAACACCGCCGAACTTCTGAGGCACGCGCTTGAGGGGGCGGCGGCGCAAGGCGCTCATCAGGGCGAGACGGTCCATCTGTACGATCTGAATTTCAAGGGATGCGTAAGCTGCTTCGCCTGCAAGCTAAAGGACGGCAAGAGTTACGGAAAGTGCGGATACAGAGACGAGCTTTCCCCGGTCTTGGATAAAGCTTTCGAGGCCGACGCGCTGGTGCTCGGTTCTCCCATCTATTTCGAGGCCGTAACGGGCGAGATGCGCTCGTTCATGGAACGCTTAATGTTCTCCGTACTGGTCTACAACGAAAGCTACGGAAGCCTGCTCGAAAAGAAAATACACACGGGCTTCATCTACACAATGAATGTGCCGGAGAAACTGATGCACGAGCTGCAATACCCGCAAGCCCTGAAATTCGGCGAAAATGATATGGCCAGGCTGCTGGGCTCCTGCGAATCCCTGTTCGTCAACGATACGCTGCAATTTGACGACTACTCAAAATATGTCGTAACCGTATTCGACGAGAACGCCAAGAAAAAGGTGCGTGAGGAGCAGTTCCCCAGGGACTGCGAAAGCGCGTTCCAGCTTGGCGCGCGGCTTATCCAAAAGGCTTCGCATAAATAAGACAGAAAAGGGCTATCTTGCGAACGACGCAAGACAGCCCTTTTAAATTAATCCCACCTGTCTACTTCAACCCTGATAATCGCGCCTGTACGCGAATTCACATAAACCTCATGCACAAGGCCGCTATAAAATACTTCTACGCTCCAAGCCCTTTGAAGCCTTTCAAAATCCCTTTCAGCCGGGTTGGCATGACCTCCGCCAACATGAGCCACGGCTAGTTCCTGAGCTTCCCGGCGAGATATATTGGAGGGCCAAAACATAAAAGCCGCGGCAACCACCAGCACACCCAGAATAATTATATATTTCGACATTTTCATCAGCGATCCCATTCAAATTTGACAATGGCTCCGGTGTTTACATTGATGTAATATTCTATTACTCCCCTCTGTCCGTTTGGTCTGAACTCAAGTTCCCAAACCCATTGACCGCGCTCCCAGTCCATACCGGAATTTGCGCGGAACGTCGCGGAAATACCCCTCGCCGAAAGGTCGGCGTAAGCGATTTCAATGGCTCTATCCAGCGAAATAGCCGGGTTGCTTGGTCTGCCGCCTTGATTACCGCCTGGCGAAGGATTAGGAGAAAATTGCGGCGAAGGTGAACGCATGGGTGACGGACTTGGAGAAAACTGCGGCGAAGGCGAATGCATGGGTGACGGACTTGGAGAAAACGCAGGAGTTTGCGCCGGCCGGTGAGGCGGATAGTTCGGCACGACATTGGCCCGGGCAGTTAAGTGCACCGTATTTGTCGCGTCCTCCCAAGTAGCGTCGAAACCCATTGCGTCGGCTACATCACGCACAGGCAGATATGTACGGCCTTGGAAAATGAAAGGCTCAAATTCGGTATTCACATGCTGCTCGTTTACAGCGACCCTGATGTTGTTAAAATTCACCGTAATTGTTTCTTGAGTAACCCTTGCCGTCGCAGGAATAGCTGTCATTAAAGCCAGAGTCAGGATAATCCCTATTACTACACCTTTCAGTCTTTCTAACATAATGCACTCTCTCCTTTTCTTCATGATTATAATAAAAATACACAAGACAATAGGCTCATAAACATTGAGCCAAAAGTCTTGCGTCATCATTCTTGATGTGCCGCATCCGGGTCTGCCGACCGTCCTGACGAATACGGCAAATGGCTTGAGCCACTCGCTACTCCCTCTTGGGCACTTTCAGTATAACATATTCAAACATTTAAAGTCAATAGTCAATTATGAAAAAAACAAAAACCCTACGCAATTCCGCGTGGGTTTTTCTCGTTTAGGCGTTCTTGGCTTTCTCGACCAGTTGGGTAAAGGTCTTGGCGTCGTTGACGGCCAGCTCGGCCAGCATTTTGCGGTTAATATCAATACCGGCGCATTTCAGGCCGCTCATGAACTTGGAATATGACAGTCCGTGGCTGCGCACGGCGGCGTTTATTCTGGTGATCCAGAGGCGTCTGTATTCGCGCTTGGTTTGCTTTCTGCCGGCAAAGCTGGCAGCCATGGCGCGCATTACCGACTGCTTGGCGATACGATATTGCTTGCTTCTTGCTCCACGGTAGCCCTTGGCTAGTTTCAGAACCTTCTTATGCCTCTTCTTGGCGCTCATTCCGCCCTTTATTCTTGCCATGCTGAGTCCTCCTCCTTGTTATGCGTATGGTAGCATCTGCTTAACTTGCGCGTGGTTGCTCTTGTCCACGATGTCGGTGCGGCGCAGTTGGCGTTTGCGCTTTGGGGTTCTTGGGCCAAGGAGATGGCGCTTGTTGGCGTTTTGGTACTTGAACTCGCCCGTTCCGGTAGCTTTGAAACGCTTTGCGGCGGCTTTTTTCGTTTTAAGTTTGGGCATTTGGTGCATCCTCCTGTGATTAATCTAAGATTTTGGAGCAAGAAACATTGCCAGAGTCTTGGCTTCGAGCTTTGGCGGCTTTTCGACCGCGCCGAATTCGGCGACGTCTTCAGCGAACTTGTTCAGGATTTTGTAAGCGCCGTCTGTGTGGCTCAACTCTCGCCCGCGAAAACGTATGGTTATCTTCACCTTTGCGCCGTCCTTCAAGAATTCCACGCATTTCTTGATCTTGACGTTGATGTCGTGAACGTCGATATTCTGTGAAAGTCGAAGCTCCTTAATATCGACAGTTTTCTGCTTCTTGCGCGCTTCCTTATCCTTCTTCTGCTGCTCGAAGCGGAACTTGCTGTAATCCATAATTTTGCAGACAGGCGGCTTTGCCGTCGGCGAAATTTTGACAAGGTCGAGTTTCTTCTCGTCCGCCATGCGCTGTGCATCCCGGCCGGATACGATTCCAAGCTGGGCGCCGTCAGACCCGATTAGCCTGACTTCCTTGTCGCGGATCTGTTCGTTGATCATTAATTCGGTGATAGTATAGCACCTCCGGGATAAATATTAAAAAGCGGACGCAAGCGTCCGCAAACATCGTCGAATTAATAACCCAAAGCCGTAGGCAGTAAGGTGAGAAGGGACGCTTCTACTTAACCTAGATATTTTAACAGAACGCGCGGCGTCTGTCAATAGATTTTGGTATGCTTTTTGGGCGTGTTTGAAAACCCGCTTTTGGTGAAATTTTGAGGCAATTATTCGCTGGGCTAGGAAGCGCCGACGACGCATAATGGCATAATTCTGCTAGGGCGTGTCGACATGAGTTTTTCTGGAATGATTATCAGGCGTGTTTTTCGCCAATCGAGGAAGTGGTGACGCCGCGTACCCGCAGAGGTACGCAAGGAGCCAGTGACGAAGAGTGGAGGAAAACCGACCATAATCATTCCGAAAAATCTCATGTCGACACGCCCT
>WRAW01000100.1 GCA_009780015.1 Defluviitaleaceae bacterium | reverse complement strand
ATATCCTTATGCAGTTTCCTGCCAAAATGAGTCTGGCTCGCAAAAGAAGAAGGTGCCAATACGACGCTGATTTTATGGCAGATGTTTTGTTGTCGGCGTTTTAGGGTTCGTGCGTTTGCCGTGTCTATAAGGGGTGTTTTGATTGACAGTAAGGGGCTGTTTGATATATAATTATAATATCATGCAGATGTTGTGTGCTGCGGCAGATTACTCTGTCATAACGGAAAACCCGTACTGCACCAGCAGACTGTCCGCTTCTGAAATATCCATATTTATTTAGAAATGCGTATTTCAGGAGAGAGTCTCTTTTGTGGCGTTCATAGAAGCTTCTATAACCAGCAAGCATCAAAAACCGCTCGGTAGTTTCAAGCGTAAGCTCCAATCCAAAAGCCAGCTTGATTACGCTGTTTCTGGTGGGACGCTTTTCGCCTCTAAGTAGATTGTACAGATAGGGTTCGCTTATACAAGAATCTGCAACTATTGCTGTTTTGGCTTTGCCGCTATCGGATATTAGTGTACTTAAGGAAGCTATAAAAATTCTTATCATCAAACTCGTCCGCATTAGCTTCCATGTAATTATGTATGTTTTGAGCGTTTGCCAACTCAAAACCAAGATCGCCTGTTCTTTTAGTAATGGTAATCACCCCATAGATGATTATAACGTTTTATAGTTGTCAGATGCAAGACAAAAATTTATGGATAAAGATTTAACGAATAAAAATTTGCGGAAATTTATGGAGGTCAAAATGGATCTTGATAGTATGCCTGTATTTGATAAATACGAGGTTGTGGAAGAAATAGCAGTTCACCAAGATAAAGCTATCTACAGGGTTAAAGACGGCGAAGGTGTTTTATATGTAGCAAAGGTTTTCACAAAGACCTACAAGCACCCTATTTATGAAAGCCTGTCAAAACTGGCCCACGAAAACATGCCTCAGATTCACGAAGTAGTCTTACTCGAGGACTGTTTCTATGTAATTGAAGATTGCATAGACGGGCGAACACTTAGGGAAAGATTAGACGAAAACGGTGCACTAAGCAAAAAAGAGACGCTGGGCATACTTATGCAGTTATGTGATGTGCTTTCATATCTGCATAACCAACCCACACCGATTATCCATCGGGATATAACGCCAAACAACGTCATGATTACCGATAGCGGTATCGTGAAGCTAATAGACTTCGATATTGCCAGAAAGCATAGAGACGACGCAACTTCTGACACTGAGCTTATTGGCACAAAACACTTTGCCCCACCTGAGCAGTATGGTTTTTCGCAAAGTGACCCACGGACGGATATTTACGCACTTGGTATGCTTATGACAGTTTTGCTTACCAACACCTATGAAGTGCAAAGGGTTAAGGATTCACAAATAGTAAATGTTATAGAGAGATGTATGATGTTGTCGCCGGATAAAAGATTTCAAACGGTTAAAAAATTGAAGGAAAGGCTAGACCGGGTTAGCAATAACAAGCCCGAGCCTCACGTTAAGGTCATTGCCGTTTCTGCCATGTTGATATTTTCGGCTATAGTGATTTCTCTTGTGGTATCTTGGCACACCAATGAGGAAGCCCGAAATATAGCAGCCGATGCGAGTTTGGAATATATTTTTCTAACACCCGCAAGAGATGCTGTTGTAGGGGATTTTGGTTTTCAATTAATGCCGACATATGGAGCTGATGGTTTTGATTATACCGTTAATTTGCCATATCAGTTTAACGACATGTATTTACACTTTTCCCCCAACAATTTGGACGCATCAGCAGTAGGATTTATAAACCAATTTGAAATGTGGACATTTGACGATTTTAGCACATCAGGAACCTTATTGTTTACAGCAGACACGGGCAGAAACCAGCCAAATGTACACAATATTCCTGTCGGCGAGGGGTTTAATGTATCCATTGTAGTAACGTCCGAAGACGGTACTGCTACAGAAACCTATATAATCAGGTTTAGCCGCCAAGCTGCTGACAGCGTGCGTTTACGGTATACGGAAGTGCTTGTGTTACAAGGGTTTGAAAGGACAATCAATAATTTTCTCAAGAATAACTTACAAGTTTTTCGTCGTTCAAATATATTTCGACTTCGAATGTTCGATTATTAAGCACATATTCAAAGGGCGCACCCTCTGTTTCTTCACGAATAATCTTGATTATCGGAAAAAACATATCCTGTATACGGTTAATTCGTTCATCAGCCGCAAAAAGTTTGCCATCGGCAAGCAAACGCAACAGCGCGTATACCTCAGACCATTCCCCTATTATTCCCGCTTGTTGCCATTACGACACCTCTCTTTTTGTTTTGTGAATTTCGGCACGATCATTATTTTCCAGTACGATTTTAATTTTGTCCGCTATTGCTTGTATAACCGGCACCGACACCGAATTACCAAATTGTTTATATAAATGAACATCAGCCAAAGGCAATTCAAAGGTGTCCGGAAAACCTTGCAATCTTGCCCATTCCCTTGGCGTCATTTTACGAACGCCCTCGGTGTTAATTTTTCCTTTTATATGCGTAACCGGCGTTAGATTCGTTTGTCTTTTGTCAATCAAAAGATTACGCTCCCGCCCCATACCGCCGCAAACAATGGCGGCGGCCACATCATCCCTGTCACGGATTTCATAACCAAAACCGTTACCTTTTGCTTCATGCCGCGCCCTGTGATTTCGTAAAGTTTCAAGATATGTTTCGCTTAAATAATATTTTGCCGACACGGGATTTTCTTCCAGTATATCTTCAATACATTTTGTTGAGTCTGTCGGTTCGGGAAAAGCAAAAGAAGATGAATCTATATCTTTCCTAAATGCCGCTATGTAGATGCGTTCCCTGTTTTGGGGCACACCGAAATCACGGCTGTTTAATATCGTTTCATGCACAATATAGCCTAGTTCTTCAAGCGTTCCTTTGATTATTTCGTATGTCCTTCCTCTGTCGTGGATAAATAATCCTTTAACATTCTCGCAAAAAATTACTTTTGGTTTATGATAAGCGCAAATCCTGGCAACATCGAAAAAAAGTGTGCCTCTCGCCTTGCCCTTAAAATCATCATCAAAACCCTTGCGGCTTCCGGCTAAACTAAACGCTTGGCAGGGAAAACCAGCCAAGCAAATATCAAACATGGGTATATCAGCCTCGTTTATTAAAGTGATGTCCCCGGTTATTTCAAAATCATCGGAAAAATTTGCCCAGTATGTTTTTTGGGCGTATGTATCTATTTCACTGGCATATATTGTCTGTATACTTTCACCGAAAACGCGCTCAAACCCAAGTCTGATGCCACCGATTCCGGCGAATAAATCAACAGATTTAATTCCTGGCATAACCGACACTACCTCCGGAGCTGTACATATTTTCTATGCCGTTTCGTTTTTTTCATTTGCTTCACAACCCATTGACTTCAGTATTTATCCCGGGAATTATCAAATCAATCTCTTTTATACGCCCGGATAGAGAATTAAGGTCGCTCGAAAATTCGGCATCTATTTTTTGTTCAAGCGGTAAAACACTCGCTCTACCTGCCATCTCGCCCTGTACAACTCCAAAATTTGTTCCTTGCTGTAGTCAAGGGAGGTTGTCAGGATAATGTATTCGTTGAGCTCCACTGTATCTGCCTGGATGCGTAACGGGCTGAGCTTGCCCGTGGGAAGCTTGTAAAAACAGTTTATATCAGTGTTTGCCGCTTTTGTTGTGCTTCGCAATAAAACGGTTTTACAGCAGTCGTCCTATGAAGCGCAGGTGGACTACTACACGAGCTACATACACAGCCGCGACGACTGGGAGTTCGTCGCGGTATACACCGACGACGGCATATCCGCCACCGGTACGGCCAAGCGCGCCGGGTTCAACCTAATGGTCGCCGACGCGCTTGCCGGCAGGATCGACCTTATCGTCACAAAGAGCGTGAGCCGCTTTGCGCGGAACACGGTGGACAGCCTCTCCACCATCCGCAGACTCAAGGACGGCGGCACCGAAGTTTTCTTCGAGAAGGAAGCGATATGGACCTTCGACAGCAAGGGAGAGCTGTTGATCACGATCATGTCGTCCCTCGCGCAAGAGGAGAGCCGCTCCATTTCCGAAAACGTAACGTGGGGCCAGCGCAAGCGGATGCAGGACGGCAAGGTCAGCCTTGCCTACAGCCGCTTCCTCGGGTACGACAAGGGCGAAAACGGCACCCTTGCCGTCAACGAGCGGGAGGCCGGGGTGATCCGGCTGATCTTCGGCATGTTTATGGAGGGCAGCACGCCGCACGGCATCGCCAAGCATCTGACCTCCCGGGGCATCCCCTCTCCCGGCGGTAAGGCGCGGTGGAGTCCGGTGAACGTCCGCGGCATACTGTCCAACGAGAAGTACAAGGGCGACGCGCTCTTGCAGAAGAGCTATACGGTCAACTTTCTGACGAAGCAGAAGAGGAAGAACGGCGGCGAGGTTCCGCAGTACTATGTGGAGGGCGCGCACCGCGCCATCATCGCGCCGGCTATTTTCGAGATGGTTCAGCGCGAGGCCGCAAGGCGCCGGCAGGGCGCCGGGCGGTACAGCGGGGTCGGCATCTTCGCGGGCAAAATTCTGTGCGGAGAGTGCGGTGCGTGGTACGGAGAGCAATAATTATTGGGAAACTTCATTGTCAGAAAACCAGCCTGATTGAATCATTAAGCGTTTAGAAATGCTGTGAATCGCATACCTCAACATTAAAATCGTTGACGCAACACGCCCATATCCCACTTCCCGGTACGTTCCCAGGTTCATCCGTGCGGATTTGATACGGTTGGAGGATTTTGTCGCTTCGCCCATGCGGTAAATCAGCAAGGGTTCATCAAGCCCGTAGGCTTGCCCGCATCTTTTTAGAATCAGCAGCCACGCCGCCATATCCTCATGCATGTAGCCCTGCGGAAATGGAACCATACTGTCACGGCGCACCATGACCGATGAACACGACATGATGTTGCGCCGCAGTAAGTCGTCATAACCAAAATTTTCAACCGCCCGCAGGACATACTTCGACATCTTCCCCGCAGAGTTCATGTACGCGGTTCCCGTGAAGGAAATGACCGCGCCTTGTTCCTCCATAAGGCGGACTTGCTTTTCAAGCTTTTCCTTACGCCATAGATCATCGCTGTCGAGAAAGGCCAGGTACTCGCCGCCTGCCGCCTGTATGCCCTGGTTGCGGGCGGCCGCCACCCCTTGGTTGGTTTCGCTTGCCAGGAGCTTCACGCGGCTGTCCTTTGCCGCATACGACCTTGCTGCTTCGGCAGTGTTGTCGGTCGAGGCATCATCAACCACGATCAGTTCCCAATCTTCAAATGTTTGCGCCAACACGCTGTCCAAGCCCTCCGCTATTGTCGCCTCCGCATTAAACGCCGGCATGATTACGCTGACCGTGGGCGCGATAGTTTCGTTCATATGCCAACCACTTCCTTCAACAAATACATTTAACCATATCGGCAATGCTTTTGCAAGCTGGAATACAGAAAAGAGTGACAAGGCTCCCGGCCTTGCCACTCTTTTCTGTGCTACATAACATAACCGATGACGCGCATCATGCGGATTAGGGAGACCGCGGCATCCTCCCGCGTGAGCTGCTCCTTTGGCCGGAACACATCGTGGCGGCCGGACATAATGCCCAGACGCGTGACCAGCAGGGCATCCTGCCTGAAGGGCGTGGAGATGTCCGCCGCGTCGCGGAAGTTCTCGCCGGGTGTTACGGAGCGCAGGGGCGCGAAGTCTGTCGGCGCGTTTGGCGAACGCATGAGGATCGCGCCGAGGATACTCGCCACCTCTTCCCGCGTGATGGCGCGGTCCGGGCCGATGGAGTTGCCCGCGAAGGTGGTAAGCAAGCCCGCTTCGTACATACTCGCGATGCTGTCGCTATACCACGCATAGCGCGAAATGTCGGCGAAGGGCGCTTCCCGGCTTGGGCTGCTCAAGTTTATGGCGTTGGCCGCCATTTGCAGGAACTCGCCGCGCGTCACCAAGCGCGTCGGCTCGAAGTTGCCGTCGCCCATGCCGCGTATAATGCCCAGTGCCGCCGCCTTGCGCATCTCGCGGTAGGTTCCGTACTCGAGAATGTCGGCGAAGTCCACCAGGCTTTCGCCCACAAAGAACGCACCCGCGCCCGGCGCACGCACCGTTATAAAGCGCGTTCCGTCCTCCTCGCCTATGGAGTTCGGCACAAACGTAGGCTCGCTGTCCGCGCCGCCCAGCATGTAGACCGACGAATAAGGAGACATAACACCGCCGACCGGCACCGGCAGCCTAAGATCCATGTTGTTCGCGAAGTCTGTCACGTTCTTGAGTATCTTGCCGTTGTTGCCCACAACCTCCACGGACAGGCGGCTGACAGGCCCGCCAAGGTTGAAGGTTTCCCGCAGGCCGCCGGTAACGCCGCCGTCGTGGGAAACGTCCTCCAGCCTGTAGCGCAGATAGATGTCCGCCGTATCCATGCCGCTGTCTTGCAGGAGCCTTCTCACCCCGCTGATGATACTGCCGGTGTCCACCGGTATCATCATCACGCCAAGGGGAGACGCCGCGCCCAGCCTAAAGTGCGGGTTCAGCTCCTTCAGCTCTTCGAGATCCTCAAAGGCGATGATCACCGTGGATCCGCCGCCGATGGAGTTTACCGCAGTAATATGGCTGAAATCGTTCATGCTGAATCCGTCGGTTCTGATGGGCAGGCCGTTTACGATTTTGTTGACGTAACGGATGTCCGTGAGGTCACTTTGCGGCGCGGAGCCGGAGAACACAGGCTCGCCGACAGCCGCGCCCCCGCTGCGCGTCAGCTGGCCTTCGACGGTGATCGTCAGCTGTTTGCGGTGGTCCACGCCGTCGCCAAGCACGCCGAAGGTGTACTGCACGGGGCTGTCGCCAGTGTTGGGCGGGATGAATATTCCGCTTGCCAAGGCCGACGTTCCGCATGTGCTGACCTCCGCGCGCCCCGAGATGTCGTTAAACGTCACCAAGATTTCCTCGAAGGAGCCAAGGTTGCCGCCCGCCACGGTGATGTCGGCGAAGCCGCCGTCGCTGGGCAGGGTGCGTGCGTGGGTCAGCAGTCCGGTGATTGTCGGGCTGTGAACTTCGGGGGAAACCTGTGTCACAAAGTCTGTGGAGAACACGTCCATCCTGTTGTTAAGCGAATCTACCAAGCCTTCGACCTGCAAGCGGTACTTCGCGCCGTAACGCAGCTTCGCGCTTGCGATATCCACGATAAGGCGGTTGCCGAGTATCACAAAGTTCTCGCTCAAGTTCGCCATCTCAAGCTCCCTCTCGCGGCCGTCGCCTTCCGATTCCACAGCGAAGAGGCGCACCCGTGTACGCTGCCCGCTTCCGCGCACATCACCGGCGAAGGTGATCTCCACGCGCTGAATACTTATCGGCACGGCGGAGAAGTCCGCGCCTTCGCCGAAGGACACGGTAGTCACCCGCGGGCCGCTCCGCTCGATCTCCAGCATCACGGGAACACGCGCGCTGTCGGACGCATCCGGCAGGCTGCTCCAGAAGTTATACTCGCCGGAGCTGTGTTCGATCTTCAGGCCGCTGTAAAGCTCCTGCCCGTGCCTGTTCTCCACATATATCTCAAAGGGCAGGAAGCCGTTGCGGCGCACCAGCGGGAAGTTGTCCAGCGACGTCATGTTCACATAGGCCGCAAGGTAGACCGAGCTTGCCACGCGGCTGTCTGCGGCGGGCTGTCCGTGCGCCGTCCTTGCCGTCACCGTGGGGCTTGGCGCGGATATGTCTGCCGCAACGGCCGCGCTCTCAAGTGCGCCAAGGTCTATCACGCCCGACGCGCCCGCCACGCGCTCGCCGCCGTGCAGGTCATACGGCCTAAGCGT
>WRAW01000099.1 GCA_009780015.1 Defluviitaleaceae bacterium | reverse complement strand
TTATCTTAGTTGGAGGTTGAAATCTATGAAAAATCTTCTCGCCTCAGTTACCGCTCTACTCTTTATTCTTGCTCTCGCTGCTTGCTCAACCCCTCCCACTCCTGCTTCTGCTCCTCTGCCTCCTGTTGCCGGTACAACCGATCCTGCTGACGCACGCGATGCTACCCCCGCAGAACCGGAAGGTACGGCTCCCGGCACGAGATTTGTGCTTTCAACCAGTAACCCCGGCGGACTTTGGTATCAAATGGGCGGAGGTCTTGGCACTTTATGGAACCAGGAACTCGCCTGGCCCCTTGACCAGACAGCCAGCGCCGGCGCCGTTGAAAACACCCGCCGGGCAATGATGGGCGACACCGACTTCTTCTGGACTCACGCGCATCACATTCATGAAGCGATAACCGCCACCGGGGCCATGTCCGGCCTTCCGCCAACCGATAGTCTGCGCATGATACACGCGGCTTACGAGAGCTCGTACTACATTGTCGTACTCTATGACAGCGGAATCCGTACTATGAGCGACCTGGAAGGCAGATCTGTCGTTATCGGCCCGCCGGGCGGCGGCGTTGCGGATAATTCCCGTAGATTTTTGTCGGCCCTCGGCATCACTGTCAATGAATCGGAAATGAGTCATTCCGACGGAGCGCGAGCGTTGCAGGACGGCCTTGTTGAAGCGGTTGCCCAGCATGGCCACCCCGTCGCCGCTATTACCGAACTTGCCACCCTGCGGGATATCTGGGTCATACCTTTCAGCGATGAGGAAATGGACGCCATTCGCGCCCTGCATCCGTACTTCTTCCCTAACGTGATCGAGGCAGACACTTATCGCGGCCAGAACATGGATGTCCAGGTTCCGTTCTGGTACGTATGGTTTGCCGCCAGCGAAGATACTCCTGAAGATGTTGTGTATGAAGCGCTTACCGCGATTTTCAGTGACGACGGAATGGAATTCCTGACCACCGTCCATCCGCACTTTGCCGAATCAAGCATGGGTGAACAGGCGGCCAACGACGCCGGATTTGTCTTCCACCCCGGCGCAATCAGATTTTTTGACGAGAATCCGCAGTTCAGATAGGACATAAGCAAGCTGCTAAATGATTATAGAGCAGCGTTTTGAACTCTTTGCCGACAGAACGCTGCTTGATTTCGACTAAAAGCGAAGTCCAAAGGAGGCTGTATCGTTTTGAAGGATATTCCTATTGTAAAAAAACTTGTCTCCGTTATTGCGTTTGCGTTTGCATTCTTTTATTTTTATACATCCGGTTTTGGAATTTTCTCGACCGGAAGCAATCTTGCGATCTTTCCTCTTGCCGTCGGCGTACTGACTATGCTGGTAAAGCCCATGCGCAAAGGAAAGGCGAATACCTGGTGGATGGACGTTATAGACGTTATTATAATAGTCGGATTGACGGCGTCTATCCTGTACTGGTGGTTTCAGATGCCGGTCTATGCCAGTACCCGCGTGGCAAACCCCAATTTTATGGATCAATTTATGGGGCTCACCCTGATATTTCTGTCTCTTGAGGTAACACGGAGGCAGATGGGCTGGGTCATACCGATCTTCGGTCTGGCCATGATTATAATCATTCATTATGCCCACATGCTTCCGGGTATGTTCCACCACAGGGGCATACCACTTAGGATGTGGCTGCCGTTCATCTATTTTACCGATGGTATCTTCGGAACCATCATGTCGACATTTGCCGTCTTTATTACGCCGTTTATGATTTTCGGCGCGTTTTTGAGAATATCCGGCGGCGGCGAGTTTTTTGTCAGATTCTGCACCGCTCTTGCGGGCCGTGTGACAGGAGGGCCTGCCCTTATCGCCGTTATCGGATCCGCGACGCTCGGCTCCATAATCGGCAGCCCCGTAGCCAACGTAGCGGCCACAGGCCAATTTACCATTCCGCTGATGAAGCGTGTAGGGTTCAAAGGTGAATTTGCTGCGGCAGTTGAAGCGTCATCTTCCGTAGGAGGCACCTTCCTCCCGCCGATCATGGGCGCGGCCGCCTTCATTCTGGCGGCTACGACCAATACCCCTTATTCAATTGTCATGGGCATGGCCATAGTACCCGCTCTTCTATACTTCTTATCTGTGGGCTTCCAGGTATATTTTTATGCAAAAAGACACAACATGGGCAGATTAAACGAAGAAGAAATGCCCGACTGGAGAGCCGAACTGAAACAAGGCTGGTACTACTTAGGATCAATCGTCGCTATCACCGCGGGACTGTTCATGGGCTATTCAATCCCCAGAGTCGCCTTTTTCGGATGTATCTTCCTGTTTATCTGCAGCTTCTTCCGTAAGGAGACCCGCTTAACGCCCAAAAAGCTGTTTGAAATATTCGAGGCTGCCGGAAAAGATACCATATTTATCGGCGCCTGCGCCGCAACGATGGGCATCATAATGTCCGGTCTTACGCTTCACGGCCTTGGTCTCAACTTTTCCAACGCGCTGCTGGCGTTTTCGGGCGGCAGCTTGTTCATCCTGCTGATTCTTGTATCGATCCTTGGTCTAATCCTTGGACTGGGTCTTACGATCACCGCGGCGTACATACTCATGGCAATCATGGCTGCCCCCGCGCTTATCGCATATGGGATCAGTCCTGTAATTGCGCACCTGATCGTTTTCTGGCTTTCCATGACCTCCAACGTAACGCCGCCGCTTGCCGTATCCGCAATCGCGGCTGCGGGCATTGTAAAGGCAGATCCTGTAAAAACAGGTTTTTACGCGTGTATGCTGGCCATATTCATCTATATCATGCCATTCACAATGGCATATTCGCCGCAGATCACTTCTATTGGATTTACGCCGGTCGAGGTTGGATTCATCATCTTTTTATACATAGGCGTAATCACTGCTCTTGCATGCTCCACTCAGGGATGGCTCTTCCGTAACTTGCAGATTTGGGAGCGAGCGGCTATCGGTATTTGTATCCCGCTGCTTATGTTTACGCATATTCTGGCCAACATGGCAGGTTTAGCGCTTCTCGTTGGTTTTTCCGCCTTCCTCTACATGAATAAAAATAAGGACACAACCGCTGCTGCCGTATAGCACTTTGAACCCATAAATTCTGAAAAGGGGAGAAGAAATGACACCTGATAAAATTTTGGAACTTGAAAATTTAGCGGCGGAAAAATGTGAAAATTACCGCAAGCAAGGATTTCATTGTTCAGAGTCTTCGCTGCGGGCGGTAGCCGAGGCGCTTGATATTCCGATATCAGAGGATTTTAAGAGGATTTCCAGCGGATTTCGCGGCGGCGGAGGCGGTTATATGGAACGCTGCGGCATCGTCGAAGTCGGCATTATGCTGATCTCCTACCTCTACGGCAGAACGGACCCCAAGGTAGACGAGGGAAGCTACAGCTACTTGGTACGTATACTCCACGAACGCTTTATCAAGGAATTGGGCAGCTATACGTGCAGGCAGCTCTTGCCGTGGTCAAGGGCTAATACGGAAGAACGCAACTGCTCGATTGTATACGACAAAGGCGCGAGAATTTTGACAAGACTGCTCTCAGAAGCTGATGATCTCATCGCAAATATGACGGAAGAAGAAAGAAAGCTGCTTGTTATATGGGACATTAAGTTTCAAAAATAAGACTATCGAAAGAAGGAGGTTTCAAGGAATGAATATTGATATGCACAGCCATTGCGTACCCAGGGTGCTGCTGGACTACATCAAGAAACACGGCGAAAAAATTGGAAAAACCTACATCGAGGAAGGCGGAAAAGAGTATATCGGCGTGGTCGGCAGCAATTGGAAGGAGCATTTCCGCAAAGGCGTTTACGATGCCGATGAAATAATAAGCGAAATGAAGCAGGCGCGGCTTGACAAGATGGCGCTGTCCCTGTCGATGGGAATGCACAGCTACGCGTATAAGGGAGAAGACTCGCTAGAGGCAATCAAACTCTGCAATGACTGGATGGCTGATCTGGCGAAGTCACGCCCGGAGCATTTTTATGTAATGGCGGCCCTGCCTATGCAAGATGCGCCGCTTGCGCTGCAAGAGCTTGAGCGCGCGCATGAAAAGCTGGGATTCAAAGCTATCGTAATTGGCTCTATGATTAATGACAAGATGCTGGATCACGAGGATTTCCACCCGATCTATGAATACTGCGCGAAGAAGGGTATCCTTGTTTATCTGCACCCGTTTTACGCCGCTCCGTTTGCTCCGTATCTTCAATATTACACCATCAACCTGGTCGCCTTTATGACTCAGACGTCCCTGGCGCTAACCCATCTGGTTTTTGGCGGGATATTTGAGAAGTACCCGAAACTCACGGTTCTGGCCTCCCACGGCGGCGGTTACTTCCCATACCAGTTCGGCAGAGTCAAGCACGTATACAAGGTACGGCCTGAGGCAAAAGTCGTGGATATCGATTCGCCGGAAAAATACTTGAAGAATATTTATTTTGACACGCTTACGCACGGGACTCCGGCGCTTCAATTCCTTGTGGACACCTACGGGGCGGACCATGTCGTACTTGGCACAGACTATACTTTTGACATGGCCGACATGACCCCGGTAGACAGTGTGGACACTCTCCGCTTGACAGCGGCGGAAAGAGATATGATCTGCCGGAAGAACGCGCAAATGCTGATGAATCTTTAAGTATATACATACTCTGTAGGGGAGTGTTTAAACTTGACAGAAAAAATAGGCGTGATCGGATTAGGCAACATGGGCGGTGCCATGTCGGCGAATCTGGCAAAAAAAGGCTTCGAGGTTTACGGATATGACCCTCTCGAAGCGCGCCAAGCAGAATTGCGCGGGGCAGGCGGCAAGATTATGACACAGGACGAGATCGCAAAAAACTGCGGTATAATCATCCTGGCTCTACCGTCGGTAAAGGCTCTCGAGGAAAATATAGCCGTTATTACTTCGTTGGCAAAGCCCGGAACCATTATCCTTGAGACCAGCACCCTCCCGGTGGATGACAAAATACGGCTCAACAAAACGCTGGAAGGCACCGGGATTATTATGTTGGACGCACCGCTTTCGGGAACGGGAGCAATGGCGAAAACTGCGAACATCACTGTCTTCGTCAGCGGCGACGAAGCGGCGGCAAACAAAGTTGTTCCAGTCATTGAGGCTGTATCTAGGGGAAACGACTATCTTGGTGAGTTTGGCAACGGAATGAAGATGAAGTGCGCGGCCAATCTGATGGTAGCTCTCCATAACGTGGTAGCGGCCGAAGGTATGCTACTGGCGACACGGTTTGGGCTTACGGCTCAGATGGTATATGACGTACTTTCAAAAAGCGCCGCAACATCCCGGATGTTCGAGGTTCGCGGCCCCATGATGGTGAAGGGCGTATATGAGCCGCCGTCGTTTACTATCCGCTTGATGAAAAAAGATCTGGATATAATCCACGAAGCCGTTCAGTCGCTGGGTGCGGCGACCCCGCTGTTCGAGACAGTTCTGTCCGTATACGATGATGGACTGAAAACCCACCCGGATCAAGACACTGCGGCTGTGTACGCTGTGTTGGATAATAGGAGTAAAAGGGGGTCTTGATAATGGCTGAAAGAATAGGCGTAGTTGGCCTTGGCGCTATGGGCGGCGCTTTTGCGGCTAACTTGATTAAAAATGGGTTTAACGTTAGCGGGTTCGACCCGTCGGAATCCTGTTGCGCGGCGCTGCGGGAGGCCGGTGGTGAAGTTACGACATTAGAGGATGTCGCAAAGAATTGCGGCGTGATCATCCTGTCCCTGCCGTCGGTAAAGGCGTTGGAGGCAAACCTCGCCGTCATCACTCCTGCGGCGGCGGCGGGAACCATTCTCGTCGAGACCAGCACACTTGCTGTAGAGGACAAGGTTCGGCTCAATAGAACCTTGGAAAGCTCCGGCATCATAATGCTGGACTCTCCCGTGTCCGGAAACGGCGCACGCGCGAAGAACGCGGATATTTCGATATATCTCAGCGGTGATGAGGCGGCGGCCAAGCAGGTCATCCCCATTGTCCAAGCCTTTTCTAATGAACAAGACTATTTGGGCGAATTCGGCAATGGAATGAAAATGAAGTGCGCGACAAATATGATGGTGGCAATCCATATTGCGGCGGCAGCCGAAGGTATGCTGCTTGCGACAAGGTATGGACTTCCGGCTCAGATGGCGCATAGCGTACTTATGAAAAGCGGCGCGTCCTCCATGCAGCTCAAGAGCCGCGGGCCTTCGATGGTAGATCAAAAATTTACGCCGGCGAAGATGAGCAGTACCCTCTTTCTCAAAGATTTGGGAATAATCCAAGACGCGTTAGAGGCGACGGGTCTTAAAGCCTCTATGTTCGAGGCTGCCTTGAATCTTTATCACGAGACGGCCAACGCTTATCCAGAGGAAGATACGGCGGCAGTATACAATGTAATCAACAAGATGGGATAAGAAAATTTCGACAAAGACATAATCATGGCCGCCGGCTGATAGCCAGTGGCCATGATTATTATGCGTAGAACGCAGCGCCGTTATATTCATACAGTTTCGCAGGAATCTGAACCGGAGGTTCACTTGGCGAAAGTTCTCCCGCGATAAATTTTTTTGCGGCAATATATGTACTTTCCACCGTGTCGGCCGATAAGGGGAACTGCCCGTGTGATGGGTAAATCGTGTCGAACGCGTTCTTACGCTCTAATTCCAAGAGTTTTTCCAAGCTTACGATAAAGGCGTCAAAGTTACGTTTTTCACCGAACATAACCACATGGCGAATAGGGTTTCCTCCTGAAATACTATCCCCTGTCAAAAGGATTTTGTTTGCGCGGTCGAGCAGAGCGATGCTTCCCGGCGTGTGTCCGGGTATCAGCACAACTTCAAACACCTGTCCGCCGATATCAATCAAATCGCCCTCCCATAAGGGGCGCATCAGCGTGGCCTGCTTTGCGGTTTGTACATAGCTTGACATTTCGGCAGGGTGCATGTGCGCTGGGCCGAATGACGCGTTATCACTGATATGATCCCAGTCGGAATGGGTATTTACCAACATCACGGGCTTGTCTGTTAATGAGTCAATAACGGCTTTCAGGCTGCCGGTCTGGTTTCTGCACGTATCGACAAGCAGCGCGGATGCAGAACCGATAAAAAGGAAGCAGCGTACGCCGTCATCTTCAATCCTGTATGCAGAATCATTAATTTTCACGATTTCTAACGGAAAAGCTTTGTCCAAATTTGAACCCCTCCCCTGGCCGTTTATATCCACATTAACTATCAAATTTTAAAGGAATACCCCGTCTCGCAAGCGGGATGGGGTATTCTAAAGACGGACTAAGGCGTGTAGTGGGAACACGCCCTACGCCCGCCCTACGTACGTACCTTCGCGGGTGTCGATTTTAAGCTTGTCCCCTATGTTTATAAACAGGGGCACTTTCACGCTTGCACCTGTTTCGAGCACGGCGGGCTTTGTGGCTCCGGTTGCGGTGTCGCCCTTGAAGCCGGGCTCGGTGTCGGTGACTTCCAGCTCGACGATGGCCGGCGGCTCGATACCGAACACATTGCTGTTATGAGCCAGTATGTTGACTGTTTCATTCTCTTTTACGAACTTGAGGCTGTCGCCGACGTCCGACGCGTTGACCGCCGTCTGCTCGAATGATTCGTTGTCCATGAAATAGTATATCTCGCCGTCGTTGTAAAGGTATTGCATGTTGCGGCGGTCGATGTGCGCCCTGGGCATCTTTTCAGTGGGACGGAAGGTGCGCTCCGTAACGCCTCCCGACACAAGGTTCCTGAGCGTTGTGCGCACAAACGCGGCCCCCTTGCCCGGCTTTACGTGCTGAAAGTCGATTATGACAAAGATATCCCCGTCAACCTCAATAGTTACGCCATTGCGGAACTCGCTGGCTGAAATCATGTTCGTCCTCCTTAAAATCTTGTATATAAAAATATTTTAACGCAACGGCTGGAATTTTTCAAGTGCCAAAATACTGTCTGATACTGTGGAGAGTCCACAAAAGAAAACGCACAAGTTTGTTTGTAGGATACGAATACAAGAACGAAATAATATGAGATAATGTCGATGTAAATTGATTAGATTTACAGGCA
>WRAW01000098.1 GCA_009780015.1 Defluviitaleaceae bacterium | reverse complement strand
TGCTGTAGAGGATAGGCTGGAAGTCGGCTTAAGAGACTTGGAAAACAATGGGGAATTGCTGCAGTCAATTACTGGCTTTAACTGGGTTATTAGTTGTATTTAGATTGCGAATTGGTATGAAAGATAATCGCGCCGCTACAGTACGATAGTAAAACGTCAAATAAAACCACGTCTATGCAGGCGAGGTTTTATTTGGCGCTTACGCCTGAGGCGGGTCGTCCTCGACCCGCTTTTTAAGCTGGAGATGTAACAAAATTGGACGAATTGTCATAGGATGTACTATTCAAGTACGAGAGGAGGAATACTAATGCCTGAGGACACCTTAATGGCGAGCCTTTGCCGTCACATCGGGCGAACGGTTACAATCTTTACTACCAGCGGCGGTTTATCGGGGTATGCTGATATAATAGGACTAAAAATCTATGTTCAATGCCGCTCAATGCAGTCTGTAAGGTCAGATCCCACCCCACGAAGCCAAAAGCGGACTTCGGAGGCCGGTTTTCCTCACGCGTCATTATACTGAACATCTGCCACCGACACAAAGCGCCTTCCTAGATTGGCGAAAACTGCCTCTTCCAGCCAATATTTCGGGTATTGAACACAGATTCTAAACCACATTACATTTTGAGGCCTGTGTTTTTTACGTGTCCGCCGGTTATCGAGAAGAGCACCCACTCGGCGATGTTTACGGCGTGGTCGCCTATGCGCTCGAAGTATTTTGCGATCATAAGGAGGTCAAGCGCCTGAGTGCCGTTTTTCACGTCGGCAAGAATCAGGGAATAGAGCTCGTCCTTGATGGTCGTGAACAGGTCGTCCACGACATCGTCGTATTCGATGACGTGCTTGGCCAGCTCGATATCCTTTCGGACGAAAGCTTCGACGCTGTCTGTTACCATTTTGATTGTGGCGTCCGCCATGGCCGTTATGTGATCCATACGCTTGATATACTTTTCTCCCGTTGTAGACAGGAATATGGTGATTTCCGATATATCGCGCGCGTGATCTCCGATGCGCTCCATGTCGGTTATCATTTTGAGGGCGGCGTGAATCTGGCGCAGATCCTTGGCTACGGGCTGCTGCTGCATCAGGAGTTTCATGCAGAGATTTTCGATCTCGCGTTCGCGCGTGTCGATTTCGATCTCGAGCTGCATTGCTTCTTCGGCAAGCGGTATATCCTGCGTAAGCAACGCGCGGCAAGCCTTGCTGATAGCCTGTTCAAGCGTCGCGCCCATTTCGATCAGGCAGTTGCTGAGAGTTTCGAGTTGTTCGTCGAATTTTCTTCTAACACTCATATGTTCACTCCTTTCATATTGCATATCAACCGAAGCGGCCGGTAATGTAGTCCTCTGTGCGTTTTTCGCGAGGCATGGAAAATATTTTTTCCGTGTGGTCGTACTCGATTACTTCTCCCAGCAGGAAGAAAGCCGTTCTGTCGCTGATCCTGGTCGCCTGCTGCATGTTGTGGGTTACGATTATTATACTGTAGTTCTCCTTGAGATGGAAGAGCAGGTCTTCGATTTTGCCGGTTGAAATCGGATCAAGGGCTGAGGTCGGTTCATCCATCAGTAGCACCTCGGGCGATACGGCAAGAGTTCTGGCGATGCAGAGGCGCTGCTGCTGGCCGCCGGAAAGACCGAGGGCGGACTTTTTCAGGCGGTCTTTTACTTCGTCCCAGATGGCCGCATCTTTTAGGGACTGCTCGACGATGCCTTCCAGCTCATAGCGCGACCTGACGCCGTGAGTGCGCGGCCCGTAGGCTATGTTGTCGTAAATGGACATGGGAAATGGATTGGGTTTTTGGAATACCATTCCCACGCGTTTGCGCAATAGGTTTATGTCCATGTCCTTGCCGTATATGTCTATGCCGTCCAACCGGACAAGACCCTTGATGACGCAGCCTTCTACGAGGTCGTTCATACGGTTGAGGGTTTTTAGCAGAGTGCTCTTGCCGCAGCCGGACGGGCCGATAAACGCCACGACTTCCTTTTCAGGGATGTCGATGCTAACGTCTTGCAGGGCTTGGAAGCTGCCATAGAACAGGTTTAGATTGTTTATCTCGAATTTATTCATAGTCCTAACCTTTCGTAAATCTCTTCGCGATGAGCCGCGAGACGGCGTTCAGGAATATTACCGTGACAAGCAATACGACTGCTGTGGCGTATGCCTGACTGGTGTGCAGGCCCTCACTGGAGAGCGCGTACATGTGCACGGCAAGCGTTCTTGCCGAGTCGGACAGATTTTCAGGTATGCGCGGCACCGACCCGGCGGTGAACAGCAGGGCGGCTGTTTCTCCGACGATACGGCCTGTGGCCAGTATTATACCGGCCAGTATTCCGGGCGCGGCGCTGGGCAGAGCTATCCGAAACACCGTGCGCAGCTTGCCGGCGCCAAGGCCGTAAGAGCCTTCGCGGTAGCTGTCGGGCACGGACTTGAGAGCTTCCTCGGTTGTGCGCATGATAAGGGGCAAAATCATTATCGACAGTGTGAGCACTCCCGCGATAATAGAGAACCCGAAGCCCAGGAATATCACAAAGAATAACATACCAAACAACCCGTACACAATCGAAGGTATACCAGCGAGGGTTTCGGCCATTATGCGGATCAAGCCGACAAACTTGCTGCCGCGCGAGGCGTATTCGACCAGGTAGATTCCTGTGAATATTCCCAGCGGACCGGCGATTAACAGCGCAAGCCCCGTGATCTGAATAGTTGTGATGATGGCAGGCAGCATCGAGAGGTTGTCGCTGGTGTAGACCAGCTCGAACAGCTCGGGAGACAGGTGTCCTACACCCATGTACAGTATGTGCCCGATTATCGACAGCAGCGCGATAAACGTGACCGCCGCGCATATCCATACCAGCGCGGTAAGCGCGATGTCCATAGGCTTTCTTCCCTTGAAGAATCTCAAAATATTCACAAGTGCCACCCTACCTTCCTCCCCGACGTATAAAGAAAGAGAACGTCAGGTTGATTGTCAGGATCATGACGAACAGCACAATCGCCGTAGCCACCAGCGCGTCGCGGTGTATGTCGGTGGCGTAGGCCATCTCCAGCACGATGTTTGCCGTAAGACTTCTGGCGCCTTCAAGCAGGCTGCCTGGTATGCGGGGCTGATTGCCGGCTAACATTACGACGGCCATTGTCTCGCCCAGCGCGCGTCCCATCCCGAGTACTACCGACGCTAAGATGCCGGATTTTGCCGCGGGCAGCACAACAAAGAATGCACTGCGGATATGGCTGGAGCCCAGCGCAAGAGCGCCTTCGTAGTATGTTTCGGGCACGGCGCGGAGCGCGGCCTCAGAAATGCTTATGACCGTGGGCAGGATCATGATGCTTAGCAGCACAATAGCGGCCAGGACGCTGAATCCACGGCCGCCAAAGATATCACGTATCATTGGCACTATTATCACTAGACCGAAGAAGCCGTATACGACCGACGGAATCCCGGCGAGAAGGTCTATTGCGGGCTTGAGCGCCCTATACAGCGGCTTGGGGCAGACACGGGCCATGAATACCGCCGTGCATATGCCGACCGGCACGCCGAGTACGAGCGCTCCTGCCGTCGTGATAAAGCTTGTAATAATCATAGGCAGCAGACCGAAGGATGGTGGGGTGCTGGTTGGGCGCCAGTTTGTGCCTGTCAGGAAGTTGACGACGCCCAATTCGAGCATAGGCGGTATGCCATTTATGAACAGAAACAGACAGATAAGAAATACGAAGACGACCGATGATGCGGCACAGATCAAGAATACGGCCTTCATACCTTGTTCTCGAAATTTCATATGCTCTCCTTATTGTAACAATTCAAGGGGAGACGAAAGCCTCCCCGGTTGAGCTTTGCGTCATGTTAGCATTACTGATTGGCAAGCTGCGCCCATACAACGACTTCGCCCATGAATATTTCACGTACTGTGTCGAAGGAGATATCGTTCAGCGGGTTTTCGTTGTTTACGATGACGATTATGCCGTCGTGAGCGATTTCCATGTGGTCTAGGACTTCCTGTTCGCTTGCGCTAAGCGGACGGCTTGCCATTCCTATGTCGAGCGTGCCGTCAATAGCGCCTGTCATTCCGGCGGTCGAACCCATTATCTGAATTTCGATGAACACGTCGGGGTTGAGTTCCTCGTAAGCTTCTTTCAGGCGTTCCATCAGGGGGGCTACGGAAGTCGAGCCGCCTACCGTGACGGTTCCCGACATGCCGGAGGATTCGTACTCGGGCGCGGAATCGTCTACCATTACATATCCGCGGTCTTCCGCGATGGCCTGGCCTTGAGCCGACATGATAAAGCTGATAAAGTCCCGGGTGAGAGCGTCTACATCGCCCTGGGTCGCTATGTTAAACGGGCGGGAGACTATATAGCTTCCGTTTCTGATGTTTTCGGCAGTCCCGGAGACTCTGCCGATGCTGATGGGCGTTACGGTATCGTTGAGGGAGCCGAGAGAAATGTAGCCGATTGCGTTCAAATCATTTGCGACGTTGGTCATTATTGCGCCTGCGCTGTTGGAGATGCTGGCTCCTATGTAGGTCATGTCCTGGCCGTCGACGACAAGTTCAAACAGTTCGACGAACGCGCCGCGGGTTCCAGATCCCTCTTCACGTGTTATTACGTGAACTGCGCCGGGCAGATACGCGGCGGCGGGAGCCGGATTATCAGCCGGGGCGGCAGGAGCCGGAGCGGATGCCGCTCCGCCGCCGGCGCAGCCGGTAAGCGCCAGTGCAGCTATAACCGATATTGCAAACATTGATAATGCCTTCTTCATACAATAGATCCCTCTTTCTCAGTTTGGGCTACAAGCCGGGTGTATGTATCCTTTACACAATGATAATAACTCATCAATGTAAAATCTAAACCAAGCGCGTGTAAAATCTATGTAAAATAGTGACGTACTCCCGCCGCATAGTATACCGAACCAATAAAAGCGGACATTGAGCGAAAAAACCTCCTATCGTAGAATAAAAGGATAGGAGGTCTTTACATGCCGCGAAACTATACACATGCGAAAACAATAGAAAAAGAAATATTAACCATGAAGGAATCCGGGACATCTTATCGAGAAATAGCAGAACATTTTGGATTGAAGGATAAATATGCGGTAAAAGAGCTATTAAAGCATACGCGCACTATCACCCTTAAAAGAACCGCTTTATCAACAAATGATACACTCCGCTCTAGTTGCCTGTACTTGGATCATCCCCATATTTTTCTGCGATCATGGCAAGCACGCGTTCTGCTTCCGAAGCCAATGAAATCATACACTCCGAAGGTATCTTTTCTGCACGGAAAGCCGCCTCTGCTTCTTCCGCAAGGTCTACAAGCGTCTCTTCATCGACAAGCCCTGCCAGACCTTTCATCGTGTGCACCAGAAAACGGGCAGTTTTGAAGTCATTAGACTCAATAGCGTCCATTATATCGGGTATTACATTTTTTTGGCTGTGGCTAAAGTCCTTGTATACCATCTCGTAGACTCCGGAAGATTTCATGTATTCATCATAGCTGTCGTCATCCACTATGACTTCCGGCGACTGCAGGCGTACCGCTTCAAGCACTTCTGTCGGCTGCTTATCTCGTATCATCCTATTAAGCACAACATTCAGATTGCGAATATCAATGGGTTTGGAAATAAAATCGTCAAAACCATTATTAAGGAATAGATTGGATTGTCCCACTACAGCATTCGCCGTCAACGCAACTATAGGCCGTGTGTACCCCATGTCGCGCAAGCGCTTTGTGGTCTCAATGCCGTCCATTTGCGGCATCATGTGATCCATGAATACAATATCGTACTCATTGCCTTTTTCAATCATTTCAATGGCAGCAAACCCACTTTCCGCCGAATCGATTTGCAACTCATACGGCGTCATAAGCCCCTTGGCCACATATATATTCATGTCTACGTCATCCACAATTAAGACTTTTCCATAAGGCATTGGTTCACGTGTGATTTGAACCCGCTTCATCTGCGTAAGACCGGTTGTATGGAGCTTGCTCAGGTTTTCGGCTGTTTTCCTTCCGATCTGTTTAGAGTCTTCTATGCCTTGGGGCAGACGTATGGTGAAAATAGAACCTTTTCCGGGTTCGCTCTCTACAGAAATGCTTCCTTCCATAAGGTTTATCAGGTTTCTGGTAATACTCATGCCAAGCCCCGTACCTTCGGTAAGACGGTTAGCCTCCAGATTAAACCGCGAATACACTTCAAAAAGTTTGTCTACCTGTTCTTTGTCCATACCCTGTCCTGTGTCACTTACAGTGATAACCAAGATAGCCCGGTCAGGGTTCCGATCATCTATTTCCGTATGGACATACATACTAACAGAGCCTTTATCAGTATATTTAAACGCATTTGAAAGTACATTGTTCAGGATTTGTTTTATGCGGATTTCATCGCCCAGCATGTATGCGGGCATAGTTTCATCCACAAGACACTTTAAATTCAATCTGCTTGGTCTCAATGCGCATTATGTTAAGCACCACCGTATCGTTAACAATGTTGGCGGATTCATATTTTCCTATTATCAGTTCCATCTTGCCGGCTTCAATTTTAGACAGGTCTAAAATATCGTTGATAATGCTTAGAAGCATATCACCGGATACGTAAATCTTTTCAAAGGCCTCCCTTACATCATCTTTAAGAGATGATTTATGTAACTGGATTTCCGTAATGCCTAATATGGCGTTCATGGGAGTGCGTATTTCGTGGCTCATGCTGGCAAGGAATCTGCTCTTGGCCTGACTATTTGCTTCAGAAATTTCCACTTGCTCCTTTTGTTCCATTACCTGCTTGAAAGCATCCACAAATTTGTCGGCAAAGTCGTTTATGCTCTGTATTACTTCCTTAAAAGAGCCGATGTACTTATTTACATTGACCCTGTACTCTATATCGCCGTTTACGCCGACTTCATGAGAAAATTGGGATAAATCATCCATAATGTTAGCCATAATCGTCAAGTTCTGGTCAAATTCCCGGCTAACCTCATTTAAGCCAAATGAATTATCTCTGTCGTCTCTTATTTTAAGCCCCTCACCTTTCGCCAAAGAGGCCGAAGACTCCCTGAACTCTGAAACAGAACGTGAAATTGCCCCTCTTATCAGCTTGGAAACATACATAAGCACTAACACAGAAAGCACGATTAACGCTGTAGACGCCGTAATCATGACCACTGTGGTCAATCTGTTTACCAATGAGTTTATATTTGATGCATAAACAACGCTTACCATTAACCAGTCTGCCGAACCCAGCACTTCGGACATAACATAAGAAGGAATGCCGTACTCCGTAACGAATGAGGCAAAATTATCCTGCGACATAATACTTGGCAGTACAGCGCTGTAAGTCTCAAAGTCTGCTAAATACATCAGAGTTTCGTAAGGCGTATATGTTATGTAAGGGTGCGAGATTATCACAGAATCTTCGCCAATCAAAAAAACGTAGCCTCCGCCTTCGATTTCAAAATTGCCCATCATCTCAAAAACCGCATCCAATTTTATAGTGAAGGACACAACACCTTCTGTACCGTCTAAGTAAGTTACTGTCCTTGAAATGGATGTAGCCCATGTCTGTTCAACTATAGACCAAAAGGGATTCTGCACCATAGTTTGACCCAGATTCTCTATTGCGATCATGTACCAAGGCCGCGTGAACAGCTCCCATTCCTCCGGCAGCCCCCCGTAAACAGAGGACATTGCCGTACCCTCGTCGGTAAAGCTAAAAAAGCTTATAGCGATGTCATCATTATGTTTGTGAAGAGCAACCGCCATATCGGTAAATATATCCTTGGGCAAGTATGATGCCATCAAAGCCTTTGCGTCCAACAAATATTTAAAGCGGTTAAGCCAATCGTCTATATCTCTCGACATTAAAATATTGCTCTGTTCAAACCTGTCATGCACTTGGTCCACTATCATGCCGCGAACAAAGGTATTGATTGCGGCAAATAACACAACCAAACTCAGTATTGACAACAGAGCAATGCTAAGCACGATTTTCGACGATAACCTGAGAACCTGTCTACCATCTTTACGCCATTGTCTTGGCGGCCAGTTTTCCACCCTTCGTCGTCGTCAATTCCTTGCGTACCAACTCAGGTACGCGGCGTCATCTCCTCCTAGAATGGCGA
>WRAW01000097.1 GCA_009780015.1 Defluviitaleaceae bacterium | reverse complement strand
GGCACACGTTTAGCATCCTAAGCGCCAGCGTAGGCGGAGGAAGTGACGCCCGGGGTCCCCGCAAAGCCCGATTTTGGCTTTGTGGGGTGGACTGAGCGTACCCGTAGTGGTACGCAAGGAGCTGACGACGACCCCGGGGCCCCCATAAAGCCTGGTTTTGGCTTCGTGGGGTGGAGTTCAGACGTCAAGACAGCGTTCCAGTGTACTGAATACAGGTTCTTAAACAGGCTCTTATGAAAATTCTACCATGATTTGGAATAAAAAGCAAGAATTTTGTTGAAATTTTCGCAATCAAATTTCATCGCTGTTAAGAGCGTACTCCAGCCGATCCTTCATTTTGCCGTCGTGATAGGCCGCCTTTATCCGCGTGCCTTCCAAGCGAAATCCGACTTTTTCAAGGACTTTGCGGCTCGGGATGTTGTCGCTGTAGCATCCGGTGGTCAAGCGGACACAGCCGTCCTCGCGGAAAGCGAACTCCAGCGCGCGCCTCGCGGCTTCCGCCGCGAATCCCCGGCCATGTTTCTGCGGCAGAAGAAAGCAGCCCATATGCGCAATTTTGCCAAGGGGCGTGCGGTCGGTTATCGTGTAACCAACTCCGCCTATGTAAGCGTCACATGCCTTGTCCCGGATACAGAAATAGCGGCCGTCGGAATTTGAAATCGCCGCGCGGAGGTTGTCCGCGCTTTCCTCCAATGTGTTGGTCGAGATGTCGCTCAGGAAGTACATGGTCTGCTTGTCGGACATAAGGCTGTGCAGATCGTCAAGATCAGACTCGATATAGTCGCGGAGGATCAGCCTGTCGGTTGTAAGCGTGGTCATTGTGTTGTCTCCTCATTAGTCATATTTTTTGCCAAGCTTAGTCAGTGACTCCTTGATGCGCTTTTCAATGCCGTTGTCGCTGGGGCGGTAATATATTTTCCCAGACAGTTCGCGCGGGAGATATTCCGCGGGAACATAGCCTCCCGGATAATCGTGAGGATAGACGTATGGGGTGCTGCCCATACTGGTGTTTGGGTCGCGCAGATTGGATGGGATTTGCGAGATGCGGACGCTCTTTACATCATCCATTGCGGAATATATACCAACGCAGGAGGCGTTGCTCTTGGGCGCGCACGAAATGTACGCGGCGGCTTGAGCCAGTATTATCTGGCACTCGGGAAGCCCCACCATCTGTACTGCGCGGGCTGCCGCGTCGGCTACGAGCAGCGCGTGTGGATCGGCGTTGCCCACATCCTCCGACGCCGCGATTACTATGCGCCGCGCGATAAACTCCGGCGACTCGCCGGCATACAGCATCCGCGCAAGATAGTAGAGCGCCGCGTCGGGGTCGGAGCCGCGCATACTCTTGATAAAGGCCGATATCGTGTCGTAGTGGTTGTCGCCGTCCGTGTCGTAGTTAATGGCCCGCTTTTGTATGCACTCCTGGGCCACGTCCAAGCCTATGGCGATCACTCCGTCCGCTCCGGGGGCGGTGGTTGCCGCCGCCAGTTCGATGGCGTTAAGAGCCGCGCGCGCGTCGCCGTTTGCCATGTCTGCCAGGAAGGTCAGAGCCTCTTCGTCGATGCTCAGCTTTAGCAGGCCAAGGCCGCTCTCTCCGTCGGCTATCGCGCGTCGCATTATCTCCAGTACGTCGGCTTGTACAAGAGGCTTTAGGCCATAGATCATCGAACGTGACAGAAGAGCCTTGTTGACCTCGAAATAGGGGTTCTCGGTGGTCGCGCCGATAAGTATCAGCGTGCCGTCCTCGACATGGGGAAGCAAAGCGTCTTGCTGCGCCTTATTGAAGCGGTGTATTTCATCTATGAATGATATTGTGCGCTTGCCGACACTGCCAAGGCGATGCTTCGCGTCGTCCACAGTGGACTTTATGTCCTTGACGCCGGACGTCGTAGCGTTTAGCGTCACGAACACGCTCTCGGTAGTGCCCGCGATAAGCCGCGCCAGCGTAGTTTTGCCGCTGCCGGGCGGGCCGTGAAATATCATGCTCGAAAGCTTGTCCGCCGTAATCGCGCGTCTAAGCAGTTTCCCCTTGCCCACTATGTGTTCCTGGCCTATGAATCCGTCCAGGTCCTTGGGTCGCATACGCGCGGCTAAGGGGGCGTCCTTCTCAAGCCGGAGCCCGCGTCTGTATTCAAAGATGTCCATTGATGCCTCCCGTATGGTAGAATCCTCTGCCGGAGCTTCGTACATTCTCTTACGTAAGCGGAAAATAAATATCAATAATCTTGCGTAATTAAGGATATTTTTGTATAAGATGTTGCAGGTAAAGTTATACTATATAGAAGTAATTACCAAGGATGCTCGTAAGCAAGCAACGAGCTTATAAGACAATTTTTTACAAAACCTTTACACTTTTGTGCATACATGCTATAATAAGCTAGGATCATGTATGCAATGTAATCATTCAGAGAGGACGGCCACCAATTGTTTAGCGTAGGAGACAAAGTCGTATACCCAATGCATGGCGCGGGAATCATCGAAGAGCTTGAACACCTGGAGGTCGACGGCAGCAGTCAGATCTATTATGTGATGATGATCCCCACGGGCAACCTGAAGATCAGAATAGCGGCAAAAAAAGCTGAAGACATCGGCATCAGGGAGGTCTACAGCAAGGATGAGGTCTTAAACCGCGTCAGTTCCGTGGTAAGCGCCCCAACAAACATGCCGGAAAACTGGAATCAGCGCTACAAGGAAAACCTGGAAAAAATCAAAACCGGTAACTTGGATGAAGTAGCGCTAGTGTTTCGCAACCTCCTTCACAGGGAGAGAGACCGCGGTCTGTCCTCTGTGGAGAAGAAGATGCTTCAAACCGCCAAACAGATAATATTGTCGGAGATAGTTCTGTCGCAAAATCTGGAAAAATGTCAGGCGGAGCAGCTCCTGGTCAACATCGTACAGTAAACAAAACCTCCGAAACTATGCGGAGGTTTTGTTTTGCTCGGCTACGCCGTCTTTTTGTTAAAGTACCTGGTAAGTCTAGATTTTTTGCGCGACGCGTTGTTTTTGTGAAACACGCCCTTTGTCGTCGCCTTATCTATTACGGAAATTGCGCGTATGAGCGCGGCTTTTGCCAGGTCTTTGTCGCCGGATTCTACGGCTACAAGGAATTTTTTGATCGCGGTCTTTGTCTGCGACTTTATTATCCTGTTGCGCAGCGTCCTTCTGGCGATAACCTTAATACGCTTCTTTGCGGACTTAATATTAGCCAAGCTTGCACCTCCCTGTTTTAGTCTGTGTCGGCATAATTCAACGTAGGTATTGTACCCTAACGACGGCGCGAAGTCAATATAATTTTTGCTTAACGGGCTTATAAGATTTTTCTGAATTTTTTTCTTTACTAACGCATTCTAAACTGCTATACTCAATCATAGGATCAATCTTGTTATACTTTGATACAAGGTTAAAAAATAGACCTCTTCGGAAATTGGGCAATGTCGGATTTGCGCGGATTTTTGCCACAAAGCAAGGAGCGACAAACGCCGCGTACCCGCAGTGGTACGCAAGTGAGGAATAACGCGGCATTGCGGCAAAAAGACCGCAAAGACGGCGTTGACTAATTTCCTAAGAGGTCTAATGTTGTAAAGGTTCGTAAAATATTGGAGGATTTTGCTTGAACAGCGAGCATGACAAGCCAATAAAAATCAGAGATCCTATATATGGGTTTATTGAATTAGATTCTCAAGAGAAAGAAATAATTAATAATAAATATTTTCAAAGATTGCGTCGTATCAAGCAATTATCATTAACCGAAATGGTTTATCCGGGAGCTTGCCATACTAGGTTTGAGCACTCCCTGGGCGTAATGCAAATGGCATCAGATATGTTTGATAATCTTGTCAAGCATAACAGGAATAAGGAAATATTGAAATTAGATCAATACTCTATCAAAAGAACCAAAAAAATTCTTAGAATAGCGGCGCTACTTCACGATATTGGGCACTCTCCTTTTTCTCACGCGGGAGAAAACACAATGGAACTGCTGCCTGAGGGACATCTGGATTTAGTTACGGGTACTGAGAAGTACGATCATGAGCACTATAGCAAAGCGGCTATAAAATTCCTATTCCGCGACATTATTGAAGACCATCCCCTGGTTGAAAATTACCCCATAAGCGTTGACGAAGTACTACTTCTCCTTGGAGATAAGACCGTCAGGCTGCGGGGACGGGGAAACCTGATGATACTAAAAGAGCTGATATCAGGGCAGTTTGACGCTGATAGAGCCGACTACTTATTAAGGGATTCTCTTCATTTAGGCGTTAATTACGGTATTTATGACAAAAGCAGGCTTATTAGCTGTGTTACACTTGGAGAAAGTGAGACGGGCTCCTTTGTTCTAGCTATCGAAGAGGGTGGTTTGAATATTGCCGAAAGCCTTGTTATCGCAAGATACCAGATGTTTTCGCAAGTTTACTTTCATAAAGTAAGACGGATTTTTGATTATCATGTGAGTAATACGTTAAGTGAAATTCTTAAATATTTAGGCTTGAAGAATGGCATATTTCTTCCTCCGACATCAAAAGAAAATATGATTAAATACTTCGAGTTCGATGATTGGAGCATCCAAGGCCTGCTCAAAGACGGTAAGGGTGGAAAACATGGAGATCACATTCTTTGCCGCACTCCATACAAAAAGATAGCTGAGTGGAGAGGTGATATGACTGAAAGCATAGAGAATGAAATAAAATCTTATGAGAATAAATATAGCGGCAAGAACTATTTTCTTGATAAAAATGTATCTACAAAATGGTATAAACTTGATAAGGATATTATCATTAGTAGTAACGAGACTGAAAAATATTATCCTTTGAGTATGAAATCTCAACTGATTAAAGCTATTGGGCAGCCTAATGTAACTAGATTTTACGTTGCGCGAGAAGATTTGTAAAACCGGTATAGTGGGGAGATCAAACAATGAAAATAGATTATAATAAAAAAGTTATGCTAAAAATAGTTAATGAAAAATCTAATCTAGGAAAAACATCTATGATGAAAATAATGTTTATTCTCCAACAAGTTTTTAGCATGAAGCTAGGTTATAACTTCAACATTTATACATACGGCCCCTATGCCTCAAAAGTAACGGATGATTTGGAAATGTTAATTTATAACAATTTTGTTGATGCTGAAACGTATGAATATAAAGATTCTTCTATGGCGTATAGATTAAAAATAACTGAGCAGGGCAAGGACTCAATCGATATGTTAACTCTCGATGATGAACGAAAAATATCTAAAGTATTAACTGTATTTGGTAATAAAACGGCAAAAGAACTAGAGCTGGATTCTACAATAATATATACAAATAATATCTATGCAAAGAGCAATTGGGATCAAACAAGAGAGGAAATAGTTAAGGATGTCTATGAATTAAAGCCTCGCTTTACAATTGAAACAATTCAAAGTGCATATGACAGTCTAGAGGAAGAAGGTATGTTGTCGTAAGTTTTGGGGCTGCTTGTGAATAATGTGTGTATGCTTAATTCATCAAGGCGGCTCGATAATGAACCGGGCCGCCTTTTTATGCAAATACGGGGCAACTTACTGCTTGGAGGCTTTAAGCGCCGTATCCAGGTCGCTTAGGATATCGTTGATATCCTCGACGCCTATGGACAGCCTGATAAGGTCGTCGGTAGTGCCTGTGGAGAGCTGCTGTTCAGGGGTAAGCTGCGAGTGGGTGGTGCTGGCGGGGTGGATGACCAGAGACTTTGCGTCGCCGACGTTCGCAACGTGTGAGAACAGCCGCAGGGCGTTTATAAAACGGTGGCCGGCTTCGCGTTCGCCCTTGACGCCAAAAGCCATTATCGCGCCGGCGCCGGACGGCATGTACTTGTTTGCCAAGTCATGGTCGGGATGGCTGGGAAGGCCGGGATAGCTTACCCATGACACGCGCTCGTGGCCTTCCAGGTACTTGGCTACGGCCAGAGCGTTGCGGCTGTGGCGCTCCATGCGAAGGTGGAGGGTCTCCAGCCCCCTGACAAGCAAGAAGCTGTGAAACGGAGCCAGACATGCGCCCATGTCGCGCATTATCTGCGTCCTTAGGCGGGTTATGTATGCGGGCGCGCCAAGGTCGCAGAATTTGAGGTTGTGATAGCTTGGGTCAGGGTCGGACATAAGGGGAAACTTGCCGCTGCCATAGTCGAACTTGCCGGCGTCCACAACGATCCCGCCCATGCTCGATCCGTGGCCGTCGATGAACTTTGTCGCGGAGTGAACGACAATGTCCGCCCCGAACTCGATAGGGCGGTTGAGGTACACCGAGAACGTAGCGTCGACAATGAGCGGTATTCCGGCATCGTGCGCGACTTGGGCAGCCTTTTCGATATCAAGTACGTCTGACCTTGGGTTACCGACGGTTTCGGCGAATATCGCCTTGGTATCCGGGGTTACGGCTTTGGCCAGGCTTTCGGGGCTGTTGCCTTCGGCGAAATTCACCTTTATGCCCATGCGCGGCAATGTACGCAAGAACACGTTGTATGTGCCGCCGTAAAGAGATGACGAGCTGACAATTTCGTCCCCTGCTTGGGCGATATTACATATGGCGCCGACAATCGCCGCGTGGCCTGAGGCAAACGCCAGCGCGCCGACCCCGCCCTCAAGCGCCGCCATGCGCTTCTCAAAAGCGTCGTTGGTCGGATTCATGATCCGGCTGTAGATGTTTCCGCTTTCTTTCAAGCTGAACAGATTAACGGCGTGTTCCGCGTCGCGGAACTTGTACCCCGCCGTCTGATAGATCGGCAGAGCCAGAGAACCGGTAGTCGGGTCGGCGTCGCACCCGGCATGCAGCAGCACTGTGTCAAGCCTTGCGTTATGAGGTAGTGACATGTTAAAACCTCCTTCGTTTTCAGTATGCACAGTTAATACACTTTGGAAGAACCAATATTTCCCGGAAGAATCGGCCTACTGCAGCCGACGTTCCACAGATCAGGCGCTTTAGCGCCGGGCCGATACCGGCCTGAATTAAAGTGTATTCACTATATATGGCAATATTAACACTAAACAGGCCCCAATACAAGCGCATACAGTTTTATTGTGTGGGCTTTTTACATTTTAGCGATAGATTAGAGAGAGGTGATGTTTATCAAAACCTACGCTTACTGCCGTGTTTCCGCCGCCGACCAGCATGAAGACAGACAGCTTGACGCTATGGCCGAACTGAATATCCCACAGTCGCAAATATTTGTTGATAAGCAGAGCGGAAAAGACTTCAACCGTATTAAATGGCAAGAGCTTGTGAGAAAACTGCGGCCGGGGGACTTGCTTTACGTCAAAAGCATTGACCGATTGGGGCGCAATTATGAGGAAATCCTAAACTGGTGGCGTATTTTGACAAAGGGGAAAGGCGTTGATATAGCGGTAATCGACATGCCGATACTCGACACGAGAAACGGCAAGGACTTGATGGGGACATTTCTGTCCGATATCGTCCTGCAAATACTGTCATTTGTAGCACAAAACGAGCGCGAAGCCATATGCAAACGCCAAGCCGAGGGTATTGCGGCCGCAAAAGCGAGAGGTGTACATCTTGGCCGCCCTATAAAAAAGCCGCCTGAGAATTTTGGCGAAGTAGTGAGACTATTGGAGCGTAAAAAAATAACTCTATCATCCGCGCTGAAACAAACAGGATTGAAGCAAGCCACTTTTTACAATCGTTTGAGGGAATATCGCAGAGGTAATAAAAGAAATTAAATACATATTAAATATTGGCGGACATGTTTGTGTTTTTCTCGCGAACCATGATTATTACCGGCATCAGGTAATTCAAGTCACCAATAGCGCAAACCTCGTTTAGCGGATGCTCTTAATAGGCGTCCCACATATTTCGTACCAATTTCCATTTTTCCATTGATATACTCATTAATCCTTTTGTATAATTCATCTCTCTTACCGTATCCGCCGCGTATATAGCCTATGGCATATGAAGCGGCGGCTCTTCTTTCGCGCCCTTCGGGATTGTAAAAATACTAGCGATCCTACCAAGACCAATATGCATGTAAAAATGTGTATATGGCTGTGATATATTCATTGATGCCGCTATATTTACAGCTATAGCATACAATAATGGATTTATACCAATTCGCAATCTAAATACAACTAATAACCCAGTTAAAGCCAGTAATTGACTGCAGCAATTCCCCATTGTTTTCCAAGTCTCTTAAGCCGACTTCCAGCCTATCCTCTACAGCACT
>WRAW01000096.1 GCA_009780015.1 Defluviitaleaceae bacterium | reverse complement strand
GCCTTTATCAACGGAACCGAAGGTATAGGCAGATTCGGAGACATGAGGTTTATCAAGGTCGAAAGATTGCTATTCTCAGCACTCACAAGTTGCGTCGCTTTCGATGCGCCGAAGGATGAGCGCAATATCGGCACAATCATCTCGATGCTGGAGCATATGCTGCCCAACGAGGACGAGCATCGTTATTATAACAGTTCAAATCACAGACATTCTGTTGATTTCCTGTTTGAGAGGATCGAAGGTCAGAACCCCGATAGTATCTCCGCGGAAATGTATCAGGACTTCAAGTACATTGCCGGTACTCACGCCGGGATGATCGTTGAGTCATGGCTCCAGCGTCTAACACCATTTCGTACTGAGGAAATGTCCAATTACTTTTCTAACGATGAACTTGGACTGGATCACTTGGGAACGGGTCACAGTAAGCGAGTTGCGCTATTTATATCAGCGGGGAAGTCGGATTATTTCAATTTCCTTGTTCCGCTGTTGTATTCGCAGTTATTTGATCGGTTGTACGCGAACTGGACTTGGCGTTAGGTTATTCAGCGCCAAGCTCGGTCTGTAGACGCTTGACGGTAGATTCGTCAAGATCAGTATCTTCGATTACAGCGGAAAGTGATAATCCTCGCTTGAGCATTTTTCTAGCTAGTTCAATATCACGTTCACCAATAGCCTTCTCCACCAGCAACGTAGCCAAATCAGTCATTCTCAACACCTCCAGCAATTCATTAACTCTATTCTCATCCAAATATCTGCTTCCAAACGCGAAAGCAGCGGCAATACAGGCGTTACGCTTTGCAGTGTCCTGAATACTCTGCGCAAGCTTCACAGACTCCACAGCCAACTCCCCACGCGGAATCGTGTGGCGCATAAGCGGCAGAAATATCAAACTCAGCGTATCCACATCCGTCAAGGTATGCCCAGCCTCTATCTTGCGTACCAATTCCTCATGAACCGCGTTGCCGTCATACTCGGCCATCATAACCATAGTAGGATTATATGCCAAAGAGCCGATATTTAACCCTTCGGGCTTCTTCTTGACATCGGCGGCGTAGATCACTACTGTAACCACAATCCGCTCGTCACGCTCATTCAGGCGCAGATCGTAATCGGCAAATCTTCGTAAATCGCGCTTGCTGTATGTTGTCTGGAACTCGAAGTGAAGATATGTTCCATCTTCCAGCAGAAATACGAAGTCGGCAGTTCCACCACTTACCTCTATAGTGGGCAGTTCAACACTGATTATCTCTTTGATTCTGGCTGCTTTGACTCCGTAAAATTCAAGCGCAGAATTTTTGAACAGGCTGCTGGCGTATTTCTGTATCAGATCCTTGCTGTGACTTGAAATCTTTGTATTTGCGCTCAGTTTAGACGCCACCTTTGTCGGAAGTGGGCTGCCGTGTTCTACGGCAGTCCATTTATTATTTCAATCTATCAATCACGGAGGTAATTATGGAATTTTTCGTAGAAGCAGTAGACACACTCGAAATCATGGTAATCGCCATCGGCGCCGGTCTTGGCGCGTGGGGCTCGATCAACCTGCTTGAAGGCTACGGCTCGGATAACCCCGGTGCGAAATCGCAGGGCATTAAGCAGCTTATGAGCGGAGGAGGCATCATTTTGATCGGTCTCCAACTTGTGCCTCTGCTTGCCGACCTGTTTTAGTCAATGGACTGGCTGTACGAATCTATTATCGAGCGCATCAGACAGGAACTTATCCAAGCTGTTCTGGTGCGCTTTCAGAACATGTTCAACTCCATCAACGGCAGAATAAGTGGCATTGCCGCGGACGTGTGGCAGACACCGATGGATTGGAATAGCAGTATTTTCAACATGATCCGAGATCTGTCCGAGACTGTCGTGTTACCTATCGCCGGGACAATCCTCACATTTGTGGCGTGCTACGAGTTGATTCAGATGATCATTAGCCAGAACAACATGCAGAATTTTGAGACATTTACTTTATATAAGTGGATGTTCAAAACCGCGATTGCTGTGTTCATCCTTACCAACACCTTCAGCATTGTGATGGGTGTTTTCGGGCTGGCACAGGAGGTAGTAAATCAAAGCGCAGGGCTGATAACCGGCACTCTTGAGGTGTCTTTAGAGGACACCTTAGCGGAGTTAGAAGCCCAGTTAGAAGACATGCCCATATGGGAACTAATCGGCCTATGGCTTGAAACCTTCATCGTCAGCTTCTGCTTGCAAGTCATGAGCATCGTCATCTTCATAGTAATTTTTGGCCGGATGCTGGAAATATACCTCACCGTGTCAATTGCGCCGATCCCACTGGCGACTATGACAAGCCGCGATTGGAGCCAAATGGGGAACAACTACTTGAAGTCATTGTTCGCTCTGGGGTTCCAAGGCTTTCTGATCATGGTGTGTGTAGCGATCTACGCCGCGCTGGTGCAGACCATTCCGTCTGCGGACAACCCACACGCCGCGATTTGGACGGTGCTGGGGTATACGGTGTTGCTCTGCTTCTGCCTGTTCAAGACCGGAAGCCTTGCCAAGGCTATGTTTAATGCGCATTAGTTTTACGAAACGGCGGTTTTGCTGATTACTGTCTTATCGGTTAGATCGCCGTTTCGCGGTTCATTTCAGTCAGCAAGCCGTAATTAATTCTACCACATGGAGGATTCATTGTAAATGGGAAATAGCGCAATCATCAAAACGGACAAGGATGGAGAACCCAGCGGAACAGTCGAACTTGAAATACGCATCTATCCTGTCAAAGAGCCCAAGGGCAATACAAAAGCCTTTGCCAGCATAAGCATCGATGGCATGTTTGGGGTGCATGGCGTGAGTATCGTTGAGGGAAAGAACGGCTTGTTTGTGGCCATGCCACAAACCAAGGATGCGCAGGGCAACTATCGGGATATCTTCCACCCGGTGACATCTGAGGGGCGCAAGGCTCTGAATAACGCAGTGCTACATGAATATTCCATTGCTCTGGAGCAATTGGCGGTCAAACAAGAGTCTACCGTTTCAAAGATCCGTGAAGCGAAGGAAGCAAAGACATCACAGCCCGCACCTGATAAATCTGCGGTTAAGGAAGCCGGAAAAGGTGTCAAGGCCAAAGCTGAGGCTACCCTATAGGAGGAGAGGTTTATGGCAAGAGATAATGTCGCAAATGGCATAAACGGTGAGTTGCGTGTGGGCGATACCGTAGTTTCCATCAACAACACCGATTATTCCTATCTTGTCGGAACAATAACCGACATCAGAAAATACAGCACACCGGAACACGGAGGTTCAAACACTACAGATGACATCCATGTTGATTTCTCAAATGAGGGCTATTCGCCCCAGAGGGTTGATGAAATTGAGAAGATGTTTACCAAAATGCACGGCGAATTTAATACCATAGACGAGATACCGCTTGATGAGGTAATTATGCCGCCGGGCGAGTTAATAAACACTAACATCTTTACTGCACTTGAGTTCGAGGCTCTTTTTGAGAGCGAGGAGGCAGTAGCAAATCTCTGCAATGAGGTTATTGCGGTGTACTGCACAGAAAAGGATAGCATCGCCCTTATAGATACAGAAGCCCACGATACACCGAAACGAGAAGAACCAACAGGGGAATACGGATTCCATTTTCGCCCGGCCAAACACTTACCAGATGGATGGGGTTGGCAGGAATGGAATGATGGAAGCGGAGACTTGGTATCACCGGAAGGTAAAAGTGTGGTGTCGTATGACCTTCAAACAAAGGAATATAAAATTGATGGAGAATGGAATTTCATGGGTGACACCAAACTTGACAGAGAGTATTTTGAAAGACTTGTCCGTGACGAGTATATTCAAATCGAAAAACCTTCGGAAAAAGAGCATGACTCTATGAGTAGGCTGGCTCCGAATCGAACGCCGGCAGAAGCCGCGCTTCACGAGCCCGATATCCACGAATGCGCGGAAACTATGTCGCTGTATAAAAAGTTAGTAAGCAGAGTGAACGAGAACTTTGCTGACTATTTTGACTCCCTGTGGGACAAGAGCGCGAAAGAAATCATCGGCTATTCAAGTGAAATAACAATTATGGCTCAGGCTCACTACTACATGACGGAAGTCCATAGCTTCCGCAAGTCCGAACTGGAGTATATTCTACAATTCACCAATCCGCTGGATGTTGTCGCAACTGAGTTTGAGGTTCGTTTGATCGAAGAACACTCTGACATCATGTTCACTATTTTTCATGAACAGCGGGCACTTAGAGCAGGTTATGAGCGTGTTTCTGATGATTCCTCGGTATCGGTGCCCTTGCGCGATATCGCAACAAACAACACACCCAAAGCATACACATCCGTACTAGATCACATCAAGCGCGATAAAGAAGAAAAGTCTAACTTGCACGCCAAATCCGGTCGTGCTGATGAGAGATTGCTCGGCGAAGACATGGACAACCGCAGAAACCGAGGTGATGCGTTATGAGCAGCTTAGCGTGCAGCACAGATATTGAGAGCATTGCGCGGGGCATAGGTTTAGAAGCCCCCATCACGCTAGGCTCTCTGTTCGATGGAATCGGCGGTTTCCCCTACGCCGGTTCTTTTTTCGGAATAAAACCGCTATGGGCAAGTGAGGTTCTGCCACAGGCGGTGTCGGTAACAATGCGATACTTCCCCGATATGGAGCATGTTGGGGATATCACAAAGCTGGACGGTGCTACGCTGCCACCTGTAGACATCATCACCTTCGGCTCACCATGCCAAGACTTATCCCACGCCGGACGGCGCGCCGGTATGGTTGGCGAACGCAGCAGCCTGTTTTTTGAAGCAATACGTATAATCGATGAAATGAGGATTGCCACACATGGAGAATACCCGAAATACGCGGTCTGGGAGAACGTCCCCGGCACGCTCAGTTCAGGAAAGCCGAGCGGGAGTGACTTTCGTGCCGTGCTTGAAGCGTTCACAAAAACCGAGATTCCAATGCCTGCTTCCGGGCGATGGGCTAACGCCGGAATGGTTAGAGGCGACAGAGTTAATCTCGCTTGGGTCATTAAAAATGCCCAACATCACGGAGTACCCCAGCGTCGCCGTAGAATCTTTCTTGTCGCAAGTTTTGGAGCCGGATGCGCCGGCGAAGTATTATTTATCGAAGAAGGCTTACGAAGGAATTTTGCGTCGCGCGGCCAAGCGTGGGAAGGAGCTGCCGATCATGCTGAAGGATGCGCTGGAGGCGCAGGTACAAGAGAGTTGGAGCGCATAGGTGGCACCTGCACAGATACCATTGCTTTTGCCGCAAATCAGCGTGACGAAGTTCGGGATTTAGGTTTATCTTCCGGAGCGTTGCAGGCTCAGCCGGGTATGAAGCAGCAGACGTTTCTTGCGCAAATGCCACTGAGTTGCCCGAAGTCTTGTATGACTCCTTGGGATGTCCAGAGTCGTCGCGTTCACAACGAAAATGGTGTGGCCTGCTTTGTACGGCGAACATGGTGGCGGTCATGGCTACGCAGCGGTAAACTGCCTTAATCCTTGGGATACTCAGCAATCGCGGGTCTTTTCGGAGGATGGGTCAGCACCTACGATGGCCGGCGCTGACGGCGGTGGCGGCAGAAATCCATGCGGTTTGGTCTGCGCTGCGTTCTGCGGTGGTGCGTCTGCCCAGGCCAGGAGTATCGGCTACAGCGAAGAACCAACACTTTCAACGAGCGACCATCATATGGTCGCTGCTTTTTTTAACCAGCACCGCAGCGGTTCATTTCTGGAAAATCATGTCGCTGGTACTCAGACTGCCCGCCAGTGCAAGGATGCCACGGATTTGATCTGTGAAACGCAATGTTTGGATGTGTCGGCGGTGGATTGCCGTAACTGCAACGAAATCGGTGATGTGTCCGGCACGCTTCAAGCAAAGGATACGCCGGGATATTCGCTGAACTATCAAAACCATGTTCCCGCTGTTACTGATAAAAGTGCTAAATACATCGTGCGTCGCTTAACCCCAACGGAGTGCGAACGCCTGCAAGGATTCCCGGATGGCTGGACGAAGCATGGCCACGATGGTAAGGAGATCAGCGATACCCGAAGATACCAGATGCTGGGCAATTCGCTCGCTATTCCTTGCGTAGCCTTTGTTCTCGGCGGGATTGCAGCGCAAACGCCAAAGTAAGGCGATTAACGACAACGCCCGGAGCAACAGGAGCTGCTCCGGGCGAAAATTACTTGGCTATAGCGATCTTCTGCGTTAAACGTCGCTCTTATTGCCCGATTTGTCATTGGAGCCCCAATTCTTGCCATCAAGCTCACTTTGCCCAATTCTTGGGCCACCTTTGGCCTTTGCCTTTCGGACTTCCTTTGGATCAAGCTGACTGTTTTTTGCCATAAATCTATTCAACCCCTTCGTCAATTTTTCTTCATGGCAATATTTTGCCGCAGTATTCGTTATTTATTCTCAAGCTAATATCAAGCTAATATCAAGCAATGTAAATATTTCGAGTAATAACAAGCAAGAAGATGATGCCGGAAATTCGAGCTATGGTAAGCAGACAGAAAATGAACAAAACTGCCCCAAATTTTTTTCGGTTACAGGATTGGAGGACACTATGGCATACGTACCCGTACCGAAAGATCTCACCAAGGTCAAGACCAAGATTGCGCTAAACCTCACAAAACGCCAGCTTGTCTGCTTCGGGCTGGCTGCTACGGTTGGGATTCCGGTTTATCTTACAGCCAGAGAAGTAATCGGCAACAGCACGGCGGTTCTGCTCATGATCGGGCTGATGCTGCCGTTTTTTCTGCTTGCGATGTTCGAACGTGACGGCCAACCTGCCGAGAGGCTCCTGCGCAATTTTGTCCGGGCTAAGTTGTGGCCTGCTATACGGCCTTATCGTACAGAGAACCTATATCGTTACCTCAGCACAAAAGGAGAGGATGCAACAGTTGCAACCCAAGGAAAAACAGCGACAAAAGCGTATTGCCGACGAGGTGCGCGCGGCAAAGGAAAATAAAGTGGATTTGGCGGCTATGTCTGATGAAAGCAGGCAATCAAAGCCAAAGGCATCAGCACAGCCTTGTGCCAAACCATCTTTATGGGCCAGATTCAAGAAGTGGCTGTTCGGGCGTTCCGATTCGCCGGGGAGTGCCCAGCAGTCTATACCCTATAAAGAAATGCTGAAGGACGGCATCTGCCGTGTCAATGACCGCTTGTACACCAAGACGGTCACCTTCTCCGATGTGAGCTACCAGCTTGCGCAGAATGACGAGAAAAGTGCCATCTTTGATTCATATTGTAATTTTCTCAACTACTTTGACGCATCGATTTCGGTGCAGTTCACCTTCGTCAACAAGCGTATCAATATCGCGGATTTCATTCGATCTATCGACATTCCAGCCAAGGACGACAAGTTTGACGATATCCGCAAAGAGTATTCTGATGTACTCAAAGGCCAGCTTGAAAAAGGCAATAATGGGCTGGTTAAAGCGAAGTACATCACGTTCGGTGTTGAGGCTGATTCCATTAAGGAAGCCAAGCCCCGCCTTGAGCGCATCGAGGCTGATGTTTTGGCTAACTTCAAAACCCTTGGCGTATCAGCGCGTTCGCTAAATGGCACGGAACGGCTTGAGGTAATGCACAGCCAGTTCCACCCGGACGGTACCGAGAAGTTCGCGTTTGATTGGCGCGACATACCCAGCACCGGCAACGGCACCAAGGATGCGATTGCTCCCACGTCGTTCAACTTCGGCGATGGTAGGACGTTCCGCATGGGTACGCATTATGGCGCGACCAGTTATGTGCAGATACTCGCTCCTGAACTGTCAGACCGTCTGCTGGCTGATTTCCTCGACCTGACCTCGCCTGTTACCATCAACATGCACATCCGCTCCATCGACCAGACCGAGGCGATCAAGATGGTCAAACGCAAGTTATCCGACCTCGATTCCATGAAAATAACCGAGCAAAAGAAGGCAGTTCGCCACGGTTACGATATGGACGTGCTGCCGGCAGACCTTGTTACTTACGGCAAGGAAGCCGCGGCATTGCTCAATGATCTGCAATCACGCAACGAGCGCATGTTCCTTGTGACGTTTATCGTGATGAACGTGGCGCCGTCAAAGCGCCAGCTTGAAAATGACATCTTCGCGGCGGCTGGGATCGTGCAGAAGCACAACTGCTCCTTGCGGCGTTTGGACTACCAGCAGGAGCAAGGTTTGATGTCGTCATTACCGCTGGGGTTGAATCAAATCGAAATACAGCGCGGATTAACAACATCATCAACAGCTATCTTCGT
>WRAW01000095.1 GCA_009780015.1 Defluviitaleaceae bacterium | reverse complement strand
TGCGACGCCCGGGGTCCCCGCGAAGCCCGGTTTTGGCTTCGTGGGGTGGACTGAGCGAACCCGCAGTGGTTCGCAAGGATGCTGTGTGCCGGTGGCACACGTTTAGCATCCGAAGCGCCAGCGCAGGCGGAGCAGCTGACGACGCAATGCGGCAAAAAGCCAAAAAAGCGTGAAGTCGTTTATTGTTGGATAGGCTCTAAGTATGCGAAGCCGCAGAAAAGGGCTGATACATATCATTTTGATACGGTCAGCCCTTATGTGCTTTGACGTTACTGCTCCATTTGCTTGCCGAGAAACCCGGCGGCGGTCTGAGCAAGCTTGTTCTCTACCTCTCCCATTTTCTTGTCGCCGGATAAGAAAATGATGGCTCCTAGAACATCACCTTCGGAAATAATTGGCGTGATTAGCTCGTGCTTATAGGATTGCACCGCGTCGTCTTCCAGTATCGGCACAAAGTTGCTGTCGCCACGGACGGCCGATACTACGTTACGCTGGTTTATTGCCTTTTCCAATGAGGCCGAAATGTGCTTCTCCAGAAATTCCTTCTTGGCTGCACCAGAAACGGCAATTATCTGATCCTTGTCGACAATGCAGGTTATGTGCCCCGATGTCTGCGCCAAGCTTTCGGCGTACTCCTTCGCGAACGCGCCAAGCTCACCTATTGGAGAATACTTCTTCAAAATAATCTCGCCTTCGCGGTCTGTAAATATTTCAAGAGGATCGCCCTCTCTTATTCTAAGCGTCCTTCGTATTTCCTTGGGGATAACCACCCTTCCCAGGTCGTCAATCCTTCTGACAATGCCGGTTGCTTTCAAGAAAATTCCTCCTTGTGTGAGATTGCGCAGATTATAATTAATTTTATATGCCCCTGATGAGTTCTCTATAATTCTTCCAAAACTAGTATTTGACAATTTAAGAATTTTTATGCTAACAAAAATAACCGCAAATAATTCGCGGTTACTTTAGCGTTCAAAATCTTATTATAGTACTCTGCGAACAGGTTATTTAAGAGCCATTTCAAGGATTTTATTAGACCTTTCGATGAACGCGGCCATACCGTCCGCGTCTAGAGGCTTGTGACTCATCTGAGCCAGGTCGTATATCTGTTTGGCTATTATTTCTACGTCGGAGCCGCGCGATTCGTCGTCGGCCAATTGGATCAGGGACTTGACAATGGGTGAGTTGGTGTTGACCACAAGGGTCGTCTCCTGAGCGAACATTCCAGGCGGGAGGGCTGCCGCGCCGCCGAACATCTTGGACATTTCCTCCATGCGGCGCCCCTGTTCGGACTGCAGCATTACAGCCGAAACCCCCGACGCCTTAATGTTCTCGGCGGTGACTTTCAGCTCGTCGTTAGCCAAGAGCTTGCGGAACAGCGTCTGCAACTGCTCGCCCTGTGCATTGGCGTCCTCGCCTTCCTCCTTTAGCGTTCCCGAAAGCTCGGAATCTATCCGTTTAAAGCGCACGGAAGAGTCATAACTTTCCACATAGGATATAAAGGGGTTATCCAGGGTTGTGGCAAATATTACCGCGTCCATGCCTTCTTCCCGGAACATCTTGATGTACGCGGCCTGTTGAGCCTCGTTGCTGACATAGTATATTGTTTCGCCTGTCTTGTCCTTGTTAGCCTCCTTAAAATCTTCGATGGTACTGTAACTTCCCGACAGAGTCTTGAGCAATATAGCGCCCTTCATCTTGTCGTAGAAGTCCCGATCCTTGATGCAGCCATACTTGATGAACGGGCTTATGTCTCCCCAGTAGCCGTCGTAGGCTTCGCGATCCTTCTTGAATATGGACAGTAGCTTGTCCGCCACCTTGCGCGTGATATAGCCCGACATTTTGGACACGTTGCCATCGTTTTGCAAGAATGAGCGCGAGACGTTCAACGGGATGTCGGGGCAGTCCAGCGTGCCTTTCAGTAGCAGCAGAAATTCGGGAATGACCTCCTTGATATTGTCGGCCACGAACACCTGATTGTTATAGAGCTTCACCTGGCCCTCGATATATTCAAGCTCGTTCTTGAGACGCGGGAAATACAATATACCCTTGAGACGGAACGGATAGTCCATGTTCAGATGTATCCAGAACAGCGGATCGGAGAAGTCGCTGAACACCTTGTGATAAAATTCCTTGTACTCCTCGTCCGTGCAGTCATTCGGAGCCTTTAGCCACAGAGGTGACTTGTCGTTGATGGGCTTGGCTTCAGGCTTCACTTCCGGCTTGGAGTCATCGATAACGATCTCATCGCCGTCTTCTTGATCGTCGTCTGCCGAATTATCCGCAGCTTCTGCCGGGGGCTTTACCACTTCAAGGTAAGTGTCCACAGGCATAAATCCGCAGTACTTGCGAAGCGCTTGGCGCAGCTTGTATTCCTCAAGGAATTCTACGCTGTCCTCGCCTATGTGCAAGGTCACGGTCGTGCCCCTCCGCGAACGCTCACCCTCTCCCATGCTGTATTCTACGCCGCCCTCGCAGCTCCAGCTCGCCGCCTGAGCGCCCTCCCGGTACGACAGCGTGTCAATCTCCACACGCTCCGCAACCATGAACGCCGAATAAAAACCCAGCCCAAAATGACCGATTATTTCGCCGGATTGCTCCGAAGCGTCCTTGTACTTCTCCAAAAATTCATTAGCGCCGGAAAAAGCTATCTGATTGATGTACGTCCGTACCTCTTCAGCCGTCATTCCAATTCCATTGTCGACGACCTCTATCGTCCTGTTCGCCTTGTCCACCACTACATCTATACGGTAGTTCTCGTCCGGTGACACGCCGGGCGCGTCGCCCATCTGAGCCAGCTTCTTCAGCTTAGTTACGGCATCGGAAGCGTTGGACACCAATTCGCGTATGAATATGTCCGTATCGGAATACAACCACTTCTTTATTATCGGCATGATGTTCTCGCTGTTTATCGAGAGGTTGCCTTTTTCAAGGCTCATGTCAATCACTCCTTTGTATGAATTATTAGGCATTATTGTAGTATATCCCGCGTATTTTGTCAACAATGAAATTAGCACTCACTACAATCGAGTGCTAACAGGTATGTTGTTCTTTGCGAAGAATGCGTCAATATAGTCGTCCCAGGCGCCGTCAACCGACTTGTCAAGCGAAAAATTCCGCTGTGAGACCGCCGTACTCAACTGCGCCTCATTATTCTCGTAGTTGATGTTCAGGAATAACGCGGCGGCGTTAGGATGAACCTGCGCCGCATCCTCCGATGGGTACGCAAGAGTTATCTTTATGGCTTTGGGACGCTTCTTACCCTTAATGAACGCCACAGCGAACGGCTTTATGCGCTCCCATGAACAATATCCCGGGCTTGTCTCCGGCGCTTCATCAAACGCACGATCCAGCGCCCCGCTTATCTGAAAATTTGTAAACGCGCCGACCTCCAGCCCCCGCACCTCAAATATATCAAACACGCCTTCCTTGAATAAGCGCCCCATAAACACGTTTAATTCCGGGTCTGTTATCTTAAATATCAACATTGTGACCGCCTATGCTCGTTGCAAGTAAATTAATTCAGGAAAGAAAATATGGCTATTAGCAAAATAACAAGCCTAATAACTTGTAAAATAAATGTTAAACATCATCTGACACTGCCATGACAAATTTGCTCTGTCATCCACACGGCTGTCAGTATACTTGTGTTCATAACTTTTCTTCTTGGCATTGGTCAAGATTTCTAGCTGTATAAAGCCTATACATCCTCTTCATCATCCATAACAAGAGCGCCTTTAGATAAATAACGATCATACGATCCTTTTATGAGGTCTGCGTAATTATATATTTCGTTAAGATGAGATATGTCATAACGTACGGGCTTCTTATTTTCATCTGGAATTGTTATATATTTTTGCTTCCTTTTAAACCAAAATCTACATATCCTTTTTAGCTTATTGTCGTCGAGCAGAACGGCAACATAGTTGGACGAGTTACGGTGTGCAAGTCGATTTATATCACAAAAATCTCTAAGGATAGACTTTACGATTACAAATGCTTCTATTTCGTCATGTGTAAGCGCCATAGCATTTTCTTCAAGCGGCTGGATAGTACCAATTTGAGCAACGGGCGCTTGTTCTAATTCAGTCGTCGCTGACGCAATTGCCTCAGTATCCGATTGACTCTTCATAGCATTTTTTAACGTCTCTCGTATGTTATCGCTTATATATTGGCTAAAACCACGCTTCACAATTGGGCGGAATGTGTCAACCGCTTTCTGGGTTTGCTTTCCGTCATAAATCTCAGTCATCATATATTTAACAAAGCTATCGGTAGGTTCGCTTCTTAGGCTGTTTAAAAAATCTCGGATCTTATTGGTGTACTTTAATTCAATCGCAGCAAAATATGCTGTATCAACGTCAAGAGTTGGCCTAGCAAAACGTTTTAATTCAGATACTAAGTGTTCAGGTATGTCTAGTATGCTAAAAACTAAGAAAGGCTCCAAGTCCATCTTGTTTCGCTCGTTTAGGTCAGTGTAAAACATATAGTTTATGCCGTCTGTCAGTATACCGAATTTTGCTGAAGTTGTTCCAAAATATCTAAAAAGCTGGGATGCATGTTTATCAAGAGCTTCCCCGTATCGTTTACATTCTATCAAAATTATAGGGTTATCGTCAATTACAATGGCATAATCAACCTTTTCACTCTTTTTTATTCCTACGTCAGCCGTAAACTCTGGAACAAATTCTAAAGGATTAAATATATCGTATCCTAATAATTTAAAAAATGGAAGCACCAAGGAAGTTTTTGTCGCATCCTCTGTAGTAACAGCATCCTTTATTTTGAGAGCTCGAGAAGAAAAATTACGTAATTCGTCAATAAAATCCATACTAACTCAACCCCCATAGCAATATAGTGTTGTTTGTCCCTATGTTGTCAAATTTTAAAATGTTCTATAAATTTTACCACATTAGCCTCCTTTATGCAATAGTAAAACGACAACATCTAACACATTCTGTCAACATTTTCAACAAGAATAGCTTGAAAAAAAAGCCGTAATGTGGAATAATACAGTAACAACTAACGATAAGGAGGCAGCTTTATGCCCGAAAGACTGGACGCAACAGGAAGTTTTATACACCATCATATACGAGCCGACCTTGGGGTCGATACGCACAAGATACACACGCGCTTTCCGCCGGAGCCCAACGGATATCTGCACATTGGGCACGCCAAGGGGATATGTATAAATTTTGGAATGGCGAAGCTGTACGGGGGCAAGTGCAACCTGCGCTTTGACGACACTAACCCGACCAAGGAGGATGTCGAGTTTGTAAACGCAATAATAGAGGACATAAAGTGGCTGGGGTTCGACTGGGAAGAGCGGATGTACTACGCGTCGGACTACTTCGAGCGTCTGTACGAGATCGCTGTGGCGCTGATTGAGAAGGGCAAGGCGTATGTATGCGACCTTACGGCCGACGATGTGCACTCGTACCGTGGCACGCTGTCCCAGCCCGGTAAACTAAGCCCTTACCGCGACCGTCCTATTGATGAAAACCTCGACTTGTTCGAGCGCATGAGGGCGGGCGAGTTCCCCAACGGGGCACGGACTCTGCGCGCCAAGATCGACATGTCGTCGCCCAACATAAACATGCGTGATCCCGTTATATATCGGATAAGCCACACAACGCACCACAACACGGGCGACGCGTGGTGCATATACCCTATGTACGACTATGCGCACCCGCTGGGTGACGCGATAGAGGGCATCACTCATTCTATGTGTTCACTGGAATTCGAGGATCACCGCCCATTGTACGACTGGTGTGTAAGGGAGGCCGGCTGCTTCGACATAATCCCCCGGCAGATCGAATTCGCCAAGCTGCGCCTGACCAACACGATAATGGGAAAACGGTATCTGAAAGCACTTGTTGACAAGGGCGGCGTTGACGGCTGGGACGACCCCCGCCTCGCGACTTTGTGCGGACTAAGACGGCGCGGCTATACGCCCGCGGCTATACGCGAGTTCTGCGACTCGGTGGGCGTGGCGAAAGCCGAGTCCATGGTGGACTATGCCCAGCTTGAGCATTTTGTGCGTGAAGACCTGAAAAGCCAGTCAAAGGTAGTAATGGCCGTACTTGACCCGGTAAAGCTGGTCATAACCAACTATCCCGAAGACCAGACCGAGACAATGACAATTGAGAATCACTCCGAGATGGAAGAGATGGGCACACGCGAAGTTCCCTTCTGCCGGGAACTCTATATTGAGCGCGAAGACTTCATGGAGGACGCGCCCTCCAAGTTCCACCGCCTTACGCCCGGCCGCGAAGTGCGCCTGAAAGGAGCCTACTTTGTCACATGCACAGGCTTTGTGAAGGATGACGCGGGCCTTGTGACAGAGGTTCACTGCACTTACGATCCCGAAACCCGCAGCGGTTCAGGATTCGATGGGCGCAAAGTAAAGGGCACGATTCACTGGGTCAGCGCTAAGCACTCCATTCCCGCTCAGGCCAGGCTGTTCGAGCCGCTGGCATTTGACGACCCGTCCAGCGAAAGCGGCTACCGCGATAACCTCAACTCTATGCAGTTGCTGGAAAACATACAACTAGAGCCATCATTACAATCAGCGGCGATTGGAGACAGGTTCCAGTTTATCCGCAACGGCTACTTCTGCCTTGACTCAAAGCATTCGAAGCCCGGCTCACTCGTGTTCAACAGGACAGTAGCGCTAAAGTCGTCATACAAACCATCTTAAAAAATAAGGGGGACATTCATTGAAAGAATATATACTGAAAAATTCCGGATATTCAATACGTTATCACGACTTTGACGGTAATGGGACGCCTGTCTTATTTATTCACGGTTTGGGCTGCGCCGGCTCCTCCGACTACCCAAACGTAGTGACTCAGGCCGAAATCAAAGGAAACAGGCATATTCTTGTCGACTTGCTGGGTGCCGGTTACAGTGACAAACCGATTGATGCCGACTACACTATAAGCGGACATGCTAAATATCTTTCGGAATTTGTAAGCGGGTTGGATATCGAACGTTTTATTCTGTTCGGTCACAGCCTGGGCGGAGCTGTGGCGCTGTCTCTGGCGGATATGTGCAGGAACAGGCTGGAGAATATAATCCTGACCGAACCAAACCTGGACAGCGGCGGAGGTTTAACAAGCAGGGCTATTGCGGCTTTCGGACCGGATGAATTTGTCAATGAAGGCTTTGCCGCAATAATCGACAAAGGCAGAAAATCGTCAAGAACAGTATGGGCCGCAAGTCTTTCGACGTGGCTTCCTCAGGCGGCCTATACGGTGTCAAGGTCTGTCATTGACGGACTGACGCCATCGTGGAGGGAAATACTTTATTCGCTTGACTGCCCGAAGACGTTTATCTGCGGTGAAAGGAGCATTCCGAACCTTGATATACAAGGCTTGGAAAACAACGACATACACATCGAAATCGTTGATAACGCGGGACATTCCATGGCGTTGGAAAACCCCAAGGGGTTGGCGGCAGCGATTAGTAACGGTATTAAGCAAGGCGTAAATATACGGAGATAATTTCGTGGAAAATATTATCGAGAGCACAGACAACAAGTTCGTAAAGGAAGCCTTGCAGCTACGAAACGCCAAGCGGCGTCGCAAGCTTGGCAAGTTCGTGCTGGAAGGCGCGGCGTACATTGCGGACGTAGCGGACAATACCGGTGTGGAATACCTGCTGGTCGCGGCCAGCCAGCGAGAGGCGCACAGAGGTCTCTGTGAGAAGTACGTCCATCGGATTGTAGCGGATAAATTGATGGGGTTGGTTTGCGACACGGTTACGCCGCAGGGCATAGTAGCGGTCTGCCGTCAGCCGCGCCCCGACTCTGAGGCGTTAGCCGGTCTTGGCGGTCTGTACCTTGTCTGTGAGGACGTACGCGACCCCGGCAACTTAGGTACGATCATACGAACGGCCGCCGCCGCCGGTGTTTCGGCGGTATTCGCGCTGCCGGGCTGCGTTGACGCCTACAGTCCCAAGGTTGTCCGCGCGTCGTCGGGCTGCGTATTTGCCGTCCACATTGTTGACAATCTCGACGCAGACGAAGTTATGTCGCTTTTGAGCCGGCAACAAGCGCGAATATACGCCGCACACTTAGAGGGTTCAACATTGCCGTACGATACAGACCTTTGCGGTAATTGCGCCATAATCATCGGCAACGAAGCGAGCGGCGTTTCTCCCGCCTTGGCCGGCCGATGCGACGCATGGCTTAGGCTGCCGATGCCGGGCGCGGTACAGTCGCTGAACGCATCTGTGGCCGCCGGAATAATCATTTACGAATCCATCCGGCAACGCCTCGTAAAGACTGTCTAAGGAATAATAATAAATCCCGCAAAGATACAGCGGGATAATTTGATGGTCTGGGTGGCAGTCTGCCGCCTTTATTTCTTTTCGGAATTATCCCTTGACATAGTTTAATTAATATGATATAATAGCACTAAATAAGCGTTACGAGGTGCTATTATGACGTTCTTAGAGCTGGTCAAGAGGTTTCCCACGGAGGAT
>WRAW01000094.1 GCA_009780015.1 Defluviitaleaceae bacterium | reverse complement strand
TGACAATGAACGGAGGTTGCGCTTATGCGAGAGATCGTTGATGCTGCCGATCTGGTGGAGATAACAACAATATGCATTGACAAGGAACTGCCGCAAGATGAACGCCGCAGCGAGTTCATGCGGCAAGTAAAAGACATGCACAACTACAAAAGCGAAACGATGACCGTCAGGGCTGTATACGCAAAGGATGGGACAACAATAGAGGACTGCCTTCGGGGGATACTGTATTAAACATATTGCTTTAAACATCGAACGACAGACTCGACTTTCCCAAAGGGCTTGCGTAAAATTAGTATCGGAAAAGGATATCGAGACCCGCCGCCCTTTGATTTTCGGGAAAGCATACGGGAATTGAAGGAGGCATCATTTATGCAGGACATCAAGTACATGGCGGTAAAATACATCCGCCTGTCAAGCGCCGACGACAATAAGAACGGCGAAAGCGACAGCGTAGCAAACCAGCGCAGGCTCATCGACGAATACCTGAAAAACCACCCGGAAATAGAGGCAGTCGGGGAGTACGTGGACGACGGGGTGTCGGGGGTCGTGTTCGACCGTCCCTCATTTAACGCTATGATGGCGTTCATACAGGAAGGCGGGGCGAACTGCATACTCACGAAAGATTTATCGCGCCTAGGGAGGGACAGGATCGAAACCGGGCGCTACCTGCGCCGCATATTCCCGGCGTATGGCGTCAGGTTCATAGCGATCACCGATAATATCGACACGCTCAACGACAGCACGGACGGCCTGTTCATATCAGTGAAATCCATCATCAACGACGAATACTGCCGCGACATTTCCATCAAGACACGCAGCGCGCTGAACGTCAAACGCGCAAACGGCGACTACACCGGGGCTTGCCCGGTCTACGGCTACAAGAAGGACGAGAGCGACCGCAATAAGCTCGCTATCGACGATTATGCCGCCGAGATCGTGCGCGACATCTTCCGCATGAAGATAGACGGATACAGCTCGGCGCGGATCGCAGCGACATTGAACGGGCGCGGCGTCCTCTCCCCTATGGAGTATAGGAAAGACAGGGGGCTGCCGTACCCGAAAGGCGGCTACGCGGACAGGGACGGCGCAAGCTGGTGCGTTACTACCATAATCCGCATACTAAATGACGAGACCTATACAGGCACTCTGGTGCAGGGCAAATATGGGACGCCGACGTACAAGCTGAGGGAGCTTGTGCAGAAGCCGGAGGACGAATGGCATAGGACCGAGAACGCGCACGAGGCCATTATCATGCGGCACAACTTCGACCTCGCGCGGAAGATAATGAGGCTCGACACACGCACCGCGCCAAAGGGCGACAAAGTGTACCTATTCTCCGGCATACTGATCTGCGGGAGCTGCGGAAACCGGATGACGAGGAAAACCGTGCCGTACAAGGGCGAGAAATACCATTATTACTGGTGCCCCACCGGAAAAAAGAACGGATGCTTGACTCCGGCAATGCTAAAGGAGCGCGACCTTATAGATTGCGTGATTGGCAATATCAAAGCGCACATCACGAACATAGCGTCGCTTGAAACGCTGATCGCCGGCCTTGACTCCACGCGCATAGCCAGCGAACTTGCGGGCAGGCTCACAGAGCAAATCGCCGAAAACGAGCGTAGGCTGGAAAAAATCCGGGGGTACAAATCCGGCTTGTACGAAAGCATGATGAACGGCAACCTGTCGAAAGACGAGTACAAATCCCTCAAGGGGGCATACTCCGCAGACTCCGACACGCTTGCCATTGCCAATGCGAAGCTGCGCAATGAAATAGAGTCCGTGCTTTCGTGCAGGCATGAGCGCATGGCGTGGACGGGGCATTTCACCAAATTCGAGAACCTCGACTCCATAGACCGCAGGACGGTGATACAGCTAATCCACAGCATCCGCGTACTCGGCAAAAGCGAGATCGAGATCAGCTTCAACTACCAGCTAGAATACGACAGCGCCGTCGAACTCTTCCATAAGGAGGCGGCGTAAATGGCAAGGAAAAGCAGGAAGCATATAGAAACCGAGCCGACACCGGCAAAGAAGGAAGCGGCGCACAGCGCAGGGGCGTACATACGGCTGTCCGCCGTAGACAAAAAACAAAAGGGAGATTCAATCGAGACGCAGCGGGCCATCATTGAAATGTTCATAGCCGCGCAGCCGGACATAGAGCTACGCGACGTATACATCGACGACGGCTTGAGCGGCCAATCGTTTGAGCGCCCGTCATTCCGGCGCATGGTTTGCGACATGGAAAACGGCAAAATCGACTGCTGCGTAACGAAAGATTTATCGCGCCTGGGGAGAAACGCGATTGACACGGGGTTCTATATCGAAAAATACTTCCCAATGAACGGGATTCGCTTTATAGCCATAACGGACGATTACGATTCCGCCGACGGAAGTTGCGGCGGCATCATGGTCAGCTTGAAGAACATGGTGAACGAAGCCTATGCGCTTGAAATCGGGCGCAAAATACGTGCGACCAAGCAGATGAACATCCGGAGCGGCTACTTTGTCGGGCGCTTGCCCCCATATGGCTACATGAAAAGCCGCGAGGACAGCTATAGGCTTGCCCCGGACGAATGCACCGCCCTTATCGTAAAGCGGATGTTTGAAATGGCGGCTTCCGGCGAAAGCGTCACCGCAATAGTGAAATGGCTCAACAGCAATGGGATACTGCCGCCAAGAAGGTATCTGCACTCGATAGGAGTGGCTACCGAAAAGGAAGCGAATGGTCACATACACTGGAACAAGGGCATCGTATACGAAATCCTCAAAAATCGGGTTTACTGCGGGGACATGGTTCAAGGCAAGCACAGGACGCAAAGCTATGAACAGAAAAAGCTCCCTCAGTCCGAGTGGGTAGTCACTGAAAACACCCACGAGGGCATCGTGAGCCGCGACCTGTTCGCCGAAGTGCAGGCGTTGTGGGGAAAAAGCGGCGAGCCGCCGAAAAAGCGCTATGAAGACCCTTCAACGAAAAACATTTTCTTGCGGAAAGTGTTCTGCGGGCATTGCGGATTTACGATGCCCCGCCGCCGCAACAGCAAAACGCACTACAGCTTCAGATGCAATACCCAGCATATGTACGATAAATCCGACTGCACTTTAGTAAGAATAAACGAAAACGCGCTGAAAGAAAAACTGATCGCCGCGCTCCACGCGCAAGATAGTGGGTTCGCTATCAGACTTGCCGAAGCGGGAAGCGCTGCACAGGCAGAAAAAGAGAAAGCGGAATTGCGGGACGCGCAGACAGAGCTGGACAAGAACAGCCGGTACCTGAAGGGCCTGTATGAGAGCCTTTCGAACGGTGCGATAAACGACGCCGAGTACAGGCAATTGAAAACAACTTACGAAACGAAGATCGCCGCGCTTGCAGCGTTTATCAAGGAACTGCGCAACGCCGCCCATGACCGCATAAGGCGCGAAACCGAAATCGCGAAAGCCTCCGGCAGCATACAGTCTGTCCACGGCATATCCGACCTAACAGCGGAGGCTGTGGACAGCCTCATAGAGAAGGTACGCGTTTTCGAGGACAAGAGCATTAGGGTGAAGTTCACCTTTGCGGACGAAGAATTTATGTACGGGGAGGAAGCCGATGATGAATGAATATGTAATCGCGAAATACATCCGCCTCTCCCTCGACGACGCGGTGACCGAAAGCATGAGCATACCCCACCAGCATCTTCTGCTCGACAAGCATATCGAGGGGCTGGACATACCGAACGCCGAAGTCCTGGAGTTTGTAGACAATGGGTATACCGGCACGAACCTTGAGCGTCCTGCTGTGCAGGAAATGCTCGACCTTGTGCAAAAAGGCAAGGTAAACTGCATAGTCACGAAGGATTTCTCAAGGCTTTCGAGAAACGAGATCGAAAGCGGCTACTACATCGAGCAGATATTCCCCCTCTACCGCATACGCTTTATATCGGTAGGCGATGGTTTCGATTCGGACGACCACATCGACGGCTCCGGCGGCCTTGAAGTCGCGTTTAAGTTCCTGATGCACGAATACTACAGCCGGGACTTGTCAAAGAAAGTCAAGAGCGCGAAGCGGGCTCAGATGCTAAGCGGGGAGAACATCGTCGCAAACGCCATTTACGGATACCAAAAAAACGACGCTGGCAAATGGGAGCCGGACGAGGCTGCGGCTGCGGTCGTCAGGCAGATATTCAAGATGGCGCTGGAAGGGATGCCGACTGCGGCAATTCGCGACAGTCTGTGCGCAGCCAAGCATCCGACCCCCCGCGAGTACATCGAAATGAAGCGCGGCAAAGAAATTGACGCTGCCTGTCTGTGGACGGCGAGGATGGTCCTGCACATGCTCGAAAACGAGCAGTACACCGGGGCTTATGTGTCCGGCAAACAGGAATCGAAGGCGGTCGGGTCGCACAGCAAAATCCATACCGATAAATCCGAGTGGATCATTATCCCAGACCGGCACCCGCCAATAATAAGCAAAGAGGATTTTGCGGCGGTGAAGGGATTGTTGGGCAGGTTCAAAGGCTCGACGACGGTTAAGCCAGTCGGGAATCTGATGCAAGACGAGGACCGATACAAACGCACCCGTATGGTCAGCGGCGAATGGATTGCCGCCACGCCGATATACGGTTATGCGAAGACAGAAAGCGGCAAATGGGAAATAGACGACATGGCGGCAGGCGTAGTCAGAGAAATCTACGACATGGCGCTGCAAGGGATGAAATGCGCGGGGATCAGCGGCAGATTATCCGAAAAAGGCTATCCGACGCCTTCCGAGCACGTCATGCGCGCCAGAGGGCACGATATTGCGCCGCTATGCCAATGGACTGCCAAAAGCGTCCGCAACATACTTAAAAATGTTCAATACACAGGCGCTTTCGTCTCAGGGAAAATACTGAAGGATTACGAAACCGGCAAGAGCTTTCATACGCCGGAAAGCGACTGGATCATTATTCCCGGCAAGAACCGGCCAATCATAAGCCAGGAGGCGTTCGACGAGGTGCAGGAAATCACGGCAAACAGCAGGGTCAGGAGAAGAAACGTGCAGCCGCGTGACTATCTGCTATATGGCGGCATAGTCAAATGCGGCTGCTGCGGCTATGGGCTTGCCTACGATCCGATAGCCGACCCTGTGTTCCGCTGCCATCGTTCTGCAGCAGACCTGAGCGCCGAGTGCCACAAAATGAAGGTAAGCGCCCGCGAGCTTGATGAGTCGGTGCTGGCGATTATCAGGAAGCAGGCTGAGGTTGTGCTGGCATCAAACGATTTATCTGGGTTTCATAAAAAAACCGCCGACGTGCAGAAGATGGAAGACCATGAAGCGCAAATCCGCCATCTTGTGCAGCAGCGCCAAATGAGCTATGAGCAGTTCATTAACGGCGAAATCGACAAGGATACGTTCGACAGCCTAAAAGCCGGCTACGCCAAGCAGATAGACATACTGAACAATCAGCGCGCCATCATGAAACAAGCGGAGCGCGACAGGGGCGCACACGAAAAAGCCGCCAAAATCGCCAAAAATGCCTTGAGCGAAAAAGCGACGCCGAAAGACATTGTAAATGCCATGATTGACAAAATCCTTGTGTATCCGGGCAATCATATAGAAATTCACTGGAAGTTCGAGAACTTCGCGGACAATATCGAAACGGAGGTCTTAGATAATGTCGGATAGATCAGATTATACAATGCTGGATCGAGCAGATTATGCGACTGCGGCTTATTGCCGGGTTGCGAATATCCCCGAAACCCATACCGCCCTATATTGCAGGACAGCGACAAAAACCAAAGACGGCTTCGCGATTGAAGCCCAAAAGGATCGGCTCCTGCGGTATGCCGACGAAAACAGTCATACGAACACAGCTTTGTACATCGACGATGGGGAAAGCGGCGCCACCCTTGACCGCCCGGCGATGAAGCGGCTCATTGCGGATATACAAGCAGGTAATGTTAAAGCGGTTATCGCAACTGGCGCAGACCGCATAGCGCGCGGCATTGAGCCGATGCTCGAATGGGAGCGGCTTCTGCGTGAGAACGACGTAGTATGCGTCACTCTGGAATGCGGAAATCTGGATTTAGGCAGCGGCCTTGCCAACATGAGTGATTTAATGCGTCTGCTCTCATCCAAGTAAACAAAGCCGCAAAATGCAAAGGCGCTGCGCCCGTCGAAAAGATGGGCGCTGCGCTTTTTAAGCAAAAAAACAAAAAAACCTTGCCCCATTAAGAAGCAAGAGGAGGAAAAACCATGCCGTATGAATACGCACAAAAAAGGCAGGGGCGCGATTTCCCGATCCACAACCATCTCCGCACCGTCGAGATGAGCGTCGAGGGCAATTACAACAACATCGACGGCATCATAGGAAATAACGACCCGAAAGACGGCACGGAGAAAAGGAAACCCCTGCTTGAACGCCTGGAGCAATGCAAAGAGAAAGCGAAGCGGAACGCCGCCCGCGATGACGGCAACAAGCCGCATGAGAGGGGGCTGTGAGGTTCATGGATTTCAATGCCGCTATTAATTCAAAGATGCAGGACGTGATCGACGGCTCCACCGAGCCGTTTATTGTTTACCGCGACAGCAGCGGCGGCTGGCATTGCGACCACACGCAGAACCAATACGAAGAACCACGGATTGGAGGTGCAATAGGAAATGGCTGACACAAACGCGGCAAATAAAATAACCGCCACACCGGACATGCCAGCCTCGGAGACTGCGGCGTTATCCCAAGGCTTGACGGCAACTCAGGTATACCAAAAGTACGCAGAAATAGTCGCTAAGCGAGCTGCGCAATATGCCGCTTCATCAGGCACTCTGTTACGCGACGATAAAGCGGATGCACGAAGGGCGTGTGACCAAATCGTGCGTCGAGTCGTAGATGACTTGTTGCTCGAAGTAGGACAGCAGGAAGCTGGGGAGCATTATCCGTTATACAGGCAATATGTTGACGACCCTGACTTTAAAGCGCGGTTGGAAGATTACGCGTTTGTCAAAGCCTATCTCGAACCCAAGAACACCGCGCAGGAAGCGCAGATAACTCCCGAAGCGGCGGGCGAGCCGGAAAAGGAATACGACCTCGGATATGGCTTTCTCGGCAATGGCATCACTGTATGGAACCGCGCCGAACAGCGCGACAACGACTATATGACTGTCGCCCATATCAGCACCGAGCGTTCCGTCACCATATACGACCAGGATATGCCGACGGAAGTCAGGCAACGGATCGATACCGTGGCGAACTCGCCAGACACTTGGGCGCACGGCTTTTCGCCTGCGCCTGAGAACATGCCGCCCAATATCGAAGGCGCATCCGCACCCGCAAGTATATACGAATCGGTAAAACGGGCGCTCCCGGAAACACTGACCAAAAACGATGCAAGGATGCCCGACCCGACCGTGAACATACGCCAAATGAAAGAGTACGGCTATGAAAACGGCGGCATGGTTCCGCTCAGCGAATCGTGGGCTTTGCAGTTTTACGATTCAAACACGACCATCTATCTGCTCTACCCCGATAACACCGAAGCGATTGCATTTGACCGCGAAGAAATAGCCAACCACGACGGGCTTTTCGGAATTGATTGCGGCGATTGGGAACGCTCACCGGAATATGCGGCAAAGCAGGCAGAAGCGGCGAATGCGGAGGGCAAACGCGAAGCGGACTTGCTCTATGGGGATAACCAATATAGCCGCGAGAACAAGATCGGGATTTACCAAGTGCGCGACGACCTCGACCCCGCACGTGGTTTCCGCTTCGTGCCGATGCGCGAACTTGAAGCGCTCGGCTTGCCCGTAGAGCGCAAAAACTACGAGCTTGTCTACACTGCCCCGCTATTGGAGCGTATCGAGTTCCTGTCCGACCGTTACCCTGCCCTCAACAAGATATATCAAGATTTCAACGTGAACCTGCCCGACGACTATAGGGCGCGCTCCGTATCAGTCAGCGACGTTATCGTCTTACGGCATAACGGCGATATTTCCGCGTTTTACGTTGACAGAGTGGGGTTTGAGGAACTGGACGGATTTCTCGGCGAGGAAACGAGACGCGAACACATGAAAACGCCGGAGAAGCCCGCGCCCACCGTAGCCGAACTAGAAGCGGACGTTAAGGCTGGCAAATCAATCTCAGTCATGGATTTGGCAAAGGCGGCAAAGGCGGCAAACGCCGAACGCAAGCCCGTGACAAAAGCCAAACCGTCCTTGCTCGGCCGACTTGACGAAGCCAAAAAGCAAGTGGAGCGAAACAAAAAAACGGCAACAGCCGCAAATAAATCAGAACGGTCATGAATGATGCTTGCACAACTCCCCACTGAGGAAGTCAACATAATCTGCATTTTCGACACAAGCAACCAAGACGAGCACACCACGAAACCCTCAGCGACTTTGCCAAGCCGCAGCTTGCCGAAACAGACGATGCGCACTGATACTACCCCGTCCAGAAAAATTCTTTCATAAATTTTTTAGTCTGTGCTTGCAATGCTCGTCCTTGACCACGATGCAGTTTGCCTCGCCGCGCCGGATAGCGTCCATCATGGCATCGAATCCGG
>WRAW01000093.1 GCA_009780015.1 Defluviitaleaceae bacterium | reverse complement strand
CTATACTCCTTTCTCACACCTTCTGTGATCCATTCGCATACCCTTGCTTCTCAGACTCCCCTGTATCCTAACTCGCTCCCTTAACGAATTACCTTTCTCCCCTATTCAGTTTTCAAGGTTCGGGCGTTACATGTGCTGTAGATGTGGCACATTTTCGTATTCTAGCAGAAGTCATCCCGCATGTCAATACCCTTTTTGAATAATTTTTAAAATTATTTCCCGAGCAATGTTGCGCGAGGTGACAAAGGACATAATAGCACGGAATTATGCGTCTGTCAACACAAATTTTATTGGAAATATAATCCTTGTTAGGTATAAAATTGCAACTCCTGGCATCAGTGAAATTATCGCAAATATACCATTAATGAAGGTGATTACCGCGACGGCTAGAATGGCTCCTACCACGCGGGCTATTAACGCTCCGCTAAAGTCCTGAATTATATACACACTGTTGACGACGATCATTGAGGCGGTATACAGCACACCGACAACGCCCAGACGAATTCCTGCGGCAATGTCCGAGCGCCTGTTCGCCGCGCTGATCGCGGCCAGAAAGCTGCCAAGCACCGCAAGCGGCGCGAACAGCAGAAATTTTAGCCCGAACAGCCCAAAGTCAATGCTTCCTAACTCAACAATATAAATTCTAACGTACCGGAAGAAATAATTGTACGCCATGATCCCGAACACACTCGACAAGCTAAACGTGTATAGAGCGTCGATCAACCGTCTGTCCTCCCTGAGCAGCCCGAATACTACCGACGTAATAAGCGCACCCACAGCCACCGGCACAAGGGGCGCGCTCATTGCGCGAACAATGCCAAGCGCCCCAATGTTCCCGTCGCCATGGAAGAAAAGGGACAGATAGTTAGGCAGTGCGGCAATGCTCTCACCTATTACTTCGGATGCTATGTACATATATGCTAAAATAAGCCATATCGCCGCCGCGAAGAACATACTCACAAACTTCATATGATCCTCCCATTCCATGAAAATCATTGAGATTATTATAGATCAGCTCCCTATCTTTGTCAATTTGTCTATAAGCCAAAAATATTACATGAAAATCTATTTCATTGGCGCGCTCAAGATTATGGTATGTTAGACAGCAGGCAGACTCCGAAGATCCAGCCTTGCTCTTACAAGAGATAAAGCGTGTCACTAAGCAAAATATTATCATAAAAGACCACTTGCTGGAAGGAATATTTGCGTACGCCACGCTAAAGTTCATGGACTATGTAGGAAATGCTCATTATGGGGTGAGGCTTCCCTATAATTACATGACAAAAATGGAATGGCTTGCTATGTTTGAAGCTCATGCACTTAGTGTAGTATATTACAATGATCGCTTGTGTCTATACCCAATGCCCGCAAGCCTGATTTTTGACAGAAACCTTCACTTTATTGTACATCTGCAGATATAGATATTTAAAAGAGAGCTGCCACAAGCATCTCTCTTTTATTTTAGTCGACTCCGAAAAATATTACATCAATTTCCGCGTCGCAAGTCAAGTTTTTTCGTATACATTCACATTGAAATCGGACGCCAACAGTGGTATACTGGCCTTTACGATTTCATACCATATGCCTACAGCCATTGAAAGAAGGTGAACACCATACTATCCGGCGAAGTTTCAAGAATATTGCAGCCTCTGCACAAGTACCGCAGAATCGTAGTGTTTGTAAGCGGACTGCATATATTAGCGGGTTTGCTTCCTCCATACCTGATGGGTCTGCTCATCGACGATTTGTACCCTTACCCCGGCGAAAGTTCGGCCTACATATATATAATCGGAACGATAGTGGGCCTGCTGCTCGTGTGCCTGTTCCTGGACTGGTTGCAGGGCTACCTTTGGGCAGACCTTATTAACCGTGGAGCCGGTATTGTACGCAGCTTCTTCTTTTCAAACGTACTGCACAAGAATTATAAATTTTTCCAGGAACATCCTGTGGGCGACATAAACAACAAGGTAATCAACGACTCGTACATATATGTGCAGAGCAAACTCGTTATGATGCCCACCCTGCTGCTCAACCTGCTGCACATCATCGTCATATTCGGGTTCCTGCTTGTGCTGAACGTGTACATGAAACTGATGACCATTGCCTTTTCGCTGATGTTCTTCGCGGCGTACAGTCAAATCAACAAGCATCTGCGAAAAAGCGCCGTCAAGGAGCGCGAAGCCTTCTCCACGCTGATCTCCGAAGCCAATGAAACCCTGACGGGCATCGACACGATACAACTTTACGCCGCCGAAAACCATTCCGCCGGCTACTTCGAGAAGCTGGTGGACAAGTACGAACACCGGCTGAGCAAGCTAAAATACTGGCAAACCCTCTCGAAAGCGGCCACAAACACTATTACAAGCATAATACCCGTAGCGGCGATCATGGCCGGAATATTCTACCTTGTTGGCGGCGGCGACATAACGGTCGGTAACATCATCGCGTTTTACTACTTTCTACCGCGCCTCAAGGAGCCGATCAAGGCGCTGACCGACTTCAACATCGACATACAAAACGCCAAAGCCGTAGAAGAACGACTTGAAGAACTGCTGACAAAGGAAGTTCGCGAACAGGCGCAGCTTGAGGAGATCGACAAAATCGACGAGCTTGAGTTCAAGAATCTGGGCTTCGGCTACCCCGACGGCGAAACCGTACTGAGCGGGCTGAACGTTAAGCTCAGGCGCGGCGACGCGCTGGCGATAACGGGCCCATCAGGAGCCGGCAAATCAACCATGATGCGCCTCCTGAAGCGCCAAGTCGCTCCAAGCGAAGGCGAAATAGCAATCAACGGAAAAAACTATGTGGACATCGATCCGGCAAGCTACATCGAGCGCATCGCGGTACTGCCCCAGGACGTATTTATATTTGACTCTACTCTCCACGACAACATCAGCTTCGGCAGGAAGCGCCCCGAGAAGCGCATCCGCGACGCCGCAAAGCTCAGCGCCATAGACCACTTCTCGATGGATGACAACGCCCTGGGCCTATCCGGCGGCGAACGCCAGCGCGTAGGCCTTGCCCGCGCTCTGGCCAGCGACTATGACGTGCTGATTCTCGATGAGCCAACCTCCAACCTGGATAACGAAACAGAGTGCGTCATCATCGAAAACTTACGGGAAGTACAGCGCGAAACCAACTGCATCATGATCGTAGTGACCCACAGCGCCAACATTCTGGAGAAGTTGTGCACAAAGCATCTTGAACTCTCGAAGCACTAAGCATATTGAGAAACATAAAGCTTGACGCAAAAACAGCCCTATTGACGACATCACCTATATGTCGTCAATAGGGCTGTTATGTTAAACACTTCAATTCAGACCAATATTAGCTCGGCGCTAAAGCGCCTCCTCTGTGGAACGTCGGCGGCAGTAGGCCGACGCTTCCAGAAAATATTGGTTCACTTTTCAAATTGTTTCACTATAATAGCCTGTCCTAAACTCGGCTTACTTCCTTGATCTGATCCCGCGCCTTGCAGAACACTTCCACAATCTTTGGGTCAAACTGCGTACCGCTTCCTTCAGCGATCTCTATGAAGGCTTCATCTACCGTCATGACTTCCCTGTTCTTGCCTGATATCAAGGCGTCATATGCGTCCACAACAGCCATAATACGCCCCTCCAGCGGTATATCCTCGCCCTTCAGCCCTAGCGGATAGCCTTCGCCGTCCCAGCGCTCGTGGTGATACTTTGCGAAGAGCTTGGCAAAGTACAGGAATTCGCTTTCATCGTCGCGTTCAATAATCTGGTTGATAATTCTTTCGCCGGCCTCGGTGTGGGTTTTCATAATCTCGAATTCCTCGGGCGACAGGTCTTCAGGTTTGGACAAGATCGAATCGGTAATGGTGATCTTTCCTATGTCGTGCAGCAGGGAGCTGCTGGCGATGCTGTCGGGATCCCAATCCTTGACATTTTCGTAGTATACTTTTTGCTGTTGCAACGCCGTCACAAGTATCTTAATAATCTCAGCCGAGCGCTCGGTAGCCGAATGTTGGGCGGCCGCGTATTCGACATGGCCTCCGGTAAGCTTGTCACGCCTCTCCACGATATCCGTCAGAACGTATATTCTGTTCTTAAACATATCCTTGAGCATGTCCGTGCGCTCTTTTATCAGTTCACTAATGCCGATGTGCATCTTTACGCGGTTCAGAAGAACCGGCGCGGAAAACGGCTTCGCGATAAAGTCCCAGGCGCCCATCTCGAATCCTTTTACTTCCGTTTCCATGTCCGACATCCCGGTCAGCATTACAACGGGGATATCCTTGAAACGCTCCTTCGATTTAAGGTATTTAAGCGCTTCAAAGCCATCCATTTCCGGCATATCCACATCCATCAGTATCAACTGCGGCACGACCTTTTCCAAAAGTTCGATCGCGCGCTTTGCCGATGGAGCGGTTATTACATTATAGTACTCTTCCAGAGCTTCCTCGGCCGCGAACAAATTGGCCCCAATATCATCCACAACAAATATTGTTTTGTCCATAATAGCACCTTTTCACGTTATCAGCAGCTTTTCGCGCGCCTTTTGTACGAAAAACTACGAACTCACGTTAATCCCCCAATAAGGCACGCTTGGTACGCTCTACAGCGTCTTCAAAGTCACCTTGCAGCAACAGCGTTGATATCTCACCGATCATGTCGTTCGTCTTTTTGGAGCAGCGCTTGCCTTTCATAGCTTTCAGCGCCTGTCTCGCGCTTCTCTTGTCGTAGGCTTCGCAGGCCGCGCAGAAAGCCTGCAACTGCTCTCGCAGGAATTCCGGGTCTTCATCTTCATCCCCACCGTTCTCACCCTCGTCACAAGCAAGACTTTTGACCAATGCCCTAAGCTTCATCAACAAATCAGGAGTGCCGGCCTCCAGTGTCTTGAAGTCGGCGCCGCGGCCGGCTACTTCCAGCGCTAAGGCGTCTTGGGAAAGCTGTTTTTGACCAATGTTGAACAGGGCGCTCTTCATACCGTGAACTTGGCTTGTATAGAGTTTCAGCGCTTCTTCGTCAACACTTCCTTCCCTCGTCAACAAGTCGCAAATCGGCTGCAATATTCCGATGGCCTTGTCGGCATCCATCAGGAACGATCTCACAAGGCCGGGGTGCAGTTCACGCCCGCTTGGCAAAACATCGCTCAAGCTTACATCGCCTTCCCGGGAAAGCAGCGACTGCATTGTATAAAACTTGGCTTTGTGCCACAAACTGGACGTCTGCTTGTCGCGTATGAAATGCATCAGACATTCGTCCAGCCGTTTCACATCTATCGGCTTTGAAACGAATCCCGAAAAACCGTTGTTCATAAATATGTCAACCTGACCCTTTACGACATTTGCGGTCAGCGCGACAATCGGATTCTGATATCCCATGCCGCGTATTATTTTAGTCGCCTGGATTCCGTCCATGCCTGGCATCATGTGATCCATAAATATTATGTCGTAAACTTCCCCCGCGGTGATTTTCTCAACGGCTTCGTATCCACTATCCGCGGTTTCAATGTTCAGCTTGTACGGCATCATCAGACCCTTGGCAACAAACAGATTGGACTCCACATCGTCCACGACAAGAACGCGTCCATATGGAAGCGGTTCCCGGACAATATTGGACATTTTCTTAAATGTGCTCTTTGTGCTGTCAAGATCACTTAGACTTTCCGCAGCGTCCTTGCCAATGCTGATGACACTGCCGCGCTTTTGCGGTATGCGCACCGTAAACGTACTTCCCTCTCCAAGCTTGCTCTCTCCCGTGATAGTACCGTTCATCATGGTAGCCAACTGGTAGGCTATGTTCATCCCCAGGCCGGAACCTTCGATAGCGCGGTTAAGCTTGATATTAAACCTGGTGAATTCATAGTCGAAAATCGTGTCTATCTGCTCTTGCGTCATTCCCTGGCCGGTGTCCTTCACAATGAACTCCAGCATAATTTCGTCGTCCTGTCCTGCCGCATCAATATCCTTCATGTTTATCGACAGGCTGACCGTGCCTTCATTAGTATATTTGAACGCGTTTGACAAAACATTGTTAAGTATCTGCTTAATGCGAAGATCGTCACCCACAAGGTACAGAGGAAGCCGTTCGTCCACATTCAGCTTAAAGTCTATTATCTTGCTGCCGACGTGCATAAGGTTCAACTGCACGGTATCCACGATAAGACTTATCATCTCGTAAGGGTGGGATATTATCTCCAGCTTGCCGGCTTCCACCTTGGACAGATCAAGAATATCGTTGATGATGGTGTGCAACAGGCTTGACGAACGGTAGATGCGCACGAACGCGTCTTCCGTCTCCTCGGGATGTATGTCTTTTTGCAATTGTATTTCGGTAACGCCAATTATCGCGTTGAGCGGCGTACGGATTTCGTGGCTCATGCGGGCAAGAAAGCGGGTCTTGGCGCGGCTTTCTTCCTCAGCTATTTCTATGCGCTCTATTTCGCGAAGCATCGCCTTAATCTGCCTGAGGTCTTCGATATAAGCGGCCACGATTGCCTCGCCCTTGTAGTTCAGGCGCACCAATGTCACAGAGCACGGGATATCCTCGCCATCCGTATTTCTGTGTACAGCCTCAAGCTTAATGTAACCTTTTTCCAGCGCAGTCTCGGCAGTAACAAGCGCCTGAGCCTTGAATCCCTCGTCTGTGGTATAGTCATTACAAAATGTGCTCCAAAACCCTGCCTTGGCCTCTTCCTTGCTTTCAAAGCCGAACAGCCCTAACACCGCTTCATTGCAGTCAATCGCGCGGAGATCTATGATCTTGCCGCTCTCTGACCTTACGGCTTTCAGAAGATAGCACGAAAGCGGCGTGGCGTCCAGCATAAGATTCGCGCGCTCGTCGGCTTCGCGCACCTCGGCAATAGCTTTTTTGATGTCGCGCAGGTCGTGGTTATATCCTACAACTATATGCTCGTCACCGCGTTTCATGCGCACCAAACAAAAATCAACCGGCATAAGTTCTCCGCCGGGCAGCAAGTGCATCCACTCCAAGCGGTGATAGCCGTCACGCAAAGTCAAATCAAGAATCTCATTAAGCTTGATATGCGAACTTGTGCCGCATGGCTGAAACTCGGGCATAAATTCGATATACCGCTCGAAATACTCATCCTTGCCGGATACGCCGAATAACTCCACAGCATTATGATTGCAATCGATAAAATTGTGATTGCTGTCCCAGAACTCCACAAACATTGAAGTCGAGTCTATAAACATCTTAGCCAGTTCACTGGCTTCCTGCTCTTTTTTTGCTACGGCTTTGAGCTGGCGCAGGTCGTGGTTGTATCCCACAACAACATCCTCACCGCCTCGCTTCAGGCTTATCATATGGCTGTCAAACGGTATCTGTTCACCGTCCGGCAGCTCATACACCCATTCATCTCGATGATATCCTTGTTGTTTAACTTGTTCAAAAATCCATGCCGCCTTCTCTTTCGATCCTGTGCCGCATGGCTGGTATTTGGGAAAAAACTTGCCATACTGTTCAATAAACTCTTCCTTGGCCACAACGCCGAATATCTGTAGCACCGCGTAGTTACAGTCGATCAAATTACCCTGCATATCCCAGAACGTCACAAGCATGGGGGCGATATCCAGGAACATTTGAGCCCTTTCGCTCGCCTCGTACGCTTTCTTGGCGCCCAATTTTATATCGATCAAGTCGCGGGAATACTCGGCAACTACATAGCCTCCGCTACTCTTCAAGCGCAGCCAGGTGGTATCTGTTATAGCCTCCGCACCGTCGGCTTTTCTGATTACGAACTCCCCCTTGGCGCAGCCTTCCTGGAAAGCCTGCTCGACAAACAAGCTTAGCGCCTGCGCAGATTCCCTGCCGTCGGGCTGGTAAGGCGGCAAATGCACGTCAATCGAGTCATGCATGTTCAACGCGTCAAGAAGCTCCTGCTTGTCGGTCATACCATACAGCTTCATGGCTTCTTGGTTGCAATAGTCCATGTTCATGTCCGGGTTGCCGTACAAGAACACCGACATCGGCGCGGCGTCCAGCATAAGATGGCGGATATCCGCCTCTTCCGACGGCTCGGAAACACTTTTCGACAGCTTGAAGCGGCTGATGTCCGCAGCGCAGCCGACAAAGCAGCCCGAACCTTCCCGCCGGATGTCTATATTCAAGTATATTTGCGCACCGTCAGCCTTAACGCACAGCAGTTCTACCCCTGCCTCCCCATCTCTATCCGCCTCTTCCAAAGCGCCGCGCAGAAGCTGGGAAGATGGAACACCGCCCGGCTGGTACTCAGGCAGAGTGTCCGCAAAGCACAAAACGGCCTCCTCCCTGCTTTTAAAGCCAAGCTTGCGAGCCCAGGCTTCGTTGCAGTCCAGCAGACCTCCTTCGGTATCTAACAAGCAGCACGCCGCCGGAAACCGATCCAACACAGCGGCAGTTCCGTAAAGCGGCTTTGACAAGTCGCCACGGTAATTGCCGTCGTTATATATCAAGTTAAAATTCACGCCTGCACCTCGGTATAGCTATCAAAGGCCCCTTAATTCAACAATTGTCTCCCTAAAATTATATGTGCTATTCCATGTTAAGTCAAGAGTTTTCGGAAATTGTAAGCAGATACCGTTAAAAAGCTGCCGCAGTCCACTTTCCGTGGCAATATGGCAGCCGTTTCTCAGGACTAGTGTTTCATCCGGTTTAAGAACCTGTGTTCAATACCCGAAATGCTGGCTGGAAGCGGCGATTTTTCGCCAATCTAGTAAGGAGCGACGCCCGGGGTCCCCGCAAAGCCCGGTTTTGGCTTTGTGGGGTGGACTGAGCGTACCTATAGCGGTACGCAAGGATGCTGTGTGCCTGGTGGCACAAGTTTAGCATCCGAAGCGCCAGCGTAGGCGGAGCGACTGACTACCCGGGGTCCCCATAAAGCCCGGTTTTGGCTTTATGGGGTGGACTGTGGCGGAAAATCGGGGTCCCCACGAAGCCCGATTTTGGCTTCGTGGGGTGGAGTTTGACCTTCCAGACGGCATTG
>WRAW01000092.1 GCA_009780015.1 Defluviitaleaceae bacterium | reverse complement strand
CATAAAATCAGCAATGCCTTTTTCATTGCTCAGAACAAAAGATAAAATCGCCTAAATATGGAAATCGAGGCATTCGCCATCAAAGCGTTTTGACTCATTTTCGCCTGTATATGCGACAAGGGAAAGTATTTCGGAAAATCTGTTTTCATATAGGTTGAAGTCTGAGAACCTGCCATCGAAACTTTCAGGCACAATCCAATAGCTGTCGTTCAGCGAAAGACCCTTGCAAACGTCAATAATGCCTTTCGTGTTGCCGATTGAAAGGCCAAACGTTCGGAGTATTTCTTCAACGAATGTCCGATTTTTCGGGATAACCCGGCGTTCAAGCCATTTCATTACGCCATCACCGGTAAGTTCCAAATCAAGGGGAAAGAGTTTCCGAAGTTCGGCGATACTTGTTATGTTTGCCGCATAGCCGCCGAGTTCACCGCTCGTTAATTCAAAGGTGAGCAGCGTTGTGTCATATAGTCGAAGCTCATATTTACTGGCCATTGGGTTATCACCGACTTTTTGTATTTTATTTTTACCAGAACATCGTGCTGAATTACATTGTACCACAAAAATGTTAAAAGTCCATGAGCAAACAAGTTGATGATTGACAAAAGCTATTGCACAAGGCATCCCAAAGGATGCCTTGTGCAATAGCTTGCGATAGTGTTGATTTTTAGCCGTTTTTACCTACCATCCGCTCTGCGGCAAGCGCCTTGCCGGGGCGAAAATTGTTGAAGCTGTGGTTGCGTTGCCTATTACCCATTCTGTGGAGCCTACGACACGGCCTCCAACATCGACGCGGTTTGCGAACATCATGCCTGCTGGGCAATAGCGTCTGACTTTCTGAAAGCACGTCCATGTAGATACGCGGGCGCTCTACCGCTGTAAAGCCAGCCGGGACTTGCCCGAAGTGTACAGTAAATTCCGTCAGATACTCGTCAGCGGCAAGCCCAAGGTGTACCGGGCGCAACTCTACCACGTTGTTACTGGTGGTTGATAAGTTGTCGGCTACGACCAGTTCATTACCGCGATTGGTCGTTGCAATAATCCTGTACCGCAGGGCATGATTGAACGTACCTGTCACAAGCCTATCAACACGAGCGGCGTTGGTTGGAAGCATGTCGCGCCAGAAAAAATCGGCCAGCGGCACGGTAGAATCGTTACGCACTATGGGAAGCTCATACATAATGTTGTGACCCTGTATTACTTCCTGTGGCCCGGTCTTGCGAATGGTCACACCAATGTTTGCCGAAAAGTTCGGGAACGTAACCCTTACGATCTGCCCCTCAAACTCAATCTCGAAAGGTATCTCCTGCGGGTTTATCTTGTAAAAAGCCGGAGCCGCAACCTCACGCGCAACATACCTTCCTGATAGGTAGTGGCCTTGAAACAGCCATACCACGGTCGTTTGACATGATTCTGTCCACCAGATTGCCGGTACGAGCCTCGAAGATTTCAAATACTGCTCCGGCTAACGGCGAACCGGCTGGCAGACCGTTGTGCTGGTTATCATCGCCGTATACCTTCTGAATCTGTATCTGCCCGGCAATAGGCCAGTTTTCCCACACGATTTCCACCACGCGCCCAGCGATAAAATCTACTGTGCGCGGCACATCATCACGGGAGTAGCCGGGGGCTGGGCGTGTTTCGCGGATGGTATAGCGGCCTGGAACAAGAACAGCCGAAAAGTCAATCAATCCGCGATTATCGGTATTAAACACGCCCACAACATGATTATTGCTGTCGAAAACCATAAATTCCACGCCCTGTATGGGTTCGCGGGTAACTCCGTCAATTTGAGCAGCCTAAACCCGGCAAGAGGCATGTTCTCCACTTCCAAGACCGTCTGCTGACCTGCGGTAATCGTTACCACATGCACGGTATCGTCAAGCTGGTATCCATCCAAGGCTCGTGTCTCGCGCACATGGTAACCCCCCGGCGCAAGATGATTCAGATTGATTCTACCGCTACTGTCGGTGATGAAGTTGCCGTTAGCCGCCATCTGCGGACTGTTGGCGGGAGTGCCAGGTTGGTTGGCATCAAGAGGTAGTCCGCTAACGATTCTGCCGTCTGCGTGTCGCACCTCGAACTCAACGCCAGCCAAGGGCATACGGGTTTGAGCATCTACCTTGACGATAAGCAGTCCTGCGGCGGGTGTATTCTCCACGACCAACACATGTTCCCTCTGACGCGCGGAAGCGTCAATGTTAAACGGAATAATCTCTTGGTCTACGATGAACCCTGGCAAAGCCCGTGTTTCCCGCAAATAGAAGCGGCCATCATCCATAACAGGAAGATATATAATGCCGCTTCTGTTCGTCACAAAATCATGAAAGCCTGTCTGCGGATTGATAAGCCGTGTACCATCCGGGCGGAAAATCTCGAACACTACGCCGGTCAACGGTGCGCGAGTGATGGAGTTAATCTTGCGGATGGTCAACTCGGCATACCGATAGTTGCGAATCGTAACGCGAGTATCAACCTCACGCCCGGTTACGTTGATTATAACTGGCTCGGCAGCGCGATAGCCCGATAATGGGCGAGTTTCGATAATGACATAGCTTCCGGGTTCGAGCGCCCCGAAACGAACAATGCCAGTAGAATCCGATACAAACTCAAAACTGCCGTCATGAGGATTGCGGATACGCTCACCTGTGATTCCTGTGCCGAAATGGTGCGCAATCTCAAAGACAACACCAGCCAGCGGTTGGTTAGTGTCGCCGTCAATCTTCAACACGTTCCATTCGCTGTATCGGTAATTGCGAATGGTGATAGTTGTCGGCTCATTGTCAGCTACTACAAATACAACCGGATCGGCCAGCATATATCCCGGCAATGGGCGTATCTCAGTTGCAACAAACGTACCGTGTTCCAAGTTGGGCAGACGGATAAGCCCGGCGCGGTCGGTTGTCCAGACAAAACTGCCATCTTCGGGATTACGCAGACGTTCGCCGATTCTACCACTAGCGAAATATCTGGCAACCTCGAACTGTACTCCGGCCAATAGTTCTTGGGTATTGCCGTCTATCTTCCTAATCGTGTAGTCCGGGTATCGGTAGTTGTGATGGTGATGAGATAATCACGATCATGCCCAACTACAAAGGGCATAGGCTCTGCCGCCATATATCCCGGCAATGGCCTTGTTTCGACCGCAACATAAGACCCCGCGGAAGGTCGGGAAGTCGAATCAAACCGGCGTTGTCGGTTATAAACTCAAAGCTGCCGTTGACAGGATTGCGCACACGTTCACCAGCAAGGGTCGTTATTTCAAACCTAACGCATTCAAGTGGTTCGTTGGTATCGCCGTCAATCTTACTTATCACGAAAGTTGCCAAACGAGGATTGACGAACCTTTCGGTCAAAGTTTGCCCCGCCACGATTTGTATAGCCCTTGACGGTTCTACAATGGCAAAGCCCTGGGGCGGGGCAACATGTTCTACGGTAAACACCAGCCACTACCTAAGTTCGGTATGCTTATCATACCGGATACAGGGGTTACAAACTCGCTCACAAGCTGGCAGTTTTGGTGACGAACTTCAAAGCGCCCGCCAGAAAGCGGGTTGCCGTCCTCGTCTGCCAAGGTGATTTCAAGGCTGCCCATGCGGGGGCTGTGGAAGGTTACGAGTGTCGGCGCACCGGCGTTTACATGGGCTATCCTTATCGGCTGCGCGTCAAACTCCCATCCGTTAGGCACGTCCAATTGAGTGATGTTAAACGAGCCGAGAAGCCCTGTCAACTCAATTCTGCCGTTGGCATCGGTGACGTGTTCGCCGATAAGCACGTTACCTGTATCGTCTATGCGGTCAATACGGAAGCGAACACCGGGGAGAGGGTCGCCGTTGTAGCCGTCCAAGTTCTGAATAATTAGACCGCTATAGGGTTCGTTGGTAAAATTGAGCGCATAAGTCTCAGCCGGTCGCTGAATAAATATGGTCGGGCTATTCTGTTCACCGAGCCTAAACCCCTCTGCGGCTTTTCTCGTGGATGAAAGAAGCCGCAGATTTAAACCTCCCTGAAATCAACGCCTTTATATCTGGCCTGCAAACTGATATTGAAGCTGTAAAAAATGCTATAACCACTAATTATAATAGCGGTGTTGCCGAAGGATGTGTTAATAAATTGAAACTAATCAAGCGTGTCATGTATGGTCGCTGTGCTTTTAAGATGCTCAAATTTAAAACACTAAAATTGGAAATGCATAATCATTTCAATTGAATTTGGAAAAAACCTACTTGTCGCTTACGTTACTATCCGCAAACGTATACCTATGTGATTTGTTATAAATTTTTGTGTTTTAACCCAATACAAATAATTTTTCTTGCTGTGATTTTAATTACATCGTTTGATGAGGGAATTCCATTTGTTATCGACAGCGTTTTGAGCTTTTTGGATCATCCACTCGTTACCGGGCAGGAACATGTGGAAGAAGCGACCCTGCGGGCGGAGATAGTCTTCCACGGGGAGCTTGTTTTTAGGCTGGTAGTTAAGAATCCACTCTTCGCCGTTGATTATTTCATACAGAGGCCATACGCAAGTTTCTACGGCGAGTTTACAGATTTCCATGAGGTTTTCGTTTGGGTATCGCCAGCCTCTGGGGCAAGGCGCAAGAATGTTGAGGAATGTGGGGCCCTGGGTGTAGATTGCTTTGCGGGCCTTTTCGTGCAGGTCTTTGAAGTTGGAGATGAAGGTGGTTTGGCCGACATAAGGGATGTTGTGCGCGGCCAGTACTTCCGTCATGTCTTTCTTGCGCTGCTGCTTACCCGGGATTGCGCTGCCGGCCGGAGATGTGGTGGCGTCCGCGAACTGCGGCGTGGAAGATGAGCGCTGTATGCCGGTGTTCATGTAGGCTTCGTTATCATAGCAGATATATACCATGTCGTGCCCGCGTTCCATTGCCCCGGACAGGCTTTGGAAGCCGATGTCGTAGGTTCCACCATCTCCTCCGAAGGCTATGAATTTGTAGTTCTCGTCAATTTCGCCGCGTTTCTTCTTGGCTCGGTAACAAGCTTCCGCCCCGCTGACTGTCGCTCCGACGTTTTCAAACGCGCTGTGTATGTAGCTATCCTGCCAAGCGGTGTAAGGGTACAGGAAACCGGATACTTGCAGACATCCCGTAGCGCAGCCTATAAGGGCCTTATCATCTGCGTCCAGGGCTCTCAGTACGCCGCGAGCCGCCACGGACGCGCCGCATCCGGCGCATAGCCTATGGCCTCCGGTAAAGCGTTCCGGCTTCGCGAGTTCTTGCTTTAAGTTGTAAGCCATCTCGTTTCCTCCTATTCCCTGACGCTAAGGTGGCGGTACGTTTCACCGATATCACCGGTTTTAATTATTTTTTCCAGATCGCTGTACACATGGGCGATACATCCTACGTGCACGTCTCGTCCGCCAAGCCCATATACGTAGTTAATCATCTTGGGCGCGTTCGGTATGCCATAGCAGGCGCTGCGCGTCTCGGCAAACAGCGGGCCTCCGCACGCAGAGAAGCTTTCGGCCTTGTCCATGACGGCGACTGCCTTTACGTGGCCAAGAGCCTTGGCCAATTCATCCATGGGAAACGGGCGGAACACGCGGATCTTGATAAGCCCGACTTTTTCACCTTTTTCGCGAAGGCTGTCGACTGTTGCCTTGGCGGTTCCGGCGCTTGAACCGATTATCACTATCGCGCGCTCGGCGTCTTCCATCTTGTATTCTTCAAATAGACCGTACTCGCGGCCGGAGATATTGGCGTATTCCTTTGAGATATCCAGGATGACTTGTTTTGCCTGCTTCATTGCGTAGGCTTGCTGGCACTTCCATTCCATGTAGTAGCTGGCGTTGCTGTAGGGGCCCATGGATACTGGGTGTTTGGGGTTAAGAAGCCTGACGTCTGGATTGAATGTGCCGATAAAGGATGTTACTTTGTCACTTTCCAGCAATTCGATATTTTCGATTCCGTGGGAAGTTATGAATCCGTCTTGACAAGCCATTACGGGAAGCTTTACATCCGGGTGTTCACCTATGCGATATGCCATTATTGTATTGTCGTACACTTCCTGGTTGTTTTCGGCGTAAAGCTGTATCCAGCCCGAATCCCTCGCGCCCATAGAGTCGCTGTGGTCGTTGTTTATGTTGATTGGGCCGGTGAGCGCGCGGTTTACGACCGCTAGTACTATGGGAAGGCGCATCGACGACGCTACGTACAGCATCTCCCACATAAGCGCCAGACCGCAGGAGGATGTGGCCGTGACAGCGCGGCCGCCGCTGGCCGCCACACCTACACAGGCGCTTAGCGCGCTGTGTTCCGACTCTACCGCAACAAACTCAGTGTCTACCTCGCCGTTGGAGGCGTAAGCGGAAAAGTATTGGGGGATCTCGGTGGAAGGAGTAATGGGGAACGCCGCCATCACATCCGGGCCGATCTGTTTTAAAGCGTGGGCTACGGCTTCGTTGCCGGAAAGTCTATCGCGGATTGCCATTATTTATCTTCCTTTCCTAAGGTGATAGCGCCGAAGGGGCAGACCTTGTAACAGACTCCGCAGCCCTTGCAGTGTTTGAAGTCGAAATCCTGACGCTTGCCGTCTTTGATAGGGATGGACGCGTCGGGGCAGGCCGGTACGCACAGCATACAATGCTTGCACTTTTCCTCCGCGTATGAGGGGATCATTGTCCTCCAGTCGCCAGTATTGAACAGCTGTGCAGTTCCGCCTTCACAGACTGCGCCCGCCGGGAATATTTCTTTCCAGCCGGCCAATTCGTTAAAATTGGCAATCGGTACATAATCATTCTTCATACGATCTGCACCTCCTGCATACTACGTTTGATCGCTTTCATGTTGCCGTCGATTACATGCGGTTTGTCTGCGAATTTATGCTTGAAGGATGACTCCATGTCTACAATAAACTCTTCTTCCGACATAATTTCACTGACCTTCACAACCGCGCCAAGCATGGGCGTGTTGGGGAAGTATCTGCCCAAGGTCTCTTCGGAAATCTTGCGCGCGTCTACCACGCCTACCCGGCCTTTATAACCTTTTAGCTTGTCGCGCAGCTGGTCGGGCGCTTTTTCGGAATTAATGATGATTGCGCCGCTTTCTTTCAGCCCCTTTGTGACATCCACTGCCGATAGAAGCGTTTCGTCGATAACTACCACATAGTCCGGCTCGTAGATGTTGGAATGGATCGTGAAGCGTTCCCCGCTTATGCGGTTGTACGCTGTTATAGGCGCACCCATGCGCTCCGGACCGTACTCGGGAAAACCCTGCACATACTTACCTGTGCTAAACGCCGCGTCCGCAAGCAACAAGGCGGCGGTCTTCGCACCTTGACCGCCCCGGCCGTGCCAGCGGATCTCTACCATCTTTGACACTTTTATTCCACCTTTCATTGTTAGAATCTGTATTTATAGGTGGGGATGGCGTACTAACAAGGCATTTTTCGCCAATCTAGAAGGCGACTATGCCGAGTGGAGGGTAATTGGCCGCTAATACTCCGCTTCCGTCCTATGAATACAGGTTCTTATATTGCCTGGAGCTTATGTATATCCCTTTTTAACAAGACGTTCACAAAGATCATAGCCCCGGTTATAATTGTGCACATTATGTATGCGATATTGAAGCTTCCAGTCAAGTCGAATAAAAGGTCGGAAATTATTGGAGAAATTATCCCGGAAAAGCCCCAGGCTAGGAATAGTATGCCATAATTCTGCCCGAAATTTTTAAGCCCGTACATATCGGCGCACAGCGCCGGCATAACGCTAAGTAACGTACCGAAGCAGAACCCAACAAGTATTATGCCTACGATCAGCATAGGAAGGTTTTGATAGAAGGTAAAAACAGCCATATTCAACGTTTGCAGCGTGAATATAACGAACAGCGAATTGATTCTTCCTATCTTGTCTGACATAATTCCGCCCGCGACGCGCCCAAGGGTGTTTGTCAGCGCCAAGAACGACACCAACCCGGCCAGTATCACGGCGTCACTGATATCGGTTTGAGTCTGCGCAATCTTTGACATGTTTCCGATGACCATCAAGCCCACGGACGACGCAAACAAAAACATTATGAATATGAGGCGGAAGCGCTTGGTTTGCAGCATTTCCCGCCAATTATAATCATTTGCCGGGGCGATTTTGGCGCTTTGCGAAGTATTTGCAGGTGCTGCAGGAATGTATCCATGAGGCGGATTCTTGATAAATCTGGATATTATCATACAGAGAACCAGCGCACCGGCTCCTAGCGTGATTAAGGTCGCCTCAATGCCAAGACGATCCAGCAGCACCCCGGCTATCGGCGCGTAAAATACAGCCGACAGTCCAAATCCGCCTACTATCAACCCGCTGACCAGACCCTTCTTGCTTGGGTGGAACCACTTCAAAGCCGGCGGTGCCAGGCAACTATAGCCTATCCCCATTCCCGTTCCGGCTATTATGCCAAAGCTCAGCGTAACCCCGATAAAGCTGTTTCCAATAAGCCCCGAAAGTATCAGCCCAAAGCCAACAAAAAAACCACTTGCGGTCACAACACGGTTTGGGCCTATCTTGTCTTGTATACGCCCGCCTACCAATACTGCCAGTGCAAACACTATTATTGCTAAAGAAAACGGAAGACCTGCCTGACTCACTGTCCACCCATATCCGCCTTCGGATATCGGCGCCGTTAACTGTGACTTTAGGATACTCCAAGCGTATAATACGCCGATTGTTAGGTTGAATAGCACGCATGCGCATAATACGGTAACAGCCCCTTGTTGATTAGCCGGGCTCTTCATAGTAACCACTCCAAGCAAGAACCAATTAAATCCGAACGAATAACTAATTGATAATCTTGCGGCATCTTTATTTCATTATCATCTTGATATGACAAATCATCTTTTGTCGGGCAACTTTTGCATCCTGCTGGCCAATGGCCTGAAGAATTGTATAATGGCTCTCGATGGCCCGCTGCATTTGACCTGGACGGGCAATAATCACTTTGTTATATTCAAGTAGCAAGTCCCGCGTCATTTCCAGCATATCCGCCAGGTACGAGTTCTGTGCGGTTATAGCGATAGCCATATGAAAATCAAAGTCTGCCTTCAAAAATTCATCTGAATTAGCCATTTGT
>WRAW01000091.1 GCA_009780015.1 Defluviitaleaceae bacterium | reverse complement strand
CTAATTTAACTGCTTCGATTCTAAAATCTGCATCATAGGTTCGCATTGTGCAATCCTCCCGATAATTGTATTTTGATTTTATCAGATGGGGATTTCCTGTCAACTTTTATGATACAGTATCAGGCTTCGTGAAAACGGGGAGTCAACCTTTATTTTTGAAGACAACGACGGTAATATAGTGGAAATTACCTTTACCGAAGAACACGGGTCCCTTGATGCCCCTGGACTTATCTATGGACGTGCCGAAGGCACACCCCCTCGCTTTCTTCAATCGCAAGGCATCAACCGCTTTTACTTCTTAGAGGATTATGGTGTGCTCTATATTCGTATAGAAGGTTATATGCCCACTGTCCTTATGGGTGCTATGGAAATGGCAGAGGATAGAGATGTAATCGACTTTGATGAGCTTGAAGAAGAGATTAGGGAGGCTATTGCCGAAGGTTTGTTTCAGGGGATAGTGGTGCCACCGATAGGCATAAGTCCCGAGGATTGGATGTCTACCGAAGAGGGAAGGTTTAACTGGGAAATACATCCTGACCTTTTAGAAGCTATAGAGGAAAATGATATAAGAGCCGTTATAGTAGATGCCAGAAATAACCCAGGGGGCGACCCTGCACCGTTTTTTAACCTTTTCAGGCTTCTTAGGGACAGTGTAGATGAAGGTATGTTGTTTTATTTTGCCAACGCAGGCTCCGCTTCCGCCTCTATTTTGTCCGCCATGGGAATGCACTACATGGGTGCCACCTTTGTAGGCGAGCCCATAGGCCAAAACACCGTGTTCTACGGGCTGACTACTTCAGAAATCGAATCAGGTGGAATAGACAGAAATTTAGAAGTGGAACTGAATTATACGGACTTCTACATAGACATACCAAACTTGCTTGCACATATAGAAGGGGATAACGTAGGACTTTCTTACCTCCACCCCGACTTTGACACCGCTGCTTTCCTTGAAAGAACTCCAAATTTTGAATGGTATACCTTTAGACCACATGTGCTTATAGAGCATACTATTGAGCACTGGATAAACAATGTTGATCCGCTTTTGGAATATGTAATCGGGCAAGTATACGCCACTGCATCAGAACCAATAGTTGCGGACTAGAGTTTCAAGTAGCAAAAGAGTTTCTGATAGGATATATCAGCCTATTTAGCCTTGGTGTTTATGAAGAGGGTATGTTCTTTAGTTGGGATGATTATTGGGGTTGTTCTGTTCTTTTGAATGACATCCCATTAGTGTATGTAGAGTCTGGAACTTCGACAAACTGGTACAACGGCACAGCTTAGAGTCTGTGTTCATAGGTAGGGACGTCGTATTAGCGAGGCGGATAATCGATCGCTTAGACGACGTTCCCATCCTATGAACACAGGTTCTGAGTCGCAGAATGAATATCTTAAAAATGGCCCGTCAACACAATTAACGCTCAGGATCAATAAGTCGATCATCGAGTGGATCGTAAAGCACATCAAGAACGTGGACGTTGATCTGGGGAAGCACATAAACAGCAGATTGTAGCGTGGTTGTGGAAAGGAAATGATATGAGAACTTTGAAAGACTTCCTTGACGAGCCGGCAAAAGGTTAAATAATGGCCGGCAAAGAAGCGCCTGCTTCAAATGGAGGCTTTGCGTCATATCGCCGGGAAGTTTGATTACGGCAGAGCATACACTGAGAACGAGGTGAACCGGATCAAACGAACGGTACTGCTTCAACGATTGCGCGCTGATCCGCCGTGAGCTTGTGTAGGGGGATTGATTACAAGGGACAGTGAAGGAATGAACTGTCGCAAGGCGGCTAATAGCTACGGGGATTGAGCGCTTACGGCTCGATCCCCGTGAATTTTGTGTATGTGTCAAGCCACCTGAGCCGGACTGTGCCGGTGGGGCCGTTTCTTTGCTTGGCGACGATGACTTCGGCAATGCCCTTGTCCTCTGTGAATTCGTCGTATTTTTCGTCGCGGTAGAGGAAGGTGACAATGTCGGCGTCCTGTTCGATCGCGCCGGACTCGCGCAGATCGGAGAGCATGGGGCGGTGATCTTTGCGCAGTTCACAGGCGCGGCTTAATTGGCTGAGCGCGATAAGGGGCACGTTGATCTCTTTTGCGATGGCCTTCAGTGAGCGCGAAATATCCGAAATCTCCTGCTGACGGGACTCCGAACGGTTCGAGCCGCTCATTAACTGGAGGTAGTCGACCATTATCAGTCCAAGCCCTTTCTCCAGACGCAGACGCCGGCACTTAGAGCGCACTTCCATTGGAGACACGGCCGACGCGTCGTCTATGTAGATGGGGGCGTTGCGAAGCGGCTCGAGGGCGTCCAGTATCCGTCCCCATTCGTCGTCGTTCAAGTCGCCTGTGCGCAGCTTGTTCGAGTCCACATTGGCCTGTGAGCACAGCATACGGCTGACAAGCTGCTCCTTAGACATTTCGAGGCTGAATATCGCCACGGGAACGTTCTTCTTAACGCCCACGTACTGAGCGATGTTCAGCGCAAAAGCGGTCTTACCCATGGACGGCCTGGCCGCTATCAGAATCAGGTCGGACGGCTTGAATCCCGTGGTCATGAAGTCAAGATCGGTAAAGCCCGACTCCACCCCCGAAACGCGTCCGCCGGCCAAGTGGACTTCCTCGATCTTTGCCAGGGTTGTTTCAAGTATGTCGCTCATGTGGGAAAACGCGCTGCTGCTGATATTTTGGGAAACGTCGATGATGCTCTTTTGGGCGGACGACAGTACCTGATCCAAAGGTTTTTCACCCCTGTAGCAGAGGGCGCTGATTTCGGAGGAAGCCTTGATGAGGCGCCTGAACACTGCTTTTTCTTGGACGATTGCCGCGTACTGGTCTATGTACGCGGCGGTGAAATAACCGCTGACCAAGTTTGTCAGATATTCCATACCGCCCACGGATTCTAGCAGGCCCTTGGCTGTAAGCTGGCTCTTAACCGTGATAATGTCGATATCTGAGTTCATGTTCAACAGTTCGGTCATTACCTCGAATATGACCTGATTCGCGGGGTAATAGAAGTCGTCCTTCCTAAGCCTTGCATATGCTGAAATCACGGCGTCACGGTCGAAGAGCATACTGCTTAGTACTGCTTGCTCGGCTTCGGCGTCGTGCGGAGGAACCCGGCTTTCGATAGGGTATTCTTCCATGCCGGCTATTCCTCGGATATATTTATCCCAAGTTTTGCGACCACCTTCGTGTGGAGCTTGACATCGGCCGTTTTCTCGCCGCTTGTCTTGATGGGTTCGCTAAGGGATATTTTCTTTTTGTCTATGTCAAGACCACGTTGGGCTTTTAGTTCGTCGGCGATCTCCTTGCTGGTGACGGAGCCGAACAGCTTGCCGTTTTCGCCCATTTTAACCTTTATTTCGATTGGCTGGGATTCGATTTTCTTGGCCAGTTCCATAGCGGCTTCAAGCTCTTGCTGGTTCCTGCGCTCCTGCGCCTTGCGCTTTGTTTCGAGCTCGTTAAGGTTTGCCTTGGTCGCTTCCACAGCCAGTTTACGAGGCAGCAAGTAGTTACGCGCGTGCCCGTCCGACGCGTTTATAAGCTCACCCTTTTTTCCGACTCCCTTTATATCTTCAAGCAAAATTACCTTCATGGCTGTCGCCTCCTCAAATATCTAAGCAGCGCCGCGTAATCGGCCGCCAACACTTCATGCTCTTTTGAGATGTGTACCCTGATATCGTCCTCTGCCTTTTCCTCCAGCTGCTCAAAGCTGACCCCCAGTCTTGCCGCAAGCATGTACGTGCGCACAAGCGCGTCGGCAAGGCAGGCTAGACGCTCGTCATGGCTATGGCGCTGGTTTGCTATGCTCTTATGCAAGTCTACGACAGATTGCAGCAGTTCGAGCTTGAGCGTCTCAAGGGCTTTTATGCTGCCAGTTATGTCAAAGTCGTTAGGCGACATGGGATCACTCTCCGGTACGGTGGTTCCGGCTTGAAACCGGCCGAAGCCTAAGGCCGAATTTCAAGCGGAACTGCGATAGTGTTTGTTTGATAATTTTACACATATGGCGAGAGCTTGTCAAGCAATCGGGGATGCCCCTACTTGTTCTTCCGCTTGTTCCAGTAATAATCCGGGTCGCGGGGGTCGAGTTTGCCGAACGCGATAAGATAGGTTATACCGACAAAGAACGCGCCGCCGACAAGGTTGCCAAGAGTAACGGGCAGCAGATTGTTCACAAACATCGACGACCAGTTAAGGTTTGCCAGGCGTTCGGGCGTTACGCCGAACACTTCAATCGCGGACTGCGTCCATTCAGGGTTGGCGCTTGCCAGTATGCCGGCCGGTATATAGTACATATTCGCGATGCTGTGCTCGAAGCCTGATATGACAAACAACCAGATCGGAAAGAAGATCGCAAGTATTTTGCCTGTAATGTCCTGTGCCCCGGACGTCATCCAAACCGCCAGGCACACCAGCCAGTTACAGAATATTCCGAATATGAACGCCGAATGGAATGACAGATTGACCTTGTTTGTGGCTACCAGGATGGTATAGCCCCCAAGCGTCCCGTTGGATAGGTTTAGCTGGCCGGATACGTTTATAAGCAGCATTATTCCCAGCGCGCCTAAGAAGTTGCCTACGTACACAAAGAACCAGTTTCTAAGCAGGCTTGCCACGGTAATCTTCTTTTTTGCCGCCGCGATTACCATTAGCGTATTGCCTGTAAACAACTCGCCCCCCGCAACGATTATAAGCACCAGCGCGGTAGCGAAAAGAGCGCCTGACAGCGTGCGGGCAAGACTTATGTTCGCTATGCTGTGCACGGCCACATTGGAACCTTGGGACACCAAGGCTACGAACGAACCCGCCAGCACCCCCAGGAGCAGTTGCTTGTGTATGGGGCGCTTGGCCTTTTTCTGCCCTATCTCCGTATAAATCTCGGTAATTTCTTCCGGTGTTGAAAATCCTTTTTCGAGCATAATTTCCCCCTAAATAAGCTTTGGCGTATAAGCTATCTTTGATCGAGTAATATTATAACCCTATTGTCGAGCGAGTGCAACAAAAAATACGTGCGGAACAGATGTGGAAAAAGATCACGCCTTGATTTATTAGAAGTTTTGTGCTAGAATTTCACAGGTAATTAGTTTCTATAATAATCTGAGGTGGACAATGAGCATTGACGGATTTGCGGAAAGTATTTTCGCCGAACTAGATAAATTTGGGCTATCAGCTGTCGCCGAGAAAAAGCAGGAAGTATTTAAGCTCGACCCCAAGACTCAAAAGACCGAACAGCAAAAGGAAGTACACAAGTTTAACATTGACGACTTTGTTTACACCAAGAATTTTACCTGTCCGGTATGCGGGCAAAACTTTATGGCAAATGTTGTCAGGGAGAGCAAAATCCGCGTAGATTCCATCGAATTCGACCTGCGCCCGATTTGCAGCCCAATTGATCCTATGCTTTATAACGTTGTGGTATGCGAAAGTTGCGGATACAGCGCTGTTAACAAAGCTTTCAACAAAATAACAGGCCGTCAGTCCGAAATTATCCTTTCGGAAATATCTCCGAATTTCAAGCCTATTCCCTATCCCAAGGAACCTACGGTTGAAATGGCAATCGAACGCTACAAGCTGGCTCTTCTTAACGCGCTCGTAAAAAATGCCAAGGATGGCGAGAAGGCATATATATGCATGAAAATAACCTGGCTGTACAGGATAAAGGGCAATGAACTGCCGAACGAAAAAAAGTTTGCCGATCTGACGGTAAAAGGGTTCACGAACGCGCTTGCAAAGGAATTTCCTCCGATAATGAGTCTTGAGGAAAGCACAATACTTTGTCTGCTCGGAGCGTTCTTGATGTTTCTCGGCGATAATGAAAGCGCTCTTAGGATTTTGTCAGACCTGATAGTATCAAAGAAATCTTCCGAACGGCTTAAGGATAGAGCAAGAGACCTGAAAAATGAAATCATTGCCGCGAAGCTTCTCGCAAACAAGAACGGCCCGGAGCCATAACAACTTCGGGCCGTGTTTATGATTTCTAGGGGGCCTAAAGCTTGGCCAGAGCGGGAAACTGATCTGTCAGTTGGGCGTAAATCTCTTTATAAAGCTTGTAGAACGGAGTATATGCGGCATGTCGCGGCCGGTCGGGCACTTGAGCCGGATTGCCGCTTAGTATGCTCTGACACGCCGTTGATACGCTGTCGTACAGTCCTGTGCCTACACCTGCCAAAATTGCCGCGCCAAGGGCGGAGCCTTCCTTGCTGTCGTTCATTACGACAGGGCAGTTGTAGTTGTCGGCAAGCATCTGGCGCAGAAGAGGACTACGCGCGCCGCCGCCCGTAACCAGCATTTGATCGAACGATACGCCCATTTCCCTAAGTACATCCAGGCAGTCCTTCTGGGAATACGCCACGCCCTCCAGTACCGCGCGCAGCATGTCGCGCCGTGTGTGCATCCCGCTCAGGCCAAAGAATACGCCGCGCGCGTCCGGGTTCAGCAGGGGCTGCGTTCACCCATCAGATACGGCAGGAAAATCAGCCGGTTGGCTCCAATTGATACCTTGGAGGCTTGTTCCATAATAAGATCGTACGGATCGGCTTCCAGATCACGCGCCGTAATTATCTCGGGGCCAGCAAAGTTGTTTCGGAACTACTGCAGGCTTCCCCCGGCGGAAAGGGTGCAGCTCATAACCGTCCAGGCTCCCGGAACCGCCGCGCAAAACGTATGAACCCTTCCCATCGGGTCGATGCTTACCTTGTCGATGTGGGCGAAAATAACGCCCGATGTGCCGATAGTGGTAAATGCAAGGCCGGGCTTTACCACGCCGGTGCCGACAGCCGCGGCGGCGTTGTCTCCCGCTCCGCCAACCACAGGAGTACCTGCCGCAAGACCGGTCAGTTCTGCGGCCGCGGATGTGACCGTGCCTGTTACCTCATAAGACTCGTAAAGATCGGCCAGGAGCGAACGGTCAATTTCCAGATCCGAAAGTATATCCTTGCTCCAGCAGTGGCCGAGACGTCCATAAGGTTCATGCCGGAAGCGTCGGAAACCTCCGTTGCGAAAACTCCGGTTAGCTTGTAGCGGATATAGTCTTTAGGAAGTAAGATGTGGCGGCACTTCTCGTAAAGATCGGGTTCGTTTTCTATCACCCACAATATTTTTGACGCGGTAAACCCCGGCAGCGCCGAATTACCCGTAATTCCTGCCTGGTTGTACGGCCATCGCACCAGATAATGGAGTTTCGCAAAACTTCCCCATCCTTGTCCAGCATTACCAGGCCGTGCATTTGGCCGGACAGACCGATACCCGCGCCGCTTTTTTCGGTATGCCGCTTTGCTTTAAGACACAGCTTTATGGTAGACGCAGCATCCCATCAGTGAGCCGGGTCTTGCTCCGCCAAGCCGTTTTACGGCTGGTATACCGGATATCTATGACGACGACTTAAAGAGCTTCGATGCAACCCAAAAACTCTTGCTGGACTACCCGAAGATTAACGTGCTGTACCTTGCCGCCGCCGGGGTTGAGGGAGCCTGCAAAGCTGTGGAAGAAGCCGGCCTTGCCGGCAAGATCAAAATAATAAGCCACGATCTTACGGCCGTTACAAGAAAACTGGTTCAAGACGGTGTTATCGTAGCTACAATTACACAATAAGCCTTTACTCAGGGCACAAGCCGCTGGACATATTAATGGACTATGTAGGAATGGATATACAGCCTGAATGTGAGTTTTTCTATACCAAGATCGAAATCAGAATTAAAGAAAATATCTAATGTTCTGGCCGCGTTACAAATTTAGGATATTTAGAAATTAATAATTATAATTGGACTCACTTATATATACTTGTCAACATAGGATGAATTATGCTATTGTTATTATGTAATAATTAGTTTAGAGGGGGATTTATTAATGAGAGTCTTACGACCGACAAGAAGTAAGTTTTTCAAAAGAATACTTGGTATATTCTTATCTCTAACGTTATTTATTTCATTTCCCGCCGCATTGGTAAGTGCGGTAGCGTTCCCGTTAGACGGTGAGGGGAGGTTTTTCGATGTTTACAATATGATAGCCGACCCGGATACTTCAGCCCCGCCGACAAGCCTCTCTGACACAGATATTAGCGACGCTCTCATATGGACGGATAAGACTGTCAGCGCTGATGGCGGCCAACCGGACGAGTTCCTGGTCACGCTTTCGGCTTTGAGTCAGTCGTTTAGAGTTAACAGCTATGTGGAGCCGTCGGACACTGTGTTTATAATTGACGTGTCCGGCAGCATGACAGAGATAGTTCCCGGTTATGGGCGCTCGAGGATAGCAATGTTGGTTGACGCGCTAAATGAGGCCATTGGGATACTTCAAACCCTGATAACAGGATTGCCGTTGTGGCATATGGCGGCCGCAGCGGCCGAATTGCCAGGGCTGTAGATGTATTGCCCCTTGACAGCCACGAAATACCCGACGGTGGTATTTTCTACATAATGCCGGCAGGAAATCAAGTAGGCGTTAATATTAGCGGTATTGCCCCGATTCTCGTCGAAGCCGGAACGCCTACACAGCTTGGAATATTATACGGTACAAGAATTTTACGAGAAGTAGACGATACCTCGTTTACAACCACTGCGTCGGATGGCCGGACGATCACGGGAATACGCAGGCCGAACATCATACTTATGACCGACGGCGAGCCAACGTTTGGGTGGACAAACTATCGGTTTGACGGTCATATTTTCAGTAATAACGGCGAATACACCTCGCTTGCCTCTGATGTCTACTCATTTGACGCCGGTGACGCTCTTGAGCATCAAGGCTTGGGCATAAGCCTGCTAACCGTTCTGACTGCTTCCTATATGAAGGAAAGGGTACACGAACGCTATGTCGGCGTTGAATCGGTAGGATTCTATACGATTGGTCTTAACATTACCGATTTTACCAGCGCAGCGTTGGATACATTCGGCTCTGCTCCGGGCGGAGGTGTAAACGCCGACTTGGTCAATCAAGTTTATGCCGGGGTTACATACAATATGAGGGATCTGCTGGATAGATTTTCCGCGGAAGCAGACGTCCCGGTCAGCTTTCCCGTATTTAACACGGCGCCTTATCCTCAAACTCCAAATCCGCAATACTTTCTTCACACTGTCACAAACCCCGGCGAAAATGAGTCAAAACGCCTAGAGAATATAGCGTAAAAATGGTATAATAATCATAAACAAAACTCTGGGGGTAAGCATTATGAAACGATACAAAGAGGGCGCAGATCGTAACAACTTGCCCT
>WRAW01000090.1 GCA_009780015.1 Defluviitaleaceae bacterium | reverse complement strand
CCGGTTTCAAACATCTCGGTTGCGGAAGCTTGCTCGGCAAATGTGGGAGCCGGACGGTGGATAGGCCACTTCTCCTCGACCTCTGGATCGGGCTTACCGTCGATTGCCTTCCCTATTACGTTGAACATCCTGCCCAGTGTGGCGGGGCCAACGGGTACGGCAATGGGCTGGCCTGTGTCGACGCACGGCATTCCGCGCGTCAGGCCGTCGGTGGACTCCATGGATATGCATCTTACGACGCCGCCGCCAAGGTGCTGCGCAACCTCGGCCACAATAAGCTGATCCCCCATAGTGATTTCCAGAGCGTTGTACAAATTCGGCATAGCGCCTTCCGCAAACTTAACGTCGAGCACCGCGCCGATGATCTGTACGATTCTTCCTATATTCATGCCTTTGTTAACAGTAGTATCTTGCAACTGTTTACCAACTCCTTCTGCTTAAGTCCTTTACTTAAGCGCATTGGCTCCGGCTACAATCTCCGTGAGCTCCTGGGTGATCTTGGCCTGGCGGGCGCGGTTGTAAACAAGAGTAAGCGACGAGATCATCTTTTGAGCGTTGTCGGTCGCCGTCTCCATGCTCACCATTTTTGATGCAAGCTGGGACGCCGCCGACTCGCACAGCGCATTGAATATAACGGCCTCGACATAGCTCCTCACGGCTTGATCCACAATTGTAGAATCGGCCGGCTCGAAGCTCATCTGTTCGGAGGTAACGCTGCCCTTTGGCTCCGGCAGTTCCTTAGCGTCAAGCGGCAGCAACCGCGTGACCGTCGGCTCGTAGCTTACGACGGTGTGAAACTTGGTGTACACCAGGTACACAGCGTCATACTCCTTTGAGTCGAAGGCTTCGAGAACCATTTCGGAGATTTCCAGAGCGTCCGACGGAAATGGAGTTTCGGTAATTCCGGTAAAAGTACGGACAACAGTCTTGCCGCGCCTGGAATAGTAGTCGCGCCCCTTACTGCCCGCGCATAAAAAGTCTGTTTGCGGCTGATTTTTGATGATGTCGGCACACGCGCGGCAGGCGTTGGAATTGTAGCCCCCGCACAGACCCCTGTCGCCCGTAACCAGCAGTATCAGAGTCTTTTCGCCGCGGCTTGGCGCAAAATAGGGATGCGTTACAAGGTCCATATCCTGCGCAATACGTGCCAGCAAGAGCCGCGTTTGTTCTGAATAAGGGCGTTCTTTCTTGAGCTTTTCACGCGCGCGCGAAAGCTTGGACGTAGCGACAAGGTTCATGGCCTTGGTTATCTGCTGCGTGCTCTTAACGCTCTTTATCCTACCTTTGATGGCCTTCATTGTAGGCATATAGACACTTCCTATAAGGTGCTGTTTTCGCTTTTCTTAAACGCTTCAAGGGCGGCGGTCAGGCGCGCCTCAACATCCGGGGAGATATCGCGGGTTTTGGCGATCTCTTCAATAATGTCGGCGTGTTTTTCGTCAAGATACTCTAGCATACGCTTCTCAAACTCGGGAACCTTGCTTGCCTCCAAGTGAGCCATGTGCTTGCGGGTTATGGCAAAGAGAACAACCGTCTGGTGTTCGACGTCCATACCGCTTTGCTGGCGCTGCTTGAATACTTCGGTAAGGCGTTCGCCGGCGCGGAGGCGCTCAAGCGTATCCTTGTCAAGGTCGGAACCGAACTGGGCGAAGGCCGCAAGCTCACGGTACTGGGCAAGCTCGATACGCACAGGGCCGGCCAGCTTCTTCATTGCCTTTGTCTGGGCGGCGCCGCCAACGCGCGAAACTGAAAGACCCGTGTTGATAGCGGGGCGTATACCGGCGTTGAACATATTGGTCTCGAGGAATATCTGCCCGTCTGTAATAGAGATAACATTTGTGGGAATATATGCGGAAATGTCGCCGGCCTGCGTCTCGATAATAGGAAGCGCGGTAAGCGAACCTCCGCCGAACTCGGGCGCCATCTTAGCAGCGCGCTCAAGCAGGCGCGAATGCAGGTAGAATACGTCGCCTGGGTAAGCTTCGCGTCCCGGAGGGCGTCTGAGCAGCAGGCTGAGGGCGCGGTACGCCACTGCATGCTTACTGAGATCGTCGTATATCAGCAATACATCCTTGCCGTTTTCCATCCATTCCTCGCCGATGGCGGTAGCGGAATACGGCGCGATATATTGAAGCGGAGCGGGTTCACTGGCGGACGCGGCGACGACTGTAGTATACTCCATCGCGCCATTTTCGGTAAGCGTCCTGACAATAGCCGCGACCGACGAAGCCTTCTGGCCGATAGCGACATAGATGCACATGCAGTTCTTGCCTTTTTGGTTGATTATCGTGTCGATACAAACAGTCGTCTTACCCGTCTGCCTGTCGCCGATAATCAGCTCACGCTGGCCGCGGCCTATAGGGATCATGGCGTCAATAGCCTTGATGCCCGTCTGGAGCGGAACGTTAACTTCCTGGCGTGTGATAACGCCGGGGGCTACTCTCTCGATAGGGCGGCTGCCTGAGGCGGCAATCGGGCCCTTGTCGTCGATAGGCTCTCCAAGCGCGTTGACAACGCGGCCGATCATAGCGTCGCCTACGGGAACTTCCGATATCTTGTAGGTACGCTTAACAAGGCTGCCTTCCTGGATACCTTTGTCCGGCCCCATGAGAACTGCGCCGATGCTGTCCTCCTCGAGATTGAGGGTTATGCCCATTACACCGCCCTCGAACTCAAGAAGCTCACCGCTCATTACGGACTCCAGGCCATAGACGTGGGCAATACCGTCTCCTACCTTTATAACGCTGCCGACCTCGGAAACTTCGAGCTTCGAGGAATATGCCTTTATCTGGTCTTTGATTACCGAGGTTATCTCCTCGGGTCGTAACATCATCCTTCAACCACCTCTTTACTATTGGATGCTGGCTTTCAACTCGTTTAACGAGCCCTTGATAGTACGGTCGAAGCTGTAACCCTGGATCAAGACCTTGAAGCCTCCTACAAGCTCCTGGTCGATACTGGTTTTAATCACGATCTTCTTTCCGAATTTCTCGCTAAGGATGCCGCGGATCGTCTCCAGGCGTCCTTCGTCAATGGGAACCGCCGAGGTCACGTGGGCTTCCGCCAGTTCGTTGTGCTCGTCGACCTTTTTGAGAAACGCCGTAAGCACGGCGGGAAGTTCGCGTTCCCGCTGCTTCTTGATAACGATTACGATAAGGCCGACTATCTCGTCACACACCTTGCCCTTTAGCGAGGCTTCAACGACGCCGATCTTACTGTCTTCAGATATCTGCGGATGGAAGAGAAAGTCCCTCAGTCCACTGCTGTCAGCGTCGTTTTCGTTTACTTCAAGCATACTGAGAACAAGACCGGCATCCTCCGCAAAGCGCTCAAGCTGGCCGTTTTGCAGACCTAAGTCGAAGAAAGCATCGCTGTAACGGCTGGAAACTAACTCTGCCACTTAGCAACCCTCATTTCCTCGATAATGTCGTCCAGCAGCTTGTTCTGCTGCTCGCTGTCAATCGCACCGGAAATGTAGCGCATCGTGAGGAGTGCTGAGAGCTCAATTATCTGCTTCTTCATTTCGTCCTGAGCCTTGTCTTTTTCGCGCTCTATGTCGTCATAGGCGCGAGTTTTGAGTTGTTCGGCCTGCTCGTTGGCCTTCTTGATTATAGAGGCCTCGTCGGTCAGAGCGCGCTTTTTTACCGAATCGAGAATACTTGTCTTCTCGGAGTCGATATCTTTCAGCTTCGAGGAATATTCGCTCTTGAAACCTTCGGCGTCCTTGAGCATTGTCTCAGCGTCGTCGATCTGCGACTGCACCCTTGCGGCGCGGTCGGCAAGAAATTTCTTAACAGGGCCGTAAAGCACCCTATACAAAATGTACGCCAACAGCGCTATATTGAGTATATTGAACCCAACACCCGTAATCCACGCGGCGTCAAGACCAAGCATACGGTCCGTGCCGGCGGTAAGCACTATTACGTGCTGCCCTAACATGGTGTCCAAAGATATCACTCCTTTCATCTAGGATGGCGCGGCAACAAAGCCGCGCGAACTGTCATTAAATGAAAGGATTGGCAAACAGGAGAATCAGAGCGATAACAAGGCCGTAAATACCGGATGTTTCGGCGACGGCGCAACCGATAAGCATTGTGGACATAAGCGAGCCCCTTGCCTCAGGCTGTCTGGCAATACCTTCTACTGCCTTTCCGGCGGCAAAACCTTGACCCACAGCCGTAAACATACCCGCCAAAACCGCGAGACCCGCACCGATAGCCGAAGCAGCCAGTACTATTTCATAACCCATGTGATATTCCTCCCAAAATAGTTTGTTATAGCGAGCAACTTTCACAATAGTGACTGAATGCGGTCAAAACGATTGAAAGCTTCCGCTTTCAATGCATCCCTTCTTCAATCAATTTGTTCAATGTTGTTCACATATGTTGCATTAATCAGGAAGCTTGCTCCTGATAAATACCATACTTAGCGTCAGGAAAATGAACGCTTGCAACGCGCCGCTGAACAGGTCAAAATAGCCGTGAATCACAACCGGGATAAAGAGGCGGATTACAACCGGCGCCATATTATACAGCAGCGTAACGATGATGAACCCGCCGACCACGTTGCCAAAAAGTCTGAAGGCGAGGGATATTGCCGGAGCAATATCTCCAATGAGGTTGAGCGGCAGCATGACGGGATGCGGGGATATAAATCCCTTCCAATAGGAAGCCCCTCCGATAATCATGCCTGAAAAGTGGATTATAGCGAATGTGGAAAGCGAGAAAGCGAACGTAAATGTAATGTCCGCAGTCGGATTCCTCAAAAACACAAATCCGGCAAGATTGGAAAACAGTATCAAGAAGAACACCGTAAAGAACCAGTTCCCGAAAAAGGCGTACTTGTCGCCCATCAAGGACTTTACGTAGTTGTGGAAAATCTCGATAACTGTTTCGACGGCGTTTTGCACGCCGGTTGGCTTATCCGGGTTCCACTTCGACATATTGATACGGACCAGCACCGCCACAAGTATCATGAAACCGCTGATGATCCAGATATTACGAAGTGTCTCGGTAAACCATAGATTCTCGAGCCCGAAAAGATAACCGTAGAAGCTGATGTTGAGCTCGTCTGCCATAGGTCGATCACCCCTCCTTTTATATGATATATTTGTAACTCACACAAAGTTAATTCTACACGATAATCGCAAAAACTGTCAATAGTTTATGAATATTTAGTGGATAAAAATAACCAAGGTAAGCACTTTACGGCTATTCTTCCTTGGAAATAATGGGTACGGCATACGCCGCGACCTGTAATGTCATAACACCTACAATTGCTGCCAGAAGATTGAATATATCGAATACCGCGGCCGCTACAAGAACCGCCGCAGTGAAGAAGTATCGGGTCAGAAACGACATTGTGCCGGCGCCGCCGGATGCAGCCTCGACGGTCTTCCTGACGGAACTGTCCATGGATACAACACGTGCGCACGCGCAAGACGACCCCAGGAACAGACCCAGCGCAAACCGCAGGAATTCATGTATATCCCCCAGAAAGAAAACAAACGCGCCCGCGGTTATGACAAAGTACATTATAATAACCGCGATGATTAGTTTCTTGGCCATGTTTGTTAGGTTTAGCACCTTTTACACTTCCTTATTTCATCGACTTTATTATTATCTTGTAGGCCGACCAAAATGCCGACGCCACGCCAAGCACTATGAAAATGAACATGAACAGGCTGCCCGTATCCAGCAGATTGTCCAGGAATATGCCAATGAATATGCAACCTATAATGCATATCACCATTGTGAGGCCGATATGCGTGAACAGCCCCAAGGCGCTCATGATCTCGTTCCGTTCGCCCGGTTTGAGCTTTTCCTTGTCTTTCCGAACGCTCATGCTATCCCCTGCTTTTCCCGAAACTGAGCTTGCGTTCCGACCCCGTCAGTATCCGCTTGATGTTGCCCCTGTGCATAATCCAGGCCAGGGCCGTAAGGAATACTGATATCAACACGGCCTCAATGTCAAACCTAAACACAAGCATCAGCACAGGAAACACCAGAGTAAGCGCAAGCGACACGATTGAGATCATTCTTGTAGTAAACAGGCACGACAGTCCCAGAGCTGTCTGGATTACGACGATACGCCAATCGGTGCAAAGCATTACGCCAATGGAAGAAGCGATACCTTTCCCACCTCTGAACCTCATGAAGAACGGGAAGTTATGACCAAGCACCACGCCCACACCGGCGTACATTCCCGGCAAAAGCCCGTTGTAACCGTCGAAGAAGCTGCCGCCAAAAAGATACATGCACAGCAGGAACGCGGTAACTGCCTTGAGTACGTCCACAATAAACACAATAGCTCCCACACTTAATCCGAAGGTGCGAATTGTGTTGGCCGTGCCGGGGTTGCCCGAACCATGCTTGCGTATGTCCGTATTTTTGAAAAGCTTGCCAAACAGGTAAGACGTCTGAATATTCCCAAGGAAGTATCCGATAACCACCGCCAATATTCGGAACATTCCCGATTCCAGAACAAATTCCATGAGCTTTAACCTCACCCTACTCTTTATTTCTTATTATGAAATGTATAGGAGTTCCCGAGAAGCCGAAAGCGGCGCGGATCTGGTTTTCGATGTAGCGCTTGTAAGAATAATGCATAAGCTTTGAGTCGTTAACAAACAAAATGAATGTAGGCGGCTTTACCGAAACCTGGGTAGCGTAGTATATGCGCAGGGCCCTGCCGCGGTCGGAGGGCGGCTGGGTTATGGCCGTGGCCTCGGCCAGAACTTCGTTCAGCACGCCTGTGGCAATGCGCAGAGCCGAGTTTTCCGACACCGCCTTTATCATGTCGTACAGCTTGTGTACCCGCTGGCCGGTCAGGGCGGATATGAACATCTTTGGAGCGTAAGACATGTACGCCAGCTCGGTCTCCAGGTCGATCTGGAATTTCTTCATTGTGTGGGAATCTTTCTCTACGGCATCCCACTTGTTTACGGCTACGATTGCGGCCTTGCCGCGCTCGTGGGCAATGCCCGCGATCTTTGTATCCTGATCGCTGATGCTTTCCTGTGCGTCTATCAGCAGTATACAGACATCGGCCCGCTCAATTGCGGAAACGGCGCGCACAATGCTGTAGCGCTCGATGTTTTCGCGGATCTTGCTCTTACGGCGGATCCCAGCCGTGTCTATAAACATGTATCGCTGTCCTTCGCGCTCGATATATGTGTCAATTGCGTCGCGGGTCGTACCGGGCACTTCGCTTACGATTACACGTTCCTCGCCAAGTATGCGGTTTATCAGGGATGACTTGCCGGCGTTGGGCTTGCCGACCACCGCAACCTTGATGCAGTCCTCATCGTCCTCTCCGCCGCTGCCGGCGGGAAAACGCGCGACCACTTCATCCAGCATGTCACCAAGGCCAAGCATCTGTCCCGCCGAAACGGAAATCGGTTCACCAAGACCCAGCGAGTAAAACTCGTAGACATCGAGGTTCTCCTTTGTCATGACATCTACCTTGTTCACGATCAGCAACACAGGCTTGCGATGTTTGCGCAAAACGTTTGAAATCTCGAGGTCGGCGTCTGTTACGCCGGTTTTTATGTCAACCACAAAGAGTATGACATCGGCCGTTTCCATAGCCAGCTCCGCCTGGCGAAACATCTGGCGGAACAGTACTTCGTCCGAATCCGGCTCGAGGCCGCCGGTGTCTATCAGCGTAAAATCATGGCTTAGCCATGACGCGTCGGCATAAATGCGGTCGCGCGTTACACCGGGCGTGTCTTCCACAATCGATATCCGTTCACCGGCCAATCTATTAAACAGAGTCGACTTGCCTACATTAGGCCGGCCGACTATTGCGACCACAGGCTTTGGCATGGTGTGTTTCCTTTCAATATTTATGTTATAAGCGCTTTCACAAACGATTCACCGTGAATTTCCGCGATTTTGACCGGAATCCCCAGCGATTCTGCAAGCTGCGAGGCGGTAGTATCATCCAGAAACGTGTCGGTCTCGCTTCGGAACATGTTTGAGGGAAGCAGAATATACTCGCCCAATTCTTCCAGAGGAATCTGCAATAGGCGACGCCGTATGTCGCCGCCGGTCAACAGACCCGACACGGTGATCTCATCACCAAACAATTCATTATCAATGCAAATGACGTTAATGTCAAGCCCAAATTTATCAGCGGCCGAGTCTGCTAAGCCGGAAATCAGATCGACTGCCGCCCTGCCTGTCACAATGCTTAACCTTCTACGCTCAAAGGCACTGCTTGGGCGCGAGGCTACGGCCTCCATGAACTCTTCACGCAGGGACGCCAGCATCCCCACGCCGTTCTCAATCTGAGGAAAGTCCTCATAGTAATCAAAGCTTGGAAGAGCGCGCTCCGCCTTGAGGTAAAACTCATCTGCGGCGTACACGAATGCCGTGCCGTGTTCTTTTGCAAATAGGGAGTTCCAGCCTTCGATCCGGTCTAAGATTTGCGCGGCGTCCTCCTTCGTGAATGGATGCAGGATGGTCAGCCCGTCCCTGTGCCTGGTCAGCCCTACGGGAACGACCGACAGGCTGTGCGCAAATGGGATATAGCCCCCAAGCGCGCGAATTGTATCATCAAGGTGTCTGCCGTCGTTGACGCCCTTCATCAGCACTATCTGAAAGTTCATCTGGATGCGCGCGTCGCGCAGCCGGTTAAGGTAATGTGATATCCGCGACGCGCGCGGGTTGTTCATGATGTGGGAGCGCAGCTCGGGATCAAACGCGTGTACGGATATGTTAATTGGCGAAAGGTGGTAGGATACGAGCCGCTCGAATTCTTCGTCGCCGATGTTTGTCAGCGTGACGTAGTTGCCCTGCAGGAAGGAAAGACGCATGTCGTCGTCCTTGAAGTACAGGCTGCGGCGCATTCCCGGCGGCAGTTGGTCTATAAAGCAGAATATGCACTTGTTGCTGCAGTGCGACGCCTTGTCCATAAGAGCCGATTCAAAGCCCAGGCCGATGTCTTCGTCGGCGTATTTCTCAACTTCGTAAATATACTCCTGGCCGTCTGGTTTTATGATGCAAAGCTCTACGTACTCGTCGTCCATCATGTAGCGATAGTCGAATACGTCACGCGGAGCGCTGCCGTTAATGCCCGCCAGCGTGTCGCCATGCTCGATGCCAAGCTCTTCTGCGATGCTTTCAGGTTCAACCTGTGTTATCAGCATGTACCGCGCCCCGCCTTTATCTCGATAAACGCGGCCATCGTACCGCGCTCCGCGCCCGACAGCCTGTGTGAGTAGAACATGTCGGAGCGTTCATAAGTGCAAAGACGCGCCTCTTCGATAT
>WRAW01000089.1 GCA_009780015.1 Defluviitaleaceae bacterium | reverse complement strand
GTACAGCCTAAGTGGTTTTAGGCAACGAAACGCGGACAAATTCGTGCTTTCATGTTGTCTAAAACTTTCACAAATTAAAAATTGGTACAGCCTAAGTGGTTTTAGGCAACGAAACGCGGACAAGGAGATCTCAATGGAATATCAAACACGAAGAAACCCTCTGTTTTCGGCGTGCGGGCTGAATTGCGGGCTGTGTCCGCGTTACCATACCGACGGTACGTCCAGATGCCCCGGCTGCGCCGGCGAAGGCTTTTCGGAAGCGCATCCGCCGTGCGGCGTATTGTCGTGTTGTCAAAGGAAGGGCCTTGAGTATTGTTACTTGTGCGATGAGTACCCTTGCAAGAAGTATGACGGCGCCGATCTGACCGACTCGTTCATAACTCACAAAAATCAGTTCCACGATTTTGACAGGGCGCGAAGCATTGGGCTGGAAGCCTACGAGGCGGAGCTTGACGAAAAGGTAGTGCTTCTTGAGGAATTGTTGAAAAACTATAACGACGGACGGAGAAAGAGCTTGTTCTGTGTGGCGGTCAATCTTCTGGACTTGAAGGATGTAAAGACCGTCATGGATCAGCTTGCCGATAAAACTGAGCCGCAATCGCCTCAAAAAATAAAAGCCGCCGCGGCTGTCCGCCTGTTTGAGGAAATGGCTGAAAACAGAGGCATTTCTTTGAAACTTCGTAAATAATAAGGAGTACTATGACAGGGGATTACATATTACACGTAAGCGCCGCGGGTTCAATGCTGCGAGCGTTCTTCGCGAGAGCCACGGACACCGTGGGGGAAGCCGCGAGGATACACAATACCGCGCCCGTGGTGTCGGCGGCGCTCGGCCGGCTGCTTACGGCCGGGGCAATACTTGGGTTCATGCAGAAAAACGATGAAGACTTGGTCACTCTCATTATCAAGGGAGACGGGCCCGTTGGCGGCTTGGTCGTATCCGCGGGTAAGGACGCCGGGGTAAAGGGATATGCCTATAACAGCGATGTTGAACTGGAACTGAATGAGCAGGGCAAGCTCGATGTAGCCGGGGCGCTTGGGCATGGAACACTAAGCGTAATCAAGGACATTGGGCTGAAAACGCCGGTGTCCGGGCAGACAGAGCTTGTAAGCGGCGAAATAGCCGAAGACCTGACGCACTACTTCGCCAATTCCGAGCAAACGCCCACGGCGGTGGCTCTTGGGGTATTGGTTGAGCGCGATCATTCCATAAAGCAGGCGGGGGGGTTTGTGCTGCAACTGATGCCCGGCTGTCCCGACGAGGCTGCGGAGAAGCTGGAGTCCAAATTGTCGGAGCTCCCGCCGCTGACCACCCTGATGGAAGAGGGGAGGCGTCCCGAGGACATCATGGAGATGCTGCTGGGAGAAATGGACGCAGTAGAAATAGAGCGCCGCGCCATGAGCTACACATGCAACTGCGGCTACGATAGAGTAATCCGCGCGCTGGTAAGCGTCGGCCGTAAGGAACTTACCCAAATACTCGAACAGGAAGGTCAGGCCACGCTCCACTGCCACTTCTGCAACAAGGATTACCACTTCGACCGGACAGCCATCGAGGAAGTATTAAATTCTATTTGATATATTTAACAAATTTGTATTGCCATACTCCCATAATTATGGTATAATTTTCTTACAAATATACGATAAGGGGGAGATGCGTTATGATAAGTTTCTTTGTAGCGGCGGCAATACTTGTATTTGGATACTATGTTTACGCAAAAGTAGTTGAAAAAGTGTTTGTCGTCAATGTAGACGCGGTAACTCCGGTATACGCAAAGGCGGACGGCGTCGACTATGTTCCGATTTCTGAGAAAAAGGCTATGATGATCCAGTTCATAAGTATCGCAGGAACAGGCCCTATCTTCGGCGCTATTCAGGGCGCGCTGTGGGGTCCGGCCGCTTTCTTCTGGATCGTTCTGGGCTGCGTCTTTGCCGGGGCCGTACACGACTATACGTCGGGAATGCTTTCGATGCGACAGGACGGTGCGACAATAGCCGAGATCATAGGCAGGTATCTTGGTCCGCACATAAAGATACTAAGCCGCATACTCTCCTTGGGTCTGCTGATAATGCTCGGCGCGATATTTACGGTTACTCCGTCCGACATACTTGTTACCATTACCCCGTTCCCGAGAGAATTTTGGATGATTATAATAATAGGCTACTTTGTAATAGCGACAATCATCCCGATAAACAAGCTTATTGCGAAAGTTTACCCGATATTTGGCGCGGGAATGATCCTTTTGGGTGTTGGGCTGGCAGTCGCTCTGTTTACATCAGGCGATATTTTCAGAGTCCCTGAGTTCTCGTTCTCCAACCCTCACCCCGCGGGAAGAATTCTTTTCCCGTTTATGTTCATAACCATTGCCTGCGGCGCTATCTCCGGATTCCACTCAACACAGTCGCCGCTTATGGCGCGCTGTATCCGCAATGAGAGGGAAGGCCGCCGGGTATTCTACGGCGCGATGGTATTCGAGGGCTTTATGGCTCTTATCTGGGCTGCGGTCGCTATGACATTCTTCCCGGAAGGTCTTATAGGCCTTGCGGCAGCCGGAGCCCCCCCGGTCGTCGTTAGCGCGATTGGGTTTGGATACTTTGGGGCCGTAGGAGGAATTATCGCAATCCTATGCGTCGGAATATTCCCGATATCCTCGGGCGATACGGCGCTGCGCGTTTCGCGGCTTACGCTCGCCGACATGCTTAATCTTGACCAGGCCCCGATTATCAACCGCTTCAAATTAGCCCTCCCATTGTTTGCCGTTGTTATCGCGCTCTTCTTCATCGACTTCACCGTGCTATGGATGTACTCGGCGTGGATAAACCAGACGCTGGCCTCGATCACGCTCTGGGCAGGAGCGGTGTATCTTGCCAACAGAAAACAGTTCCACTGGATATGCACCCTGCCCGCGATTTTCATGACATTCCTTGTAAATGCGTACCTGTTCGTAGCGCCGCTTGGCCAGGGCTTTAACCTTGCCCCCCAAATTGCCTATCCGCTCGGCGGGCTTGTAGCGTTTACCTGTTTTGCGATATTCATTAAGAAGTGTCTTTTACCGAAAAGAAGCATTGCTTAGTTGTTCCGGCGTTTATAAGATGAACAACCACCCCAAAATGCTTAGAACCTGTGTTCATAGGATGGGAATGCCGTCTTGTCGGTCGATTTTCCGCCACTCGTCGTCGGTTCCTCCTTGCGTACCACTGCGGGTACGCGGCGTCGTGACCTCCTAGATTGGCGAAAAATCGCCTCGCCAATCCGCCATCCCCACCTATGAACACAGGTTCTTATATTTTGGGGTGGTTTTCCGTACGCGACATGGGCCGATGAAATATTAAATCAGACAATGTAAGTCAAAACTTGTATCGCTATATACTAGAGATTAGAGATTCGCGGAGGCGGATGGCGTGGCGGAAATTACAATAAGTTCGCGTGATTATAAGCAGCAGCTTGTAGACCTGTATTACGGAGATGTCCGTGAGTTTGTCGTACGGGAAGGCGAACCGGACGGCTCGTTTTTCTTTACGATCAGGCGCGAGGGCCTGGATGCGCATGGAATTGCCGAGTTGTTCGAGGACATTATACTTGGTAATAACACAGTGCTTGCAAGCTCGCCAAAGCTGTATGAAATTGTACGTGATCTGGTGTTTTCGGCCGAGCGGCCGCTGATAGCGCGGGATATTGAAGAGTACTTCCGGCAGCATAAGCATCTCTGCATCGAAGGGTACTTGAACTTCCGTCTTGCGGGTGCGCCGCGCAGGGTCAACCGTGTTCTCTATTCGCTGATGAAAAGATGTTTGCATGTTACAAAGTACAGAATCGGAGAAGCTTATGATTATTAAAAAGGCTGAACTAACCCACGTCGCCGTAAAACAGGCGCAGTATCCCGACGCGGGGCTTGCCGAGGCGGCGTTTGTCGGCAAGTCCAACGTCGGAAAATCCTCGCTGATAAACGTGATGCTTGGGCGCCGCTCCTTGGCGCGGACAAGCCAGACCCCCGGCAAGACGCGTACAATCAACTTCTACAGCGTCGAGGATAAGCTTGTGTTTGTCGATCTGCCGGGATACGGCTACGCCAAGGTGTCGCGTGACGTATCGGCAAGTTGGGGCGGCATGATTGAGGGATATTTGCGGAACCGAGTCCAGCTAAAGGCAATTGTAATGCTTGTCGATATCCGCCACGAGCCCGGCGCGAACGACGTGCAGATGTTCGAGTGGCTGCGGCACTACAACTACAGGATGGTGGTCGTGGCTACCAAGGCTGACAAGATCAGCCGCGGCCAGGTGGCAAAGCATTGCGGCCTTATCCGCAAGCGCCTGGGAATGGCTGAGGGTGAGGCGCTTATCCCGTTTTCCAGCCACACGAAGGCCGGACGCGACGAGTTGTGGGCGCTGCTCTTCGGTCTGACCGGTATTGAGTCTTTACAATAGAAGGGTGAACGATATGAACTATTATGAACAAGACGGCAGGGTCATACTGACCGATTTCGATGACTTTGACATAGAGCAGACGCTGGAGTCGGGGCAGTGCTTCCGTTTTAAGAGGCTTGGTGAAGCCAGCTATAGTGTGGTCGCATACGGCAAGGTGCTGTATATCGAACAGTCCGGTGGCGCGACGTATTTTTGGCCTTGCGGACTGGACGAGTTCGAGCGGGTCTGGCGCGGTTACTTCGATCTTGACCGGGACTACGCCGCCGTCAAGGCGGCCTTGAGCGCAAACGACCCCATAATGGCCGAAGCGGTGAAGTTCGCTCCCGGCATACGGCTGATGAACCAGGACGTTTGGGAATGCCTGATTTCGTTCATAATATCGGCGAACAACCGTATTCCGATGATAATGCAGGTTGTGCGCAACATAAGTCACAAATTCGGGGACGAAATAGGAGACGAACGCTCATTCCCCACCCGCACACAGCTTGCGGCCGCCACCCTTGAAGACATGACGGCGTGCCGGGCCGGGTTTCGCGCAAAATACATACTGGACGCCGTACGGAAGGTACACGGCGGTCAGATTGATTTGGACGGCTTCGCCGCGCTGCCAACGGCCGAAGTCAAGCAGGCTCTGATGAGCATCAACGGCGTTGGGGCGAAGGTTGCGGACTGCGTGCTACTGCTGTCGTGCCGACGCCGCGAGATATTCCCGATAGACGTATGGATACGGCGGGTCGTGCAGGAGCTCTACTTCGAGGGGCGCGAGATACCCCTGGCGAAGCTACAGGACTTCGCGCGCGAACAGTGGGGCGAGAACGCCGGTTTCGCCAACCAGTACCTGTTCCACTACGCGCGGCTTAACAAGATAGGCGCGAAGAGCGGAGCGGCAGGCCAATGAAGATATTCCGCGACCCGATACACAACGTAATCGACCTGGACACCGGCGACGAAGCCGCAAACGAGTTGGTAATCAAGCTGATAGATACGCGGGAATTCCAGCGCCTGCGCTCGATACGGCAGCTTGGCTTCGCGTACTTTGCCTATCCCAGCGCGACGCACACGCGCTTTGAGCACTCGCTGGGCGTAGCCTTCCTGGCCAAGAGGTTCCTCGAAAAGATAGTCTCGCTGGAAGATAAGGTGCTGACACTGTATAAGGAATCGGCGCACAGACAGTTGCTTTCCGACTTTTTTGCGCGGATCAGGAAGGACAAGGCCGTTACGATCATTGCCGCGCTCTTGCATGACATAGGCCACGGCCCTCTGTCCCATACTTTCGAGACAATTCTAAAGAACAGCCGGCACGAGAACTGGACGAAAGCCATTATTTCCGGCGAAAGTGAAGTCAACAGCCTGCTGGCCGGATTCGACGCAAGCTTCCCGCAAAAAGTTTGCGGCATATTAAGCGAATCGGACGAGTCCATGCCATCGGCCAAAATTATCACGGGTCAGCTTGATATCGACAAGATCGACTACCTGCTCCGAGACTCATATATGACGGGGGCAGGTTACGGCAAGTTCGATGTGGAATGGCTGTTCAACGTCCTTACTGTGGGCGTCAGGGGCGACCAGGTCGAAGTCGGCCTCGATCTAGGCAAAGGGCTGAGCGTTGCGGAAGACTTCGTAATGGCAAGAATTTATATGTTTCGGAATATATACCTCCACAAGACGAGCATTATCGCTCAAACGATGCTCAAACTGCTGCTGGATAGAATAAGAGAACTGCCCCCCGACGCCACCGATAAACTCTTCCCCAACGATAGCCTAAGAAGAATACTGCAACACGGCGCGGAACCTGTGCCGCATCTTCTGGAAGACTACATCTCGATTTCCGATATCGACCTGTTCGCGTTCCTCAAGTTGCTCCAGACTTCCGAGGATGAAGTGCTGAGCAGCCTCTCGCGGGGATTGCTGGAACGACGCCTGTTCAAAAGGATAGACCCACGGGACTTGGGAGCGGTAACGCAGTTGATCTTCGACGTCAAGGGTCGCAATATGCAAAAATATCACCTCCTGACCGAATTGAACTCCAACGCGGCTCTGACATACCACGCGGCCAAGGAATACATACTGCTGTTCGACAAACACGGCCAGGGCTTCCCGCTGCACGAAAAGTCAAAAATAATCCCCGCGTCTTTCAGCGAAGATTTTCCTGTGGAATATTATGTAGAACAAGGCATCTACCATCAATGGTCGACAAGTCACCTGCGTTCGGGGTTGTCTGACCGCCCGACAAGGTAGTCAATGGACACGTCAAAATAATCAGCGATTTTCAACAGTGTTTCATGGTTTGGATTGTTTTCAGCTTCATATCGCTGATAGCTTCTTTCAGTTATCCCGAGGGCTCCCGCCATTTGTTTTTGCGTCATACCTCTGACTTTACGTAATTCCTTTACTCTATCAGGAAAACAGGGCATAATTAATCTCCTAAAAAACTTCGAGAAAATTTTCAAAAAGAGTTGGCACGACAAACATTATCGTGTATACTATATTTATAAACACGACAGATATTTACGTTATTAAAACTATTATGAAAGCTTCTCCCAATAGTATCACACATTTCGCCCTTGGTGCAATAAAAGTTTGAGAGGCGGTTTTTATATGCGAATCCGACAGAATCAAGCAGAGCAAGTCATTTACGTTCGGGGTTGTCCGACCTCCCGGCAAGATAATCGATTGATACGTCGAAGTAGTCGGCAAGTGCGTAAACACGCTCGAGAGAAGTCGTAGTTTTAGCGTTTTCAATATCGCTTATTTGTGTTCTCGTGACTCCGAGGTGTTCAGCTATAACACCTTGAGTAACTCCGGTTGTTTTTCGTAATGATTTAATTCGCTCTGCAAATATATTTTGGAAAACATAAAATACCTCTTATCGAAGTAAATTAAATCTATTATTTACCTGAACTCGGGATTATCCGACCGTCCGAACAAGTAATCGGTGCTGACCTCAAAAAAATCGGCCAACTTTATTGTTGTTTCGTGATTAGGTTCTCTCATGGCATATTCATATTTAGCATATGCTTGCTCCGTAATTCCAAGATACTCGGCCATAGCCTTTTGGGTAACGCCTCTTGAATTGCGTAATTTTTTTAACCTATCGGGAAAACAAGGCATGTGTAATCTCCTGAAAAATTTCTATGAGTTCTATTGAAACTTAGGATTGTCCGACCGTCCGAGCAAGTAGTCGGTGCTAACCTCAAAAAAATCAGCCAACTTAATTGTTGTTTCATGGTTTGGCTCACGTTTACCGTACTCATACATTTGGTAAGCTCGTTCTACTATGCCAAGATACTCGGCCATCGCTTTTTGAGTAATGTTTTTTTCTCTGCGTAATTCTTTTAACCTATCAGGAAAGGTCGTCATATCAAATAACCTCTAAAAATTATTAAAATTCTGTAAAAACATTGACACGATCAAAGTGATCGTACATAATGAAATCGATAACGAACATTTTGATCGTTAATCGAGGTGATAACAATACCTTTTCAACAATATACAATCAAGGCCGGAAAGTTATTTGAGTTTGGGGTTGTCCGACCGTCCGAGCAAGTAATCTGTACTAACTTCAAAATAGTCAGCGAGCTTGCCTATTACAATAGCATTTGGCGTAACTTTTCCGTATTCAAACCGTTGATAGTGTTGTTCTGTACACCCCAACAGTTTCGCCATGTTTACTTGCGTATCGCCTTTAGCTATTCTAAGAGCTTTTAGCCTATCTGAAAAGGTAATCATAAAAACCTCAAAAAAGTATTGACACAACATTAAATGTTGTGGTAATATAATCTCACAAGACAACTTTTAATGTTGTCGTATTTTGAAAAATTGTCTCGACATTTACTTTAGCACATTATCTTTAAAAAGGTCAAGGAGATAGCTTTCATATGTACAGTATTTTAGAGAAATTCGCTGATAAGGAAGGGCTTTAGTATTGTTGTGGATTGTCGGAGCGGCCAAGCAGATAGTCGGCGCTGACATCGAAATAGTCGGCGAGCTTTGTAATAATGTCAGAGGTAGGTTTATTAGTCTCAAGCTCGTAATTTTGTATACCGCGCTCGCTAATACCGATAGCTTCTCCTAGACCTCTTTGCGAGAGTCCTTTTGCTTTTCGTAACTCTTTCAATCTATCTGAGAAATCCGGCATAAAATCACCTTGAAAAAATATTTGAAAAATATGAAAAACTGTTGACACAGTATAATGTGTGTGGTATTATCTTGATGAGACACATCATAGTGTGTGTAAAGCACAGAATAATGTGTACGCCAAATAACACTATCACGCCCCACCCGAAAAGTCAAGGAGGTAACCTTTATATGCGCAGTATTTTAGAGGAATTTGCCTGTGGCAAAATATCGCCGGATATAGACTATTTCAGAAAGCGCTCTCAATATGATCGAACCTTGGAAACCTTGTGCAACACAGAAGGCAAACTAATGTCCGAGCTTGGCGGTGAGTTGAAAGAAACGCTCAAGCAGTTTATCGACGCGCAATCGAAGTCCAGCGCCATAGACGGAATTGACCGATTCATCTACGGCTATCGCTTGGGAGTGCTCATGACAATGGAAGTCTTTTACGGCGCAAGGGACAGTGAATAGATTGTTTGCAAACGAGGCGGAGTTTAGAACCAGCGGTCAATAACGCTCAACGCCGTCTGGAAGGTCGAACTCCACCCACGAAGCCAGAAGCGGGCTTCGTGGGGGCCCCGGTTTTCCGCCACTCGTCGTCAGCGGCTCCGCCTACGCTGGCGCTTCGGGTGCTAAACGTGTGCCACCGGCACACAGCATCCTTGCGTACCGCTATGGGTACGCTCAGTCCACCCCACGAAGCCAAAACCGGGCTTCGCGGGGACGGTGAATTGTCAAGTCAAGAGCAACACTTCAGCAGGAGTTTTAAAACCAAGCGATTTTCTGGGACGATTATTAAGCAGAGACATGATCTGCGAAATACGTTCAG
>WRAW01000088.1 GCA_009780015.1 Defluviitaleaceae bacterium | reverse complement strand
TCCTCCACTCTTCGTCACTGGCTCCTTGCGTACCTCTGCGGGTACGCGGCGTCGCCACTTCCTCGATTGGCGAAAAACCGCCTGATAATCATTCCAGAAAAACTCATGTCGACACGCCCTAGTGAATTGATGTTAACTCACTATAGATGGAGGACACATATGCTCGCAAGATTTGGGTCTAAAGTGATAGCCGCGTTGTTTGTCGCGCTGGTGGTCAGCATAGCGTCTGCCGGAGAGGCCGCCGCGCTCGACGCTTGGGATATAAACGCCGAAGGCGCGGTTCTTATGGAGGCGACGACCGGGCGGATATTGTTCGAGAAAAACGCCGACCAGATTATGTACCCCGCCAGTATGACCAAGATTTTGACGGCAATGATCGCCCTGGAATATATAAACCCCAACCAGATCATATTTGTCGGGCCGGAAATAGCTCATACGCCGCCGCTCAGCAGCCGTGCGGGGGCGGGTATGCACGAGGCTATCCTTGGTGAGAACTTGATACGGCTTATGATGATTCCGTCAGGCAACGAGATTGCGATGGTTCTCGCGCAGAATGTCGCCGAGCGCTATTCCGGCCGCAGCGTCTTGCCGTGGCACGAAGCCGAGGAAATATTCGCCAGACTTATGAACCAGCGGGCGCAGGAGCTTGGGGCTCTTAACTCCAACTTTGTAAATCCGCACGGATTCCACCATCCTCATCACTTCACAACGCCGCGCGATCTTACGCTTATAGCGCGCGCGGCTCTTGAAATTCCTCTGCTCAATGAGATAATGCGCGAGAGCCACTTCGTTGGCAACGGTGCGGGCCAAAACCGTCTCACAACATGGGTGACCCGCGCCTACAACGTATCTACGACCAATCTGCTGTTGCGTGAGGACAACGAATATTTTTATCCATACGCCACGGGAATGAGGACGGGCTTCCACGACCAGGCGGGGCACTGTCTGGCGGCGTCCGCCGAGCGCGACGGCTTTACCATGATTTCGGTAGTGTTCAACAGCGGAATGCTCAGTCGTTTCAGAGATACGATAACCTTGTTTGAATACGGTTTCAACAACTACGAATTCCGAACGGTTCAGACAGCCAACGTGATAGTCGGCCAAACGAGGGTCGAGGGCGTACGCTTCGGAGACCCCGATATTCTGGAGTTCCGCACGAACTCAGGCCACGTCGAGTACTTGAGCGAGGCGGAATTGTCGCGAATCCGCTACAGAATCGAGCTAGACCACTCACTTTTGTACGTGAGCGACAGCGACACCGTGACATCGCTGATTGGGGACACACTCTATCACGCCCCGCTGGCCGCGCCTATCTACGAGGGCCAGGTGCTCGGCAAGATCGTATATACGCTTGACGGCGACTTCATCTTTTCCGACAGGATCATAGCCACGTCCAGCGTCTATGCCAGAGACTTCGCCTCCGACATGCGCTTCCACCGCGACGAGTTCGTCGGTTTCATATTTTCTTTGGCGGCGGTTCCCATTTGGGCTCTGCTTGTCGTAATAATAACCGCAATCTCCATGCTGGTGAGGCATATCAACGAACAGCGCGAGAAAAACTTCTACAAGCTCAAAAAGAGGTACGGCGACAACGACGGTCATCTTAGGTGGTAGAAAGGCTTAGCTCAGATTTATTGTTATTTGCGTTTTAGTTGCTTTACCAGATATATTCTTTATTTTTGGCATATGAAAGTTGGTAAATATATGCAGGCAAAATGGTTACACTTTTTAAGAAAAGTAAAAACTCAATATGCATTGGAAATGTCTCCACAACATCAACGTAAATATTGGTTAGAAGCAATGCTTAAAATAGGGCATCCTGTTTTAAACGCTTTGTCAAAGCACAAACTCAAAAGCAGTATGCCTTTACATTTTAATGCGGGCTTGGCTGAATATGCGCCATTGGAGGCATTAGGAAGATTAGCCTGCGGTATGGCGCCTTGGCTTGAATTGAGCTGCCTGACGGGAGAAGAAGAAAAACTTCGCAAATATTACCTTGAGCTAATGCTTAATTCAATTGACGCCGCCACTTCCACGGACTCTCCTGACTATATGACTTGGGGGGGGGGGGCAGATCCAGGCAGCCATTAGTTGACGCCGCTTTTCTTTGCCACGCATTTATACGCGCGCCAAACAGCTTGATTAGTAATATGGATACAACCATAAAAAACAATGTAATCGCCGCTTTAAAAATAACACGCGAAATACTGCCATGGAATAACAATTGGCTATTATTTGGGGCAATGGTGGAAACAGGATTAAGCCTTTTAAATGAAGATTATGACAAAAATAAGATAGACGACTATACAGAGAAAATATTAAGCTGGTATAAAGGCGACGGCGTTTACGGAGACGGCCCGGAATTTCATTTTGATTATTACAATAGCTTTGTAATTCACCCGATGCTGTTAGATATATTAAACTATTTTCCAGGTAATTACGATGAAATTAAAGAGATTGTTTTGAAACGCTCTCAACGGTATGCTTCAATTTTAGAAAGGATGATTTCACCGGAAGGGACTTATCCAATTGTGGGACGATCCATCACCTATCGTTTTGGCGCGTTTCAGCTATTATCTCAGGCGGCTTTGCAACATTTTTTAGATAAAGAACTACCCCCGGCCCAAGTGAGATGCGCATTGACTTCGGTTATCAAGCGCAGTTTGGACTCCACTAATACATTTGATGCCGGCGGATGGCTTAGGCCGGGCGTTTATGGCTTCCAGCCCGATTTAGCTGAATATTATATTAACATAGGGAGTTTATATTTATGTGCGTGTGTGTTTTTACCTTTAGGACTGCCTCCTGATGATGAATTTTGGTCTGCGCCTAATATGAAGTGGACGTCTTGTAAAGTATTTTCCGGGGAAAACTTGTTGGCGGATAAGGCTATCAAATAGAGATAGAGGCTGCCTCTTTCAAAATTGCGAAAGAACTTAGAGGTACTAGTCTCGCCGATGACAGAGGGGAACGTAACAAAAACAGATTCCCGCAGAAAAATAATTTTCTGCTTGACATGTACGTATGACTGTGCTATTATACTTCGGTAAGTGAAAATTGCGCGAGTGGCTCAGTGGTAGAGCATCGCCTTGCCAAGGCGAGGGTCGAGGGTTCGAATCCCTTCTCGCGCTCGTTTTGAACCTGCTGGATGCTAGTCCCAAGTGGGTTTTTTTATGCAGATCGATCAAGTAAGACTATCGTAATATGCCTCTCAATCAGTAAATGCGTTGGGGTAAACAGCGGGAAATCTACCGATTTCCCGCACCCCTCCTTTGTTACTGTTTAGAGGTCATGTTACTGTAGAACTGGAACGGAGATGATTGTATGGCAAGAGGAGGCCGTGGCGGAGGCTTTGGAGGAGGACGCGGTTTAGGCGGCGGCGGTTCGCGCGGAATGAGCGGTCGCGGATCGTTTGGTGCCGGAAGAGGCGGAAGGGGCTCAAGTCCGATTGGGGGCGGAAGGCCTCTCGGGGGTGGCAGGCCGTCTGCTCCGCCGCCGCGTCCGCCAAGCGGTATGGGCGGATGGGGCAGGCCGCGCGGAGGATTTTGGGGCGGAATGGGGCTTGGCTGGATGCTTGGCCGCGGCCCGCGCGTGCGGCACATACACCATCACCACGGCGGGCCGGGCGGAGGCGGCCCGGGAGGGCAAGGCGGCTGCGGCTGCGGTACTATTGTCGTACTTGTGCTGATTCTTGTGCTTATAACCATCATTGTCGCGTCACTGGCAAACGGCGTCGGCGGGTCGAATATCACGCCGTCTACCATTGAGCGGACTCCTCTGCCGCCGGGGTCGGCGATAGAAACTTCCTATTATACAGACAGGCTTGGCTGGATACGCAGCAGCACAGTTCTGGAAACAGGTATGCGCAACTTCTTCAATCGTACCGGCGTACATCCGCATGTGTATATCACCGATACCGTAGGCGGCACTAATACACCGACCGCAGCCCAGATGGACGCTTATGCCACGCAGCTCTACGACGAAATATTCGACAGTGAGGCGCACTTGCTGCTGCTATTCCATGAATATCCGCCTATGTCCGGCGATTTTAGGACGCGGGTCGTCACCGGGGTGCAGGCCAGCACGGTGATCGACGCCGAGGCGCGCGACATACTGCTCGACTACATCGACAGGTATTATTTCTACGACATAGACGAAGAAGAATTCTTCTCGCGCGCTTTTAACGACGCCTCGATCCGTATTATGAGCGTAACGACCTCGCCGTGGCCGTTTATCGCCGGCGGGCTGGTCGCGGTGGCGGCGGCGGCTCTGGCGTTCATGTGGTGGAGCCGGTCAAAGGCTCAGAAAAACCTGGAGGCTGAGCAGGCTCAGGCCATACTTTCCACGCCGCTTCAAAAATTCGACGGCGATGACTCCCAGTTGCAAGATTTGAAGGACAAATACAAAGATTAGGCAGGAGGATAAATCATGGGAATACTTGTAAGATTCAAGGATATAATGGCGGCAAACATCAACTCGCTTCTCGACAAGGTTGAGGATCCGGCCAAGATGGTGGATCAATACCTGGTAAATATGGCGAAAGATCTGGCCGAAGTTAAGAAGGAGACAGCGTTGGTAATGGCGGAGGAAACCCGCTGCAAGCGCCTGCTGGACGAAAACCAGGCTGAAGTTCAAAAATTCCTGGGCTTGGCGGAAAAGGCTCTTCACGCGCAGAACGAGGGTGACGCGCGCGTGTTTCTCAACAAGAAGCAGGAGCTTGAATCGGCCGGAGCCGGCCTTAACACCGCCTATGAAATCGCGCGCGGCAACGCCGAAAAGATGCGTCAGATGCACGACAAGCTTGTCAAAGACATCAACGAACTGACTGCGCGCAAGAACATGATAAAGGCCAAGGCGTCTGTGGCAAAAACTCAGGATCGCGTCAACAAGTTCGCTATGCCTAATGCCGGCAGGAGCGGCGCGGCCGCCTTCGACCGCATGGAAGCGAAGGTAAATCAGAAGCTGGACGCCGCGAACGCCATGGCCGAGTTAAACCAGGCCCCTATTGACGAAGCGAAGGCTCTCGAGGAAAAGTACAAATCGGGAATCTCGAGCGCCGGCGTGGACAACGAGCTGGCAGCGCTCAAGGCCAAGCTGGGAATGAATTAATACTATGCCGCACAACTACTGGCAGACGGAGCGCGTGCGCGTGCGCGCATTCGAGCAGGACGACATCGAGCGGATGGTACAGGCGCGAAACGAGCGTGACAGCAAGCTCGAGTGGCTTCACGACGCGATAAGAATTCCCCAAACGCCGGAAAGAATCAGAGCCGATTTCGGCGAGATGATTACAAACTGGCACAAGGAAGAAAAGTGTCTGCTTGCGGTCGAAAGCAGCGACGGAGCCTACGCGGGCGAGCTGAGCGTATGGTATACCAAACGCCCGGAGATGTACTTCATCTATGGTATCTATATTATTGAAGAATTTCAGGGCAGGGGACTTGGCAAGGATGCTCTTAAACTCCTGCTTGATTACTATTTCAATGAAAAGGGTTACCGCAAAGCCGAGGCGCATGTCTACAGCTTCAACCCAATGTCGCGCGCGTTTCACGAGAAGTTCGGGTTTACACTTGAAGGAACCCTGCGGGGCAGGATATTTTCGCGCGGCAAGCCCAACGACGTTCACGTTTACGGGCTTCTCGCGGACGAGTTCAACGCTATCTACGAACACAACAACTGGCGAATTCACTAAATTTTCAAATTTATGCATAAAACTCCTTTTTGATGCCATAATAAACCCATAACCAGGAAGGGCATCCGCCCTGTCTGACATCGAAAGGAGGTTCGCGCAATGGACAAAAAGCCAGAAAAGAAGCCGGCTGACCGCACAGAATTCGGTGACGAGCTTAATACTGATAAAGAAAAGAAGAACAAGTAGTTCGACTTATCAGCCAATTTAGAACATAAACAGGCCCGCAAAGTTTGAGGGTCTGTTTTACTTTTCTCAGGAAATATTTGAAAAAATAGTTGAAATCGAGTTGTAAATTGTGATATAGTATAAGGATATATAGAAAAATTAATAGGAGGGGATTGTAATGTTAGAATTTATAGGGAAGATAGGATTGTTACCGAGGTTGTTCATATGTATTGTGCTCGGTACGATTCTGGGTCTGATCGGATGGTATCCCGTGATGGCGGTGTTGGCTACGTTTAACGTGCTCTTCGGCCAAATGCTGACGTTCTCGATACCGCTGATAATACTCAGCTTTATAATTGTCGGTATTTCCGACATCGGCAAAAGCGCGGGCAGGATGGTTCTTCTCATTGTTACATACGCTTACTGCCTGACTGTTCTGTCGGGTTTTCTGGCGCATTTTGCTCTTGTCACATTCCAGCCGCTGGTGGTCGAAATAGGCAGCGCCGTAGCGGTTGACGACGCAAGAGACCCGGTCGCGTCTCTTGTAAACATAACCGTGGCTCCCGTAATGCCTATCATGACCGCGCTTGTTTTCGCGTTCATTGTCGGCGCGTTCATGGTCAATCTTGCCGAGGACAACGCGATAAGGAAGGTTGCGGTCGATTTCCGCGGTATTATAACACAACTGATCGGAAAGATACTTGTTCCCCTCCTTCCGATTCACATCGCCGGAATATTCGCCAGAATTGCGTATCAGGGGCAGGCGGAGGAAATGTTCTTTACGTTCGGCAGGGTATTTATACTGATACTGATTCTGCACTGGGTATTTCTGCTTGTTATGTACACCATCGCGGGCAGTCTCTACAAGGTAAGCCCGTTCAGGCTGCTAAAGCCGATGATATCCTCGTACATGACCGCGATAGGAACGCAGTCTTCGGCTGCCACCATACCCGTAAACTTAATCAATGTTAAAAAATTGGGCGTCAAGTCTCAGCTTGCGGACTTTACCGTGCCGCTCGGAGCCTCGATATCTCTTCCGGGAAGCACGATGTCCATAGTCGCCTGTACGGTGGCCGTAATGTACATGTACAACATGGACGTATCGGTTGGGATTATAGCTCCGTTCATCTTTGGTATTGCCGTGGCAATGGTTGCCGCCCCCGGCGTGCCCGGCGGCGCTATCATGGCATCTCTGGGAATACTGGAAATGACGCTTGGCTTCACAGAAGTGCAGCTTGCGCTTATGATAGCCCTGTATATCGCGCAGGATAGCCTTGGAACCGCCGTAAACGTCACCAGCGACGGCCCAATGACCATATTCCTGAACAGGCTGAACGGCGAAAAGACGCTCGATCTTAAAGTATAGCCACGCGCAATTGAGAACCGGACCCACAAGCGGCTTGAGCGCTGCTGTGGGTCTTTTTGCAAATTCGTAAGTTGCGGCAATTGGGGTTGAGAAGGAACCCCAATTTTTCGGAAGCCCCGGCATGAAGCCGCCGGATTTCAGAAAAATTTGGGTTTGATTTGAACCGGAATTGCTGTATTGATTGATCCGTAGTTATCTGCTATAATAGTAAGCGTCAATGTTATTCATAATCAGGTGCTTGACCTTGGATTTGTTCCAAGTGCGTGAATAGGAGGGACAGCATATGTTGAGAATTGAGAATGTGAGCTATCGTTACAAGAACAGCGAGAGGGATGTGCTGAAAAACGTATCCGCGAACTTCGAGAGCGGCAAAATCCATTCCGTAGTGGGGTCGTCGGGGAGCGGCAAGACTACCTTGCTGTCAATAATGGCAGGACTTGACAGGCCAGCGCAAGGGCGAATATCAATAGGCGGCGACGACCTGGTCAACATGGACTTGGATCAGTACCGCCGGGAGCGCATCTCCATGATATTTCAGGCGTTCCAGTTGTTTCCACTGCTTACGGCCATTGAGAATGTTTGTGTTCCCCTTCAGATGAACGGGGTTGACCGTAAAGAAGCCCGGATGAAAGCGGTGAATCTGCTGAAATCCGTTGGAATAGATTACTCCAAGCACAAGCGCTATCCGGCCAATTTGTCCGGCGGCGAACAGCAGAGAGTGGCGATAGCCCGCTCGTTGTCTACCGGCGCGAAGGTAATTCTGGCGGACGAACCAACAGGCAACCTAGACGTGGCCAACGGCGACGCGGTTGTCTCAATACTTCGCAAGCTGGCCCATGAAGACGGCTACTGCGTAATAGTAGTTACCCACAACCCGGAGATAGCCGAAGCGTCCGACGTTGTATTCCGTATGTCTGACGGGGTACTGAGCGCGTAGCGTTTATAAAGCGACAACCCTCAGTTCGCCCACGGAATTACTGATGTTGAATTTGCCGTGAAGGCGTCTGTTTCAATAGCTATGAATGAATCCCTGCCTCAAGATATTTATTGAAAATTTCCCGGGATGTTCTATCTGGAGGTTTGGCTTGCCAAAGATTTTTGAGCACATGAAACCTTAGAGCCTGTTCAATATCTTTTCGTCCTTGTCTTGGCGGCCAGTTTTCCGCCACAGTCCACCCCATAAAGCCAAAACCGGGCTTTATGGGGACCCCGGGTCGTCGACGATTCCTTGCGTACCTTACAGGTACGCGGCGTCATCTCCTTCTAGAATGGCGAAAAACTGGACTCGCCAATCCAAAGACAAAAAGATATTGAACAGGCTCTTATACCGGCATGATTCTGTGCGCTGCCCGCTTCTTTTCGTTGAAGCGTACGACGCGCTGACACTGCCAGCTTATGGCGGATATTGTGATATATCTATTGACCAATTATGTTCACTCTGTCAATTTCTATTGCTTCATCACGTGTTGTTGCGTATAAAACAAATATTGGCGGCAAAATACCTTCGTTGTAAGGCGAACTATTATACTCTTCTAAAAAAGTACTGCCTATATCAATTACTATTGGTCTAAGAAAAAAAAACCTTGTTGTAACAGTTCCGAAATGCGTAATATCTCTAATTCTCATTCCATTGTCGGGTAAATAAGCAAAAGTTATTGAGCCATCGAAAATTCCAAAACTATTGCGTAAACTGTTTGTAGTCATACTTATTGACAGCATGTCGCCACGGGGCATAGAAACTCCGTCAATATCTATGCTTCCCCTAAACCAATGCCAACTATTAGAAAATACATTAATACTAGAAAACACGTTAATACGCCAAGCCCCTTCTATCCTTACTCTCTTCGTTGCGGTGAGACTAGTATCTTCATAACAAAATCCAAACGCGTACGCATCTATATTTACCGGAAATGGTATGATTGTTATCAATAAAAGCAGCAAAGCAAATGCCCATATAATTTTTTTAACCATTTTATACACTTTGCTATGCTCCTTCCGGTGTTTACCAGTGGTAGTTTTTCTGTTTCTATCTTAATTATAAATATGAAATGAGCAGGAATTATTTCCCGCTCGTTAATTTAATACCAATTCGCAATCTAAATACAACTAATAACCCAGTTAAGCCAGTAATTGACTGCAGCAATTCCCCATTGTTTTCCAAGTCTCTTAAGCCGACTTCCAGCCTATCCTCTACAGCACTCATGCTATTGAAAAATAGGTTATGGAAATATTTCTCGCGCAGC
>WRAW01000087.1 GCA_009780015.1 Defluviitaleaceae bacterium | reverse complement strand
TCCTCCACTCTTCGTCACTGGCTCCTTGCGTACCTCTGCGGGTACGCGGCGTCACCACTTCCTCGATTGGCGAAAAACCGCCTGATAATCATTCCAGAAAAACTCATGTCGACACGCCCTAGGCTTACTCCGTTTTCTTTTGCGTTTTCTAACAGCCTATAGTGTAGTTCTTTAGGTACTCTCAATGATATTTTGCCGCTGCACTCCCGAAAAGCCCTTACTGCTTCAAGCGGCGTTGTCGTATGGTCTGTTTCCGCATCAATTTCCGCCAACATCTGCCTATCCCACTCGTCCGGCTCAACTTCCGGCGCTCCTGCAAGGCGCTTCTCGAAATCATTAAATGTTAATTTATCCATACCTGTCACCCCTTTTTATACACATCTCCACGTGTGTCAATCTTGGTTACAATTTATCATATATAACTTCATATATCAAGATTTTTATTTGATGTACAACAAAAAACCCGCTTATATCAATACATTCAGCGGATTTATCGCGCTTCTAAAAATGCCGTGTTTGGGTTATGGATGTATCGGGAGGTGAACCGCCGTCGGGCGCGTCCGCCGAACTGAACGCGCTGTTTATTGCCGATGCCGCGCCGGCGCCGTCTTCCTCGTCCGGGGAGATAGCGTCGTGCTCTTCGGGGTCGTTGTTTACCCTTCTGAGCGAAACGGCCTTCATGTACAGGTCGATGTCGTGCCTGGCCAGGTATTTGTGATCCCGCAGGGGTACGTCGTCGCCGTTCATGATGCGCATTGCTATCTTGAGCAGGGTTATTTTCTTGTTCCAACTGTCGGCCCCGGCGTCGGCCTGTTCCCGGGTTTCACGCATTAACGAGAAAAATTCCTCCATGCGCTGCCTCATTTGCTCGAGGGCTTCCTGAAACTTGCATTCGTCGGCCTGCGGCGATATTGTCAGCGTGACTTCCTGATCGTCCGCCGGGGCTTGGTTCGCGCGCCGGGGCTTGGCATGTGTTTTGCCGTTAACGGCTCTTGAATGGCTTGTGCCGGACTGGGGTGTCGTCAGAATTTTTGCGTTCATGGGATCACCTCGGTTCAAGAATTATCTGCGCTTTGGATTGTCTGACCGGCCGACAAGATAGTCTACAGAAACATCGAAGTAGTCGGCTAAGGCAATGAGCGTATCGGAAGAAGGTACACTCTTCCCAGTAGACCATTGATGGACAGATTGCTTGGTGATATTTAGCGCTTTGGCTACATCAACCATAGTTACGTTAAGTTCCCATCTTAGAATACCTAAACGCGTCGAAAAAATATTTCGATTTATCATAAAAACCTCTTGACAGTCAGTAGAAAAATGACTATACTAATATTGGTCAGTTTTTGCTTCACTATTAAGAAGGGAAGGACTCCTCTTTCTCTTGATATTAACATGCTCCTAATCTAATGTCAATGAAGGATGATTACGTATGAAAAGCGTTTTGGAAGAGTTTGCCTCCGGCAACATGTCACCGGACGTAGTCTATCACAGAAAAAGCTCCCCTCAGTATAAAATTATCACAGAAGCTTTGAGCGGCTGCGAAGCTAAACTGATGTCCGCGCTTGACGACGAACTGAAAGAAACCCTTAATCAGCTTATCGAGGCGCAGATGGAGTCTTCCACTATTGAAGGAATTGATAGATTTATCTGCGGCTATCGCCTGGGCGTTCTCATGACGATGGAAGTGTTCAACGGAATGGACGGCGAATGATTTCATTGTTTTGCGCGTAAGTGTGTGGTAGAGTGTATGATGTAATAAATTTTCAGGATGGAACCCGGGCGTGATTGGCGCTCGGGTTTTATATTGAAGGAGGTGTGCGGCAACGCGGCTGTGGATGTTTTGAAGGTGATTGCGCCGCCTTTTCATGGCGTGCACGCCGATATCGGGGCCGGCGGGCACACGCACTACTGGCTGAAGGGCGGGCGCGGGAGCACGAAGTCGTCGTTTGTGTCCATCGAGATTATATGGGGGATTATGCAAGACCCCGACGCCAACGCCGTGGTGATGCGCAAGGTTGGCAAGACACTGCGGCAGAGCGTGTACGAGCAGATGCTGTGGGCCAGCGAGCTCTTTGGGCCGGAGGACTGGAAGCCGGGGCTTTCGCCGCTGGAGCTGACCTATCTGCCCACCGGCGGGAAGATAATATTTCGCGGCGCGGACGAGCCCCGGAAGCTCAAATCGACCAAGTTCAAGCAGGGGTACTGCAAGTTCGTGTGGTTCGAGGAGCTTGAGGAATTCCGGGACATGGAGGAGATCAGGTCTGTCACGCAGTCACTGATACGCGGGGGCGACCGGTTTGCGGTGTTTTACTCGTTCAACCCGCCCAAGTCGCGCAATAGCTGGATCAACCGGCAGTTGGACGCGCTTGCCGCGGGGGACGCCGCGGACGTGCTTGTCCATCACTCGACATATCTTGATGTGGACAGCGCGTGGCTGGGGGAGCAGTTCGGCATAGAGGCGGAACAGCTTCGCAAGATTAACCCCACGGCTTACGCGCACGAGTATCTTGGCGAAGTGACGGGCACGGGCGGCGAGATTTTCGAGAACTTGCAGCTTCGCCAAGTCAGCGACGAAGAAATCGCGGGCTTTGAGCGAGCGCTGGAGGGCGTGGACTGGGGATTCGCCACCGACCCGTTCGTGTGGGTGCGGCTGTCGTATGACAAGACGCGGCGAGTGCTGTATATCTTCGACGAGATTTACAGGACGGGGCTGTCGAACAGGGCGGCGGCGGAGATGATTCTGGAGCGCGGCGGGAGCGGCGTGATTGCCGACAGCGCCGAGCCCAAGAGCATCGCCGAATTCAACGAGCTTGGCGTGCGCGCCAGGAAGGCGGCCAAGGGGCCGGGGAGCCTGGGCTACGGCATGAAGTTCCTGACGCTGGAGGTGGCCGAGATTGTGATCGACCCGCGCCGCTGCCCGCATACGGCCCGCGAGTTCAACAATTATGAATATGAGCGGGACGAGAACGGAGTCGCTTCGGACGCGTACCCCGATAAGAACAACCACGCCATCGACGCCGTAAGGTACGCGCTGGAACCGTATATGAAGGCCGGCAAGAGCGGCGGCGTCCGGTTTGTGAAGGGATTGTGATGCGGTGCTGTATAATTTGGATTTTCTCGAGGAGGGGCAGGCCTGGCCGCCCCCGGCGGAGGCCGGGCGGCTTGAGCGGTATGCCTTGAATCGGGCGGTGTTCGAGGGAGAGCACGCGGAGGTTTACCGGGAGCAGTTCCGGCGGATCGAGCGCGTTATCGGGAATTTTGACGAGGTTGTGTCGTATCCCGTCGTCGTCAATTTTCAGAAGCTGATGTGCATCAAGTTCGCGGACTTGCTTCTTGGCGAGGCGCCCAAGATATCGGCGGTGGGGATGGAGGAAGCCGTGTCGCGGATGATCGCGCGCTCGAATCTCTTCGGCAAGGCGTACGAAGTGGCCATTGACGTCAGCCGGTACGGTACGGGGCTGTTCCTGCTGTACCGGGATGAGGACGGGCTCGGCGTGGTGGATATTACGCAGCCGTCGTGCTGGTTCCCCGTGGTAAGCCCGGACAATATCAAGCATGTTACTCATCATGTGCTGGCCGTGAGCTATTCCGAGGGCGAACAGGAGTACTTGAAGGCTTTGATACACGAGCGCGGATACGTCACCACGCGCCTGTACGAACTGGATGGCGGGGAGCTTGGCCGCCTTATAAGCGAGGACGGCCCGGCGGCTACGGGGTTTGACGGCTTTGCCGTGCTGCCCGTTCACAATGTTCTGACCAGCGACAGGCTGTTCGGGATTGACGACTTTACCGATATCGACAGCATTGTGGCGGAAATAGAGGTCAGGCTGGCCCAAATTTCGCGTATTCTTGACAAGCACTCCGCGCCCACCATGACCGGCCCCGGGTCGGCTCTCTCAGACGACGGGCACGGCGGACTGACGCTGAAAACCGGCAACTATATCGTCAACGACGCGTTCATGGACGGCAACAGCGGAGACGTCAAGTATATCACATGGGACGCTCAGTTGGAGTCGAACTTCAAACAGCTTGAAATGCTGATTAACTTCCTGTACATGATGTCGGAAACCGGCGCGACCCTGCTTGACAACAACCTGAGCGGCGGGCGGGCCGAGAGCGGCACGGCTTTGCGCCTCAGGATGATGTCGCCGCTGGCGAAGGTCAACCGCATACGCGTGAACTTCGACCCCGCGCTAAAGACCGCTGTGGCGGAGGCCGTACGGCTTGGCTGGGGCTGCTCGCTTGAACCGTCGCAGGTGAATATTATCTGGGAAGACGGGCTGCCCGACGACCCGCGCGAAAGCGCACAGATAATGAATATCAGAACGGCGGGGCGGCCGACCATCAGCCAGCGCCAGGCCATAAAACGGCTGGACGGCGTTGACGACAGCATGGCAAACGAAATTATCAACGAAATTTTAGAACCTGTGGTCAATACCCGAAATGCCGACTAGAAGAGGCGGTTATTTGCCAATCCAGGAACGACTGACGACGAGTGGCAGATAACCGACCTCCTAGGCAACATTGAGCAGTATTGACCTCAGATTCTTAGGACAAGAGGAGGCCGGACATGACAGAACACCTGGAGAATCTACGCAATGAAGGCAGCGACGGTACGGAGCCGCTCCAAGAGGGCGGCTTTTTTGATGCCCTGTCGCGGATAAACGAACTGGAGTACGAGTGCGCCGCCCGTGACAAACAGCTCGAGAGTCTTCGCGGTAAGCTGCTGGACACGGAGATAGGCCGCCGCGCCGCGCTGATGGGAATCCCGCCGGAACGCGCGGGGCACATCGCAAGGCTGGCAAATCTGGACCGCGTTTTCGGCGACGACGGCGAACTGGACGACGACGCCCTCGGCGCGGCCATTGACGCCGTGCTGAGCGACGTACCGGAACTTAAAGGCGGCCGCGCAAACGGCGGAGCGTTCAACCCAAGAGGCGCGGCGATTAGCAAGTCAGAAGCCTATCGCCAGCAAATCAGCGACGCCAACGCCAAAGGCGACTTGCTTACCGTGGTGTCCCTAAAGCGAAAAGCCCGCAAGCTGGGCATATCTGTTTAAGAACCTGTGTTCATAGGTGGGGATGGCGGATTGGCGAGGCGATTTTTCGTCAATCTAGGAGGTGACGACGCCCGGGGGCCCCGCAAAGCCCGGTTTTGGCTTTGTGGGGTGGACTGAGCGTACCCGCAGTGGTACGCAAGGATGCTGTGTGCCGGTGGCACGCGTTTAGCATCCGAAGCGCCAGCGTAGGCGGAGGAACCGACGACCCGGGGACGGCCCCATAAAGCCCGGTTTTGGATTTATGGGGTGGACTGTGGAGGAAAATCGACCGCCAAGACGGCATTCCCATCCTATGAACACAGGTTCTAAGCCGCGGCGCGAAGCGCAAAACGGGTTCAGGGGCGTGCCCCTGATGGGGTGTGGGGCAACGCCCCATGGTTTTGATCTTACTAAGGAGAGATTGCATGAGGAATCCAATTTTTGGCGAGGCAAATTCTTTCAATACCACCCAGTATGTGGGCGAATTATTCACGGCGGACAGCGGCCGGACGCCGCTTCTGTCTATGACGGGCGGCACTACGGGCGGGCTGCGCACGGATAACGAGGAGTTTCCGACGGCTGTGCTGTTTAATTATCCCGACGCGAGACAGCCCAGTATTTCCGAGGACGACGCGGCCTGGGGGCCCAGTATCACGCACATCGCCAAGGAGCAGGAAACGAACGTCACGCAGATATTTCACGAGGCCGTGGGCGTGACGTACCAGAGGCTCTCGAATACCGGGCGGCTTGGCGGCGTTACGACGCTTATGAGCGAGAACGCCGCGGATAACGAGCTCGACTTCCAGATCGCGCACAAGCTCAAGGTGATGGCGCGGGATATCGAATTTACGTTTATAAACGGCCAGTACAGCAAGCGCGGAGATGTGTTCAGCGCGAACCAGTCACGCGGCCTGATCGCGGCCTGCGGCAATGTCAACGTTATTAACGCCGATGGAGACGCGCTTGCCAAGAGCCAACTGAGTGATTTGTTCCGGCAGATGGCCGACAACGGGGCATATTTTGACGACATGGTTATATTTGTTAACTCGCGTCAGAAAGCCGCGATCAGCGAGATATATTCCAACCAGCCGGGCTTCATGCTGCCCCAGAGCCGGGAGAAGGCCGGGGTCAACGTGCTGGAAATCGACAACGACTTCTTTAAGTGCGGCGTGGTGTACAGCAAGTTCGTGCCTCAGGACGTTGTGCTGATCGCCGATATCGCTCATATCGCGCCCGTGTTCCAGACTGTGCCGGGCAAGGGGCACTTGTTCCTGGAGGAACTTGCCAAGGTCGGTGCGTCAGACAGGTATCAACTTTACGCGCAGGTCGGGCTGGCGCACGGGCCGGCGTTCCTGCACGGGCTGATCCGCGGACTGGAGGTGTAGGCCATCATAGAACCATATACCGATGTGGAGTTCGCGGACGAGTTCTTTGTGCTGTACCTTGGGGACGAGGACACAGCCTGGGACGCTCTGAACGACGACGCCAAGGCCGCGCTGCTGATGCGCGCGACCTTGGCGATAGACCTGCTGGACAATATCAAGCGCGGGTTTAAGGGAGAAAAGACCAGCCAAACTCAGTTGCATGCCTTCCCGCGCGACGGTGAGGCATTCGTGCCGGAAAAAGTGCGGATGGCTTGCGCGCTGGAGGCTCTGGCGCTTGCCGACGAGGAGGGCGAAACGCGGCGCAAGCTCCGTCGGCAGGGGGTCAGCGGTATGTCCGTGGGGAACGCGTCCGAAAACTACCTTCGCTTCGGGCTGTTCGACAGCAATACGCGCAGCCGCGCACAGGTAGATTTCTCCGAAAGCCTCGCTTCTGGCGAGGCCTTCGGGCTCATGATGGAGTATCTGGATATCCGGGGGGTGTACGCGATACGATGATATTCGCTAACAAGCTGAACAGTACCTGCGTTCACAGAAAGCGGCTGGGCGCGGATGCTTACGGCGACTCGGCCTTTGCTGAGGGCGCCGTCATTCGCTGCAGGCGAGAAGACGTTAATCGCCTTGTGCTGGATCAGAATAGCCGGGAAGCCGTATCGTCGGCAAGGTTTTTCCTGGCCGACAAAGCGGAACCGGGTGATACGCTGGATGGAAAAATCGTAATCAGCGTGTCGGCTTTGACCGGAATGTTCGGCAAAGCGGAAGGATTTGAGGCGAACTGCGTATGAGTATACAGAGAATTGTACAGAGGCTGGAGAGCTACGGCGGAATGACAGCGGACGCTGCCGGTCTGGTCGAGCGCGGATTTACGGACGTCATGGCGACCGCCGCCGATAACTTTCGCCTGGAGGACATGATTCCTCACGAAATATCCACCGTGACATATCATGACGGAGCCGTTGTGACGCTTAGCGTGCCGGGCGTCTGGCGGCGCGCGCTTCATGAAAATCCGCGCTTTCACGGCTATAAGTTTCTGGAGCGCGCATGGCTGGAGCACAGGGGCGACATAGTCAGGTCTGTGGCCGACGAACTGAGCTATAGTAATATGCCTCTCAATCAGTAACACGCGTCGGGGTAAACAGCGGGAAATCTCCCGATTTCCCGCACCCCTCCTTTGTTACTGTTTCGAGGTCATATTACTATAGGCAGGAGGCGGAATTTTGCGGACGCTGAAAGAAGACTTGAAAACATTTATCGAGGTCGGGCTGGATGACTGTCCGCCCGTATTTCTGGACTATATGCCGGAAAACCAGGAAAGAGCCGTGCAGATCGTGGAGTACGGGGCTACGTCCCCTTACCTCCCCTTCGATTATGGCGTCTGGGGTCGGCGAGTGCAAGTTATAGCAAAGGATAAAGGCGCGCGCAAGGCCGAGGACATGGCGTACAAGCTCTATGAACTGCTTAACAGCGGCCTGAGCGAGGAAGAGCGCTTGCTGGAGCTTTGCAAGGGGCGCAGGGTAATCGCGAGGCCGCGCGAACTGCCGTTGTTTATCGCGAAGGACGGCGAGGCTTCGCTGTATGGGTTCAATGTTGTAATACACACGAACAGGAGGTAGGCTTATGGCCGAAAAAATTGCATTGCAAGGGTTCAGCAGGCTTAGGTTTTTCCCGATTAGCGACAATAATACCGAGGAATACGCCGTCGACACGGGCAGCTCGTTCCATGTACCGTGGGTGCAGGACATGACGCGCGAAAACGACACCTCTGAGGCTGCGATTTACGCCGACGACACGCTGTACCTTAACGTCAAGAACTGGAACGGCATCCGCTCGACCATCACGGTGGCCGAGCTTACCCTGGAGATGATGGGGCTGCTTGGGTTCGGCGACTATAACGAGACCACGCGCTCACTCGAGTGGAACCCGCAGGGTCGCAATCTCGAGTTTGGCGTAACATTCCGCTGCTTGCAGACAAACGGCAATTACCGCATGATGCGCATGTACAGCTTCAAGATTGACGAGGTGCGCGAAACTTCCATCCGTACCCGCGGCGACAATGTGGCCATCAACGCGTACCAGCTTATCGGCACGTTCGCGAACCGCGTAGTGGACGGCAGGCCAGGCGAGATACACGACGGTGACAACATGGAATGGCTGGACGATATACCGGCAGTGAAGGCGGTGTAGTATGGCGGACAAGACAAGGCTTTCAGTGCCCAAGGTCAGGAAGGTCTGCGGCTATGAAATCCGTAAAATGCCCATAGGCCGATATCTCGAAGCTATCGACGAAATAAGCGAATTTCCAAACGAGCTGATCGGCGCGTGCTTCCCTGACATGGAGCTTAAAGAGATCATCGAGCGTATGACGGCTTTTGACGAAAAGACGCTGCGCGCATGCATAGCCAACGTTTTCACAAGGGCGCCAAGACACGCGGTCGGATTTGTGGCAAAACTCACCGACATCGAAGCGGATAAGCTCCTGCATGACGAGAATATCGGCTTGGACGGGCTGGTAGACATTGTTGACGCGTTTATCGAGGTCAACAATCTGGGAAAGTTCTTAGCGGGTCTGACGGAGGTAAGTTTCAAGCTGCGCAAGGCCCGGACGGAGGAGACGCCTGGCTTCAAAGACTTATTGCGGCAGGTTTAAGCATAGGCATTGGCAAGCGCGAACTGCTGCGAGACTACTATTTTGACGAGATCGCCGAAATATTTCTTGAGTACGGCGCACTGCGCGGCATTGACGGCGACACTAACTCAGTTAGGGAAGTGACGGCCGAAAACTTCTTCACTTTTTAACAGAGGACAGGACAAATTTTGTAATATGCCTCTCAATCAGTAACATGCGTCGGGGTAAACAGCGGGAAATCTCCCGATTTCCCACACCACTCCCTTGTTACTGTTTCGAGGTCATATTACTATAACCCGAAAGGATGCGATAACATTAACTGTGTTTGTCAATAAAAAAGTGCAGTGAATATAAAGATAAAAGTACAGTACCTCCTGACAACAAATGGTATGTTGTAAGCCGTTCTTTTTTATGAATAAACTGTGTGTCGGAAAAAGCGG
>WRAW01000086.1 GCA_009780015.1 Defluviitaleaceae bacterium | reverse complement strand
TGCTGTAGAGGATAGGCTGGAAGTCGGCTTAAGAGACTTGGAAAACAATGGGGAATTGCTGCAGTCAATTACTGGCTTTAACTGGGTTATTAGTTGTATTTAGATTGCGAATTGGTATGAAAGTTGCCGGTTACTTTTGCCATTATCAATTGGGCTTCCTTGCCGTCGGCATCGGCAATATCGGCAATGAAATCTTCTGCTTTGCCGCCTTTCAAAATCGTCACCTGTTTTCCGTAATACGAGATAAACACCTTATTGTCCTTTGTGACTCTGTAAGTAAAGACCTCACTATCCAACAGCCCCCGCTTGTCTACCGGATTACCCACACAGCACTTCCCTTCTGTTATTGAAGCATCTGCCGCATCTTGGTCATCCTTATGTCAAGCGAGGTATATCTCGCGGCTTCCTGAGTATTGTCAACCATTCTGTGAAGAGTCTCCCTTAGGCCGACCACAACGACAAGCTCCTTGGCACGCGTGAGCGCGGTATAAAGAAGGTTGCGCGTAAGCAGCACTGGCGCGCCGGAATGGATCGGCATTACAACAGCACGGTACTCACTACCCTGAGCCTTGTGTACGGTTGTGGCATATGCCAGGCTCAGCTCGTCAAGCTGGGTATTGGCATAATCAACTGAGCGTTCGCCGTCAAATATCACCGTGACGCTCTCGTCAAAGCCGTTGATATCAGCCACAATACCCATGTCACCGTTGAATACACCCGTACCTTCCTCGCCCGTACGCCTGCTCTTCCACGGCATGTTGTAATTGTTCTTAGTCTGCATTACCTTGTCAGCCACACGGAAAACGCTTGACAAATATTCGCGCTGAGGTTTGCCGGGCTCGGCTGGATTTAACAGACTTTGAAGCTGTTTGTTGAGCTCGTTCGCGCCAAGGGCGCTCTTGCGCATAGGCGTTAGTACTTGTATATCCTGGACATCGTAAGTACCAAAGTATTTCGGCAGCCGCCGGGCGGCAAGATCGCCTATTGTAGCGCATACATCGCCGATGGTCTGGCGCTCCATAAAGAAGAAGTCCTTCCCGCTCTCGTTAAGGACGGGATATTCACCATTGTTGATCCTGTGGGCATTCATGACGATGGCCGACTCCTGAGCCTGACGGAATATCTCACTAAGCCGCACGACCCTTACACATCCGCTGTTTATAACATCCTTGAGCACATTTCCCGGTCCTATGGGCGGCAACTGATCCACGTCGCCGACCAGCACAAGTTTTGTGCCGTGAGCCACGGCATTCACAAGCCATGACATCAACAAAATGTCAATCATAGAAGCCTCGTCGACAATAAGCACGTCGCACTCCAGCGGATTATCCTGCGTACGTCCAAAATGCTGTGTGCCGGACTCGTTGTTAAACGAAATCTCAAGCAAACGGTGGAGAGTCTTAGACTCTAGCCCCGTCGCCTCGGTCATGCGCTTGGCGGCGCGGCCTGTGGGCGCGGCGAGCTCTACCTGAAGCCCAAGCGTGCCAAGCATGGCAATGACCGCCTTGATGGTGGTGGTCTTGCCCGTGCCCGGCCCTCCGGTTATCACGCACACGCCGCTTTCCAGCACTTCGCGCACAGCGGCTTTTTGCGCGTCGGCAAGCCTTACGCCGCTGTCCTCCTCGAAAATTTCAATTTCCCGGTCAATATCTCCAAGCTCACGAACATCGGCGCGCATGAGTTCCAGAAGCTTCTTGGCCACCATAGATTCAGCCGCGTAATATCTTCGCAGGTACACAACCTTTGTCCCGTCAATCACGTCCTGCCAGACCGACCGCGCCATCTGCATGGCAGATAGCCGCTCATCCAGAATAATACCTTGCAAATCCAGCAGATCACAGCTATTTGACAGCAGTTCATCCAGAGGAAGATATACATGACCGTTCTGCGCCGCCTGACTCAGCGCGTACCTAATGCCGGCTTCGATCCTGGCGGGACTGTCGCGCTCCACGCCGATTCTGTATGCAATCGAGTCCGCGGTTCTAAACCCGACCCCGTATACCTCGTCGGCCAGTTTGTAAGGATTTCTCATTATGACATTTATCGTGTCTTCCTTGTAACGCTCGAACAGCTTCTTCGCGGAACCATGCCCCACGCCCAAGTCCTGCAGCCGCATGTAGACGGCGCGAGACTGGTTTGCCTTGTTGAACTCGTCGCATATGGCGACGGCCTGCTTCTTGGAAATGCCCTTGATCGTGGCAAGCTTTTCGGGGTGACGCTCGAGCACATCCAAAGTCTCTTCGCCGAACGCCTCGACAATAATACGAGCCCGACGCCGCCCGATGCCCTTTATGCTACCTGACCCAAGGTAGCGTTCAAGACCCGCGGTCGTAGCGGGAAGAGACTTCTCATAACTTACGACGCTGAGCTGGCGGCCATAAATATGGTGGTTGACAAAACTCCCCCGCGCGACAATGCTGTCGCCGACTGAAACCGCCGGCGCAACGCCCACGCACACAACCTTGTCCTCGTCGTCCTCTTTCGCGCCCACGGAAAAAACCTTGTAGCCGTTGTCGGCGTTCTCGAAGATTATGCCCAGGACGCTGCCCTCTACCACGGACAGTTCCGTATTACTGTTCATTTGTATATTCGCTTTCCACTTCCGCTATCGCTTCAAAAGTGTCCGCAAGCTCGCGGCTGTGAATCTCTAACAGGTCGCGAACCTTTGCCGCAAGCTCGGCCGCGCCATCACTGCCCGCTTCAAACACCAGTTCCCATGTAGGATTGAACACGTCGTCAACTTCACCCACAGACATAACAACCCCGGTAAAAACTTCTGCGTCGTAATAATCGTAAACGGCGTTGTACTGCCAGTCAGAAACATCCTGTCCTGTAGAGAGCTTCATGTGAATATATGTACCTCCGTCCCTTTGGGCCGCGAAAACATTTACCAGCAGAGGTTCAAACTCACCTACCTCCGCCAATGGTATAGCCGCGTACTCCTTTTCCAGAAAGCCCGAGGCGTCGTTACGCAGCATTATTACCAACTGTGTCTCTTCCGTCATTTGGTCATCTCACTTTCGTTACATACCTCTTCCGCATTATCCTCGGCGTCATGCCCTGTAAAAATTGCAGCGTCCAGGCTCACCAGCCTTTCGGCAACAGTAGAGGCCGGAGTTAAATTCACAACGCCCAGCTTCTTTTTAAGCGCCTTTTCCTGAGACTCTCCAGACCCGGGAAGAGAGGACCCCAAAAGCATTAACACCATTACTATAGCTCCCGCAATTGCCGCTCTAACGGTAGGAGATACATCTATTCCAACCATAAAGCTGTCAATCCAAGCCGACACAAATAATGACAAGATTCCTACGAAAACTCTTGTTGAGTTTGCCTGTCCCTTATCTATCTCAAAGTCCCTGATCGGACGATATGGCTGCGAATCAGCGTTTTTTCGCTTCAATAACCACATGTGTCCCCCTGTTATATATAAAACTCAACCTTACCAAGCGCATATTCGGCCATTTCGTTATCTTCGTCCTTCGCAAGCGCCGAAGCGAAAAGTTTCTTAGCAAGCGGATATTTCCCTGAGTTGAAAGCGAACGCGCCCATGTTGTACAGAAGCGCCGAAGCCCGCTTGGGCCGCGACAGGCTGAACAAGAAGTATCCAAATGTAAGCGCGGCCCCCGCAATCGCGGCATAAAACAGCGTCGGATCTCCCAGAAATCCCCCCGCAACCAAGGCAATCGCGCCAATAATAGGTATGAATATATTAACGTCAATACTGGCGATACGCACCTTTGAGTCCGCGATTTGCTGCTCGATGCTGATGCCCTGAGCCTTTTGGAACTCATAGAGCTTCGCCTTGCTTGCGCGCATTTTCTCGTAATCCTTAGGTCTGGGACGCGGCGGCGCAACTTCCACGTTTGACTTGAGCACACGATATTCGGATATCTTGTTGTCAAGCAGCTTGAACACAATGTTTATCTTGCTTTTCAGATATTGGCCGCGAGCCGAACGCACCTTTTTCGACACGCTCAGGATATAGAAAACACCCTGCTCGTAGCTGTCCAGCGGCGATATGACTATCATGAATTTTTCGGGATCATAAGTTATTTCCGTGCGCATTATATAGCCGTCGGTATCTGTTACGGTCATGGTTTTATCCGAAACCGAGGACGCGTCCAAGGCTATGTTAAAACGCATGTACCAATATATCGGGCCATCTTCATCACCGATGTCTATCTTTATCTTATTCTTGAGATCAGGATTGGATGTCGCTATGCGAATTTTCTTGTTATCCATTATGCGCCTTCCCGCTAAACTATATTTTCTTAGGTTTGGTACGCGCCAGATACAGCCCTATTACCGCTCCGCATACCCCTCCTACTATGTGCGTAAGGTGGGATATGTTGGTATGCGTTATCGCGAAGGCCGCGTGAATCTCGCGCCCTATGTACAGCATCACCACCAGCACGAATGTCAGTGGAATGCTGCCCTCGCGCAAGTTTACCATTGACGAGATTATTATAAAGCTGAACGCAACCCCGCTTGCGCCCATCAGTGCGGATTCAAACAGCAGCACATTGATGAAGCCCGTTACAAAGGCGGTTATCACGATCATTATCAAAATTGTACGCGAACCATACTTTTCTTCAAGCATCGGGCCAATCAGCAATATCAGCATAAAGTTACCCGTGAAGTGCTCAATGTTAATATGCCCCAGCACATGTGTAAATAGTCTCAGAACGAAAAGCGGATCAAGCGGACTTCGGTACACGGCGAATATGGCGGTTGCGATCTCCGGCTGAAACGCTATGAGCATGGTAGCGGCAAAGGCCAGGATCGTGTATGTGAGTATAACGGGCGCGTTATAATGAAGTCTGTGCGGCATAGGTGCCCTCCTACCTTATGATTAACCGTTGGACGCCATGGTCAGCTTGGGAATAACCTGCCCCTTGCGCGAAACTATGTCGGGGAGGTAGATGTGGTCGCTGTCCATTGGCATGTTGAACGCGTTGATTGTCAGCTCTTTGTGCCTTCCGGCTACAAGCAGTTCGCTGCCGCCGCGGAACAAGTCCGTCACCATCAGCAGGCACAAATCGCAGGCTGTCTTCACCACAAACTGCTCCATGACGTCTATAAGCGCTTCTTTTTGCTCCATAACCGTTTCTATGTTCAGCGTGTTGACCTGGGAGATATACACGACATATGTCCCGACTGAAAACTGCTTGCGGTCAATTGACAGTATCTCCAAAGGCGTGCTGTCGGCAAGATTGGTTCCGGCCAGGAACATCTCCGAGCCGTACTGCTCAATATCGAGCTCGGCGATAGCCGCAAGCTCCTGGGCCGCCGCCCGGTCGCGCGGAGTGGACGTAGGCGAACGGAACATAAGCGTATCCGACAGTATCGCGCTTAGCATCAACCCGGCGTACTTCTTTTCAGGAACGATTCCATTCTCCTTGTACAGGCTGTACACGATTGTAGAGGTGCAGCCCACGGGCTCGGCGCGAATATACAAAGGCTTCTGAGTCTCGATATTGGCTATGCGGTGGTGGTCGATTATCTCGATAATCTGAGCCTGCTCCAAGCCGTCTACCGACTGGGTGGCCTCGTTGTGGTCTACCAGAATCACCTTCTTGCGGTCGTAGTCCAGAACGTGGCGTCGCGAGATTATGCCGAACAGCCGACCCGTCTTGTCTACCACGGGGAAGTTCCGGTGGCTGGAGGTCTTCATTATTTCGGTGATGTCGCCTATCTCCGCCTCGGTGGAAAACATCTCGAAGCGATCGGTATTCATTATCGAACCGCACGATATCGCCTGATTAAGCAGGCTGACAGTCTTGAGCATTGAATGCTTTACACATATTACGGCGGCTTGCGCCTTCTCCAACTCAACAGGATAGTAGTCGTTAGTAAGAATCACACAGCCGATGCTGCGCTCGTTGGCGTAGTAACGAGCCGTCTCGACCTTGCTCGTTATCAACACGTCCTTGTCACAAACAAAGCCGTCATTGTCCACCACCGACCCAATGAACACCGACCCGCACAATATGTCATACTTGTAATTCCCGTGCACAACCTTGCCCTGCAGTATCTTGAGCAGGTTCTCGAAGCTAACCTCATACTTGTGCAGCATCTCTTCGTCATATGGTTCCATGAATATCCTGGTGATGTCCGCCAGGGAAATGAGGCCCGTCAGCCGGCCCTGTTCACCAAGTACCGGCAGCAGCCTCGAGCCCGACTCCTTGCCGCGCAGTACGTCCCACGCTTTCTTGAGCGGCGCTTCCGCGCCGAGTTCCACGGGTTGATGGAGGTCAAGGTCGCGCAGCTTCATACGCATATTGTCGATCAATATCGGCTCGTCAACCCCAAAGTACTCCAGAACAAAGCGCGTCTCTCTGCTGAGCTTGCCCAGCCGGCACGCGATAACGTTTTCAATTCCGATCTTGCGCTTTAGCTGCACATACGCGATTGTCGAGCATATCGAATCTGTGTCTGGGTTCTTATGTCCGAATACATATATCGGTGACTTCATACTTATTGCGTCATCCTTTCTCTGTCAATTTCTATTCCAAAATGGCTGTAGCACAGCCCTGTCGCAACCCGGCCCCTTGGCGTGCGGGCAATAAAGCCCAGTTGGATCAGGTACGGCTCGTACACATCCTCGATGGTTTCCGGCTCTTCGCCGATTGAGGCCGCCAGAGTATCAAGCCCGACAGGCCCTCCCGCGAATTTGTGCATTATTGCCGTGAGCATATTCCTGTCGATAATATCCAGGCCCATCTTGTCGACCTCGAGTATGTCCAGCGATTCCGAGGCGATATACCGGCTGATGACGCCCTCGAACTTTACCTGGGCGAAATCTCGCACACGCTTGAGCAGGCGGTTGGCAATACGAGGCGTCCCGCGGGAGCGCCGGGCGATTTCCTGCGCGCCGCCCTCCTCTATGCCTATGCCAAGAACTCCTGCGCTGCGCATCAAAATTTTTGTAAGATCGGCCACGCTGTACGGCTCCAGACGCATTACCACGCCAAAGCGGTCGCGAAGCGGCGCCGTCAGAAGCCCTATGCGCGTCGTCGCGCCTATCAGAGTGAAGCGCGGCAGATCAAGGCGTATCGACTTTGCGCCCGCCCCCTTGCCGATCAATATATCAATGGCAAAATCCTCCATAGCGGGGTACATCACCTCTTCCACGACCCTGCTGAGACGGTGAATTTCATCGATAAACAACACGTCGCCGTGGTTCAGGTCGTTAAGTATCGCGGCTATGTCGCCCTGTCGCTCTATCGCCGGCCCGGACGTCGTCTTGATCCTGACGCCCAGCTGGTTAGCGATTATGTTTGAAAGGGTCGTCTTGCCAAGACCCGGCGGGCCGTACAGCAGTACGTGGTCAAGAGTCTCCCCGCGCATCTTGGCGGCCTCGATGTATATCTGCATGTTGGCCTTAGCCTTGTCCTGGCCTATATAACCTTCAAAACTGGCGGGGCGCAGCCGTGGCTCAAGCTCTATGTCTTCACTGTGATATTCCGTCGTGATTATTCGATGTTCCATAACTCTCCTATGCCAATTGTCGATTCACGTTACTTGACGAGCTTGCGCAACGCCGCCTTAATTATGTCTTCCGCGCTCATCCCGGTAAATGCAACCTCGAGAACAGCTTTCATCGCGTCGGCACGGGAATACCCCAACGCCGCCAGCGCGTCGGTCGCGTCCTGCTTCTCACCCGACGACATTGTTCGGGATCTTTCCGCGTCGATCACGCCCTGCGCTTCATACGCCTTGGCCTGTGCGCTTGCCGCGAGCTTATCCTTCAGTTCCAGAACAACGCGCGCCGCGGTTTTCTTGCCCACGCCCTGCGCCTTCGCAAGCGCCGCCACGTCGTCAGTCAATATGGCAAGAGTCAGTTTGTCGGGCGTCAGAACTGCCAGAAGAGACTGAGCCGCCTTAGGTCCTACGCCGCTGACCGCGATAAGCTTGTCGAACATATTCAGTTCCTCCAGGGTGAGGAAACCAAACAGACTGCAGCTATCTTCCTTTACGCTCATGTGCGTATAGACACGTACTCTCTCGCCCTGCACAAGCCCCGCGCCGGCCGCCGCTCCTGTCTGCACGCTGTAGCCGACTCCTCCGCAATTTATAACAAGCAAGCCCTCAAGCCTAAACTCGAGAACGCCTTCAACAAACATTATCATATCTTCTCACGCCTTTATCTTCCATTATAAACTCATTTGCGCAAAATAACAAGAACTATCTTGATTTCGTGGCTTCATATGTATATAATACAGGGGTCAGAGATTAGGGTTCAGGGTGATTACCATATGAATAAGCGTGTATTAATTGCAATGAGCGGCGGAGTGGACTCGAGCGCGGCAGCGTGGTTGTTGAAGGAATCGGGCTATGATTGCTGCGGCGCAAGCATGAGACTGTTCGATAATTCCGAAAGCACGTGCTGCTCACTAGACGACGTGGAAGACGCTCGCTCCGTATGTAACTTGCTGGGTATCCCCCACCACGTCTTCAACTTCAAGGATACATTCGCGCGGACAGTATTGGCGCGTTTCATAGACAGCTATGAAACCGGCAAAACTCCAAACCCATGCATCGACTGCAACCGTTTTCTCAAGTTCCAAAAATTCCTCCGTCGCGCCCTCGAGCTCGAATACGACTACATAGCCACCGGCCACTACGCGCGAATCGAGCATGCAGACGGACGCTGGCTCCTTAGAAAAGGCGCGGACATATCCAAGGATCAGAGCTATGTCCTTGCGTCGATGACACAGGAACAGTTATCCCGCACACTTTTTCCGCTTGGAACTTACGACAAGCCGTATATCCGCCAGCTTGCCGACCGTCACGGACTTGTAAACGCGCATAAGGCGGACAGTCAGGACTTGTGCTTCGCCCCGGACAACGACTACGCCGCGGCGCTTATCCGGCTAAGCGGCAAGAATTACCCCCCCGGCGACTTCATAAACCAAGACGGCAGCGTATTGGGGCGTCACAAAGGCATTATCCGCTACACCGTAGGTCAGCGCAAGGGCCTGGGGATATCCGCGCCCGATCACCTGTACGTTCTGGAAAAGCGCATGAGTGACAATACCGTAGTGCTGGGCACGCGGGAGCAGTTGCTACAGAAGGAACTGATCGCGGTTGACTTCAACTGGATCATGTACGACCGACCGCCCTCCAAGCTCCGCGCAAAGGCGCGCATACGCTATAAAAAGCCCGAATCCTGGGCTAACGTCACGACCATGCAAGACGGCTCCGTTCACATCGAATTCGACGAGCCGGTCAGCGCCGTTGCTCCGGGGCAGATCGCAGTACTTTACGACGGCGAATACGTGCTTGGCGGCGGTACTATCGTGTAATTGCCAAACCCACGATTAAAAAATACTAAAGTCTATCCACAATGTACTGAACCAGAGACAGCAGACAGGGAAAGAATAGTCTAATCGCAGTAAATCGTAAGCTTACAGGGACTGGCGTCGTTTATCAAGCGGCGTCAGTTTTGTTTTTAGTTGAATACGTTCGTTGTTGTAAAAAAATACAAACGC
>WRAW01000085.1 GCA_009780015.1 Defluviitaleaceae bacterium | reverse complement strand
TTCATACATTGCATTTTTAACTGCTTCAATGTCACTCGCAACCTGTTTACGTTTTCGCATAAGGCAATTCACCTCCGTGATTATATTATATATTTGTTGGAGATAGATTGCAACTTAGTATAAGTTACCTCGAAATATTTTTTGTGACAAATAATCGAGACTTGGTGTCGAAGTGTTGTAAAAAATAGTACGCCCTCAAGATCGTATTAATATTCTGTAAAGGCTAAAATTAATTACAGACATTTTAATATAAATATTATACACTCTAAAACAAAATAAATTATCCAGGACTTTTCACAGATATTCCTCATTGCAATTCTCACTCCAAACCGGCGCGCAGCTCTTGATATAGGGCATGCGTGGCATCGGGGTCGCTGAAACTGATAAATATGTTTGCGTCACGGCTTCCCGTGCGTTCGATTTGAAGAGTGGGGGACTGGCGTGAGTCAACAATAAGCAGCCCTGCGTCGAAGCGGCCTTTACGGATACCGGTAAAGCCTGCGTAGCCACCTCGCCTTATTCCCATACCGATGTTTGACATACTATCCTCGACGAGAGTAACGCTTGTGATCCGGTCGAATGGTACGGTTGTGCCGTACATTCCGTCGATGTGAAGGCTGTCGGCGTGGACTGTTATTACGGGCTCCCTTTCTCCGAAATAGAAAATCGCGCCGGTTCCAATCAGAGCTGTTACGGTAATTACGATTCCGAGTATTATGGCCGCTTTTGACGTTTTTTGCGATACTTTGGCGGCGTGCAGCTCGCCTACGGTTACGCCCTTTTTGAGAAAGCGCTTGAACGAAAGCCCAACATAGGCGGCGCTGCCTATTCCGACAATTATCGCAATAGCGATCCCGATCTGGAACAAGACGGGTATATTGATAATATCCCCGACACCCATGAGAGCCAGGCCGGCGGCCATAGCAAGTACCGTTAGTCCCACAAATCGGCAGAGAGCTTTTTCGTCGTACAGTTCCTTTTCTTTGGGGCTCATCGTGTTGTAACCGGATATCATCCACGCACCTTTGCCCATCAGCAGTGGAATCGACATAATAACTAGCAGCGCAACCATAATCCAAAGAAATATCATGTATCATCACTCCTGTTTTTCTTAACCGACTTGCGCTTCTTGACGCATTCCGACAGCAAAAACTCTATCTGGCCGTTGATGGAGCGGAAATCGTCCTCGGCCCACGCTGACAGATCCTTCCATAGCGACTCGGACAAACGCAGAAGGATCTGTTTTTTCTTGTCGTCTGCCTTAGCCATAGGCTTAGTATAGCGAACCGCTGTTCACAACGGGCTGGGCATCCCTGTTGCTGCAAAGGACGACCAGAAGGTTGCTTACCATGGCCGCTTTTCGTTCTTCGTCAAGGTCTACGATGCCATTGTCGCTTAGGCGTTTGAGCGCAAGCTGCACTATGTCGACCGCGCCCTCGACAATGGTTTGTTTCGCGTCTATCAGCGCGGTGGCTTGCTGCCGTTGAAGCATGGCTGCGGCTATCTCGGGGGCGTAGGACAGATTTGTAATGCGCGCCTCCAAAATCTCGAGACCGGCGTTCTCGACTTTTGCCTGTATCTCCATTTTAAGGCGATGCGCGATCTCTTGGGTGCTGCCGCGCAGCGTCTTTTCGTCGGTGTCCGAATCCTTAGGCAGGTCGTAAGGGTACAGGCTGACAATGTTGCGCAGCGAGGAATTGCATTGCACGGACAAGTATTCCGCGCAATTCTCGATGTTGAAAACGGCTTTTGCGGTGTCTACGATTCTCCAGATGACTACGGTGTCGATGATTACTGGGTTGCCAAGCTGGTCGTTGATTTTCTGCTTGTCGTTGTCGATTGTCTTGGTTCTCAGTGATATTCTTTTGCCGCCGAAGTTCAGCGCGGCCATGGTGGTAGCGGCCGTAGGAGCCGGTACAAAAGCTACGCAAAACGGATTGACAAAAAATATGCCGGGCCCTTTAAGCGTTCCGTGGTATTTTCCGAAAAAGGTGAACACAAAAGCCTCTTGAGGCTTCAATACCTTGATCCCGCCGAACATAAGAAAGCTGACCGCACCTATCAAGATAATTATGGGAATATTAATTTGCCGGAATAATATAAGGAAGATCACGCCGGCTACGATGAATAGGCCGCCCAAAATTAGAACAGGTAAGCCGCTTATAGCCCAAATCTCTTTTTCCTTAACGATGCCCGGCTTTTGATTTTCATTCTGATGCATATGTCACTCCCCCATATATTTATGATATTATTTTGATATCATTATAATATGAAAAAATACCTTTGTCAAGCGGCTTTCGCAAAAAAAGCACCGGCTGTCTACCGGTGCATATCATACATAATTCTATGGAGCTAGGGCAAGTGCGAAGTCTAGCATTGTCACGCCGGTGTAGCGTATGTCGGCCTCGATCCCTAGGGCGTCGATGCTTTCCCCGTTTGGGCCGCGCAGGGTCATTACGGTGGTTCTCACGGAGTAGCCGTCCCTGAGCGGGAGTATGATCTGGGCTGTGCCCTTGCCGAATGTCGTCTCGCCGACAAGCGTCACGTTGTCGAGATTGGCGGTAAGGGCAAGGATAAGACTTTCAGCCGCGGATGCCGTGAATGAGTTCTGAAGGATTATTATTGAATCGAACTCGAAGTCGCGGCTGCCGTGCGCGGTTATCTCACGGTTCAGGAAGGGAAGGCGGCCGCTTTCATGGCCGATTATGTCGCCGTCTGCAAGGAACATGTCGGCTATGCGGTAAGCGTCCGCCAGTTGGCCGCCGTAGTTGCCGCGCAGGTCGAGTATCAGCCGGTCGAACCGCGCTATATTGTCTCGGTTATCCATGACGAATCGTCGGACATAGGGCGATATGTTCGGCAAGTGGAGGTAGATCGTATTGTCGGAGACGGGTCTTGCCTCGGCGTTCGCGGCGTCGTCTCTGAATGTCTGCCGTACTTGCCGGAACTCGTCCGGGCTGTACGGATTTGCGGCTGTGTAGTCAACCTTTGCGTATATCGCTGACGCGAGAAGTACGAGCAACGCCGCGCAAGCTATTCCAATCCGACTATATCTGCGCATTAAACTCCCCCTCCTGCGTTTTATGGCTTTTGGATATCGAACTCGAGCGCGCCGTCTTTCAGGCTTACGCGTACTATGCACCCTTGCTGCAGGCGGCCTTCCAGGACTTCTTCCGCGAGTTTGTCTTCCAGCCTGGTTTGGATCGCGCGCCGCAGCGGACGCGCGCCATAGCTTGAGTCGAAGCCTTCTTCGGCTATATTGGCTACAACTTCGTCGGAGACGCTCAGTTCGATCTGCATGTTGGCCTTTACGCGGCCGGCCACTTCCTTGACCATCATGGCTACGATCTTCTGTACGTCTTCCTTAGACAGCGTGTGGAATACGATTATTTCGTCTATGCGGTTGAGGAATTCGGGTCGGAAGACGTTCTTGACTTCGTCCATTACATTTTTCTTCATGGTCTGGTAGCTCTTCTCGGCGTCTTCGCTGGAGGTAAAGCCCAGCTTCTTGGGGGAGATAATGCTCCGGGCGCCGGCGTTGCTGGTCATAATTATGACCGTATTCTTGAAGTCGATCTTGCGGCCCTGGGCGTCGGTGATGTGGCCGTCGTCAAGCACTTGCAGCAGTATGTTGAACACGTCGGGGTGAGCTTTTTCGATTTCATCGAGCAGGATTACGGCGTAGGGCTTGCGGCGAACCTTTTCGCTAAAGTGGCCGCCTTCGTCGTAGCCGACATAGCCGGGGGGCGAACCGATCAGCTTTGAGACGCTGTGTTTTTCCATATATTCCGACATGTCCAGGCGCAGGATCGAGTCTTCGGAGCCGAACATGGCAGCCGCCAGAGCCTTTGAGAGCTCGGTCTTGCCCACACCTGTGGGGCCGAGGAACAGAAACGACCCGGCGGGGCGGCGAGGGTTCTTGAGCCCGACGCGGCTTCGGCGGATTGCCCTGGCTACGGAGGCCACAGCTTCCTCCTGAGATATTACGCGCTCGTGAAGGGTGTCTTCCAGGCGGCGGAGACGCTCTGTCTCTTCTTCCTGCAGGCTCTTGATAGGAATTCCCGTCCAGCCGGACAGGACGTCGGCTATGCCGTCTTCGTCAACTATATGCTTGCCGCTGGCGCTTTCGTAGCGCCATTCCTCCTTCATTTGGGTGAGCTTCGTTGAGATGTCCTTCTGTTCGAGCTTTATTCTGCCGGCTTTCTCGAATTCCTCGGTTCGTATGGCCTCTTCCTTTTCCTTGTCAAGCTCGGTAAGGCGTTCCTCGAGCTGCTTGATGTCGGGGGGCGAGGTAAATGTCTTCAATCTCACCTTTGACGCGGCTTCGTCTATCAGGTCGATTGCTTTGTCGGGAAGATGCCTGTCGGTGATGTAGCGGTTTGAGAGGCGGACTGCCGCGTCGATTGCCGCGTCGGTGATTTTGACGTTGTGGTGCGCTTCGTATTTGTCGCGCAGCCCGCGCAGCATCGCTATCGCGGCTTCTTCGTCGGGTTCGTCCACGCGTACTGGCTGGAAGCGGCGTTCGAGAGCGGCGTCCTTTTCGATGTGCTTGCGGTATTCGTCGAGGGTTGTTGCGCCTATGACCTGCATTTCACCGCGCGCAAGCGAGGGCTTCAGTATGTTTGAGGCGTCGATGGCGCCTTCGGCCGCGCCCGCGCCAATAAGGGTGTGCAGTTCGTCGATGAAGAGGATAACGTTGTTACTGTCGATGACCTCCTTCATAACCTTCTTGATGCGTTCCTCGAATTCGCCGCGGTACTTGCTGCCCGCGATCATTCCCGACAGGTCGAGGTTGACGACGCGTTTTTCCTTGAGAGGTTCGGGCACGTCTCCGGCGGCTATCTTTTGCGCAAGGCCCTCGGCGATGGCCGTCTTGCCGACGCCCGGGTCGCCGACCAGCACGGGGTTGTTCTTTGTGCGGCGCGAAAGTATCTGTATAACGCGTTCGATCTCGCGGTCGCGTCCCACTATCGGGTCGAACTTGTCTTCCAGAGCCATCTGTGTAAAGTCGCGGCTGAACTTGTCAAGCGTCGGCGTGGCGGGTTTGCCCTTGGCGAACGCCGGCTTTTTGTGGATGGGCGGAAGGTTAGAGCCGGACTTGTCGCCTTCGCCCAGCATACTCATGATCTCGTCATAGATGCGCTGAATGTCGGCTCCAAGGCTCGCTAGTATCTGGACGCCAACGCAGTCGGGTTCGCGTATCAGGGCTATCAGCATGTGTTCAGTGCCGATGTAGCCCGTACCCATGCGAACAGCTTCCTGCATACTTAATTCCAGCACGCGCTTGGTGCGCGGCGTGAAGTCGCTCGGCGTCATAAGAATATCGCCTTGTGCGGTCTGTGAAATTTCGCGGATTCGTTCCTCAATCATCTTGGAACTGATGCCCTGGCTCTCAATAGCCCGTGCGGCCACCGAATCAGTCACCTGGCACAAGCCAAGCACAAGATGTTCTGTTCCGACATAGTTCTGGCCAAACATTCCGGCCGCGTTCTGAGCCGCCTCAATCGTGGCCTTTGCTTTTTCAGTAAATTTTCCTTGCATAGTTACTCCTTTGTAATGATTAAGACCGTGGGGCTTTGCCCCACACCCCGCAAGGGGCGCGCCCCTTGACCCGCTTTGCGCTTCGCGCGTCTTGTTTTGTTATGTCCCGAAGACACTGCGCAGATAGTCGGCCCGACATACGTCTTTTGATTCGCCGGTGTTTTGGTTGCTTAGTATTTGGATATTCGCGTCTCGGATGTTCATCATGATGCTTAACAGGCTTCTGTCCGGGCGTGGTTTTTCCAGGATTTCGGCGCAGAAACCAAGGCGCACGTTTGAGAGAAGCGACATGGCTTCCTTTGCGCTTATGCGGCGGCAGCTGCCCAGGATTGCGTATGAACGGTAGACGTTGTCCAATATGTCATGTTTTTCGCGGTCCAGCGCTTTCTGGCGCAGCAGCGTTTCTTTTTCGCAGATTTGGGAGGTTATGTTCTTCAGGCTTTCGATGATTTCCTGTTCGGACTTGCCTAGGGTTACTTGGTTGGAGATTTGGTAGAACGCGCCGGCGCTCTCGCTGCCTTCGCCGAAGACACCCCGGATTGTCATGCCGAACTTAGTCAGCGCGGCGATGATGTTGCGAATTTGGTTGGAGCGCTCGAGCAGCGGAAGGTGTACCATGAATGAGGCGCGCATACCCGTGCCGGTGTTGGACGGGCACGAGGTCAGATAGCCTAGCTCCTTGGTGAAGGCGTAGTCGAGGGTTTGTTCGAGGGCGTTGTCTGTGCGCTCGGCTACTTCAAAGGCCGCGTCTATGTCGTCGCCTGTGCGGAATGACTGTATGCGGATGTGGTCTTCCTCGTTGAGCATTATGGCAAGCGCGCCGTCCTCCGAGGACAGCAGGCCGCATGTTTCCCTGTTCAGCATTTCGGCGCTGATTATGTGGCGTTCGAGCATCGCCGTCTTCATGATGTCGGGAAGTTCGGCCACGTCGGTATAGCTTAGGGGGCCTGTCCGGTCGATTGCGTCTCGGGCGGCCTCCTGGGCGTGCCGGACAAGTTCGTACGCCTGATCCGGACTTATCTTGCGCGAAAAGTAGTACGCCTGGAGGTTGCGGGCCAGTCTTATGCGCGAAGACACGATCTGCCCGCTGTCTGCCAGAGTGTCTTCATACCATGTCCTTGTCATCAGTGCTTTCACCCCTATGTGAGTCAGAATTTTGCAGTCGCCGTATCTCGTCGCGGAGCGAGGCGGCCTTTTCGTATTCTTCCTGTTCGACCAGGCTTCTTAGCTCACGGCTAAGCTTGTCGATCTGGCGCTCGAGGTTTAGCTTTGCGCCTGAGCGCAGCGGTATTTTGCCCTTGTGTTCGCTGCCCGACTGGATCGAGTTGTAGATGGGCCTAAGCTGGCGATGGAACGTGGTATAACAGTGTTCACAGCCCAGGCGGCCCTTCTCCTTGAATTCCCCGTAAGTCATTGTGCAGACAGGGCATTCGGGTTCGTTCGGAGCCTTCCCGGTCTTGCCCAGCGAGACGAACTGATTGTCCTTCATGGTATGCGCCAGCAGCGACCCCATCAGCCCTTGGAAGAAGTTTTCGAGGTTCATCTGGTCGTCGCCGCCGTACGCGCATTCATGGCAGATGTTTATTTCGCTCTTCTTGCCGTTGATAAACTGCTGCATACGCACCGAGGCTTGATTCTTCTTGCATCTATCGCAAAGCATTGTTATTCCTCCAATTAAGAACCTGTATTCAACCCGCCAAAACGCTGTACTGCCGGGCGAACTTCGCCCCGCGAAGCCAAAAGTGAGCTTCACAGGGGCCCTGGTTTTCCGCCGCTCGTCGCCGATTCCTCAATCCGGCATTTCGGAGGGCTGAATTCAGGTTCTAACTCTGATCCGATTGGACTCTAGTTTTACCATAATCAGGCAGTGCTAAACAGGCTAGAACAGCCACCACACGCTGTCGCTCGATATGGTGAAGCCAAGCTTTTTGTGCATTTCGATAGATGCCAGGTTGTCGACGCCAACGCACGAAAACGGGGTAAGACCGTGTTCGAGCAGCCGGTTGACCCCGAAGCCGACCAGGGACGCGGCGTAGCCCTTGCGCCGGTGCTGATCGAGGATCACGAGCATGCCCATGCTGCCTTCTTCGTGTTCGCCGCCGAAGCCGACCATCTCGCCGTCGACATATGCGCCGAAAAGAGCGCCGGCCTCGAATCGTCCGATAAGATATTCATCGCCGACCCTGACGCCGTAATTTTTTTCAACGACGTCGAAATCCGAGACGTCAAGCTGCTTTACGCTCATATCGGCGATTGTCGGAAGCGGATCGGGGCTGAGATAAGCCGCGGTGAAATTCTCGAAGACGTTGGGCATGTTAACCTTTGCGTTGAAGTCGTCCAGCATGAAGTCCTGGTGGATCAGGTACAGCTTCGCGCCGGGCATTTGCTCAAGGAGCCTCGAGCCTGCTTCGTATGTAGACACGGACTGCATTATCGCGTCGCTTACCGTGTCCCTAAGCATTACGCCGTCGTCGCCCGAGTACAGTACCTGAGCCGTGCCGCGCTCTAAGGGGCGGATCATTCCTATGTTATGCAGCAAGTTCCTCTTCAGGTACTCCAGCGCCTGCTGTTCGGGTGTGTTGTTCATGTGCAGGTTCCTTTCATACATTTATTTACACATACACTATACAACATTGAGGCGTCTTAGTCAAATAACACTTTTGCGGCGCGGCGCATAGACTAAAGCATTATGTTGGTTAGGAGACTGAGATGCACATTCATGTTGTTGAAAGAGGAGACAGCCTGTACTCCATCGGCAAGAAGTACGGCGTCGACTATCAGAAGATCGCGCGCGACAACGAGATGCGTCTTGAAGACACGCTCGTGATCGGGCAGACGGTTGTTATAACGGGTGTGGACGGCAAGCCCAAGATCGGCGTTGTGGAGGTAAACGGATACGCTTTCGCCAACATAGCCGACGACGTGCTGGCGCGGACGCTTCCGCACCTGACGTACCTGAGCCTTTTCAGCTACGAGGCGCGCGAAGGCGGAGATGTTGTGCCTATAATTGTGCCCGAAGCAGAAGACAGGGCAATCGCCAGGGCGATAGAAGCCAATGTCATGCCCGCCCTGGTGGTGACCAACATCGGAGAAAGCGGCAACTTCGAGCCTGATCTGGCGCACTCTATTCTTAACGACCCAAAGGCCGTCGACAACCTTCTTGAAAAGCTGCTGGCGGCGATGCGCGCCAAGAAGTACGCCGGGCTTGACGTGGACTTCGAGTACGTGCTGCCCAAGGATCGTCAGGCGTACAACGACTTTCTGGAAAAGTGCGCCGCAAAGATGCACGAGAACGGCTTCTTCATATCGTGCGCGGTTCCCGCCAAGGAAACCGACAGCACCACCGACGCGCTGACCGGAGCGTACGACTATTCCGCAATCGGCGGTATCGTCGATTTTGTGACGCTAATGACCTACGAGTGGGGCTATTCGGCCGGCCAGCCCATGGCCGTCGCGCCCATACGCAATGTCGAGAGCGTTGTCGAATTCGCGGCGACCCAGATGCCGTCGGTAAAGATAATGATGGGCGTACCCAACTACGGCTACGACTGGCCGACGCCCGTAACACCAAGCACACCCGGCAGGGCCGTCGGAAACACGGCCGCCGTCGAGCTCGCGCGCAAGCACAATCAGGCCATAAGCTTTGACGAAAAGACGCAGACCCCGTTTTTCGAGTACTATAACGAATCAGGCAAGCGCCACGAGGTCTGGTTTGAAGACGCGCGCAGCGCGAAGGCCAAGCTCGAACTCGCGGCCAAGCACAATCTGGCGGGTTTCAGCTATTGGACGGTAAACAGGTTCTGGCCGCAGAACTGGCTGGTACTGGACTCGATGTACGATGTGGCAAAGGGCTGATATCAAAAGGGGACTTGCGAAGTCCCCTTATCTGCGTTCTGGATTATCTGACCTTCTGACTAATACCAATTCGCAATCTAAATACAACTAATAACCCAGTTAAAGCCAGTAATTGACTGCAGCAATTCCCCATTGTTTTCCAAGTCTCTTAAGCCGACTTCCAGCCTATCCTCTACAG
>WRAW01000084.1 GCA_009780015.1 Defluviitaleaceae bacterium | reverse complement strand
CCATTTGCCGTCGTGCAATATATCCTCTTCATCGTAGACCTTGCGGACTACCTCGCCAAATGCCTCCTGCTGTTCGTCAAATTTTTCTCGTTCTTCTTTGCCTAAGACAACGCACACTATAAAGTAACCTTCGCGAATACAAAACGTGGTTAGCGTTTTGCCGCCTCGCCGAAATCGCAAGTTGTTGTAGTGCTTATGGGTGGGTTTGCCCTCCTCCCACAGTTCGTCCATGACATAATAAAAGCGAATATGTCCTGCCAGTTTATCCCATGCAGAACTCGCGTTTCAGAGCATTGTCACAACTTGTTCGTAGGGTTTGATTGCTCTATCCATTAGATATCCTCCAAATTACTACATAGTCCATTTTCTGTTTTTTTCGTTAACAACTTTAATTCAACAGCAAAATATTTTCAAGCGTAAACATGTCCACGCGGCTTCAAGCGCGGATCTGAAAAATATTTTGTTTCATTTGCAAAGTTAATTGCCACTATACACGGAATACCTTGAGTATGATGCGTCTACTCAATCCGAATGACAAAAAAGGGTGTTGAGTCCACCCTCTTTTTACTTGATGGTTAGTGACTATTTGTCGCGCTTGCGTTGGAGAAATATAGGAATTTCAAAAGGTGGTTCGCCGTCTTGATCGACCCTTGGCTGGATATTGTCTCTTATGGGGGTGAGTTCGCGAATTGCGCGCATAGAGCCTGTGTCTTGAGAAACCGGCTGATGCGGTTGAGTATGCTGTGAATGCATGGAGCGCTGCTGGCCGATGGGCATACGGGTCATGCTGCCCTTTTGCTGCTGTGCTGATGTGGATATAGCGTCTTCTTTAAGGCCCGTAGCGATTACCGTGACGATTACTTCGTCGCGGAGGTCGTCGTTAATGCTTGTGCCGAAAATTATCTCGGCGTCTTCATCGATAGCGCTGTTGATTATATTTGCGGCTATGTCTATATCGGACAGAGCAAGGCCGGCGTCGCCGGCGATGCTTATGAGAACCGACTTGGCTCCGGCGATGGACGTTTCGAGAAGAGGCGACTTGATCGCGAGCTCGGCGGCCGTTTCGGTCTTATTCTTGCCGCTTGCACGACCAACGCCCATATGGGCGATGCCCTTCTGGAACATTATCGTTTTGACGTCGGCAAAGTCAAGGTTGATTGTGCCGGGCTTGGAGATAAGGTCGGATATACCTTGGACGCCCTGACGCAGCACTTCGTCGGCTTTGCGGAATGAGTCGGTCAGGGTGGTATCCTTGTCGATGATCTCAAGCAGCTTCTGGTTGGGGATTACGACGAGAGTGTCGACGTACTTGCGCAGCTCGGCGATGCCTTCCAGGGCGTTTCGCATACGCGGCTTGCCCTCGAACATAAATGGCTTTGTGACGACGCCGACGGTGAGGATTCCCATGTCGTGGGCTATCGACGCTATGACGGGCGCGGCGCCCGTGCCTGTTCCGCCGCCCATTCCGGCGGTTATGAAGAGCATGTCGGAACCGCTGATAGCCGCGGCGATTTCGTCGCGCGACTCGTCGGCGGCTCTCTGGCCTACCTCAGGTTTGCCGCCCGCTCCAAGTCCACGGGTGAGCTTGTCCCCCAACTGGATTCTTATGGAGGCCTTCGAGCGCTCCAGCGCTTGATGGTCCGTATTTACTGATATGAAATCTATGGATTCAACGTTATCTTCGATCATTCTGTCAACGGCGTTGTTGCCGCCGCCGCCTACACCAATAACTCTGAGCTTTGCGCCCACGCCCTGGGAGCTTAGGATGTCGATCAAGAAAATTACCTCCTTCAAGTAATTCGATACAATATCAATGTAGATTAAGTTAAATGCCGTAATATCGGTCTTCGTGAAATATCCGAGATGTCCAAAGTGCCTCTGACGTATTCACCTTCAAAGTGGTTCAGAATTTGGATAAGCGTCTGAATTTTTTGGTCGCCGTTGGCTGTGTCACCGAATGAGACGTCCAGCTCGTTTATGAACAAGCGTATGTTGGAGCTGTCGTTTACGTCTACCCGTATAACGTCCGATTCCATTCCGTGCCTGCTCAAAAGCCGCGATATCGCGACCAGGTTTTCAAAGGCACGCTCGTTGGAAACCTCCAGCGGCGATCCGACCGTAAAGCCGGTGAAGTCCAAGCCGACCACTATGGGCAGGCTTTCGACAAAGGCTGTGGCAGTCTCAAGCACTAAGCCATTCTCGTCAATAAAAAGGTACTGTCCGGGCGAAAATTCAACAAAGCCCGCAAGTCTTCTCTCAACAACCGTAACGGTGATTTCTCTGGCGAGAAAGCCCCTGCCTATGGAAGCGCTTTCGATATAAGGGTTGTTCAGGCGGCGTAACGAACCGCGGCTGTCATATAGGAAAATATTGACTCTGGAAGGCGCCGTAAGCCCAAGCTCCCTTCTGATTTCCTCGTCGGGAATGCGAGAGTTGCCTTCGACCGTAACGCTTACCACGCTGAACAGCGGCGATAAAAGTATTAGAATAATGACGAAAAAAGGTGCGAGAATGCAGCAACCGTATATAAAGAAAGGTTTTTTTTGAATATTTTTCTTCATAACATATCGCCCATGTACACCGTTTAATACATCTTCAAATAGCTTCATCTTATATAATACTTCCAAAGATTCAATATGTCAATATTCAGGCGCGCCGTTATCAATAAAAATTTTTTGAAAATAGTATTGCATAATTATTCATGACGTGATATAATTGCTGACATGCGTTAGGGTAGCATGTGATATTGAATAGGCTCCGCGAGCCGCTTTCAGGGGAGATAGCATGGCGTTTCTCGATAGATTTCTCGAAATGGTGTATGTTAATGCAATTGCATACGGCAGATGGCAGATGTTCATGGACGGGTTGGTCATCACACTGCAAATAACTGCCGGCGCCGCAATCCTGGGCGTGATAATCGGTTTGGCTCTGACATTCTTCAAGATGAGCGGAATATTGCCGCTGGAGCTTTTCGCGAAGCTGTACATAAGCGTCATCAGGGGTACGCCCGTCGTATTGCAGTTGCTCATAATAAACGCCACGATCTTTGCGACTGCCCGCGGCATGGGCGTGTGGGTAGGCATCGTAGCCTTTGGAATCAACTCGGGCGCATACGTGTGCGAGATCGTCCGCGCGGGCATACAGTCGATAGACAAGGGCCAGACGGAGGCCGGACGTTCGCTGGGATTGTCGTCACGCCAGACCATGTCATTCATAGTGTTGCCGCAAGCCGTCAAGAACATTCTTCCGGCGCTGGCAAACGAGTCCATAATACTTATCAAGGAGACATCCATCGTGGGTTTTGTGGCCGTGGCCGACATAACGCGCGTAAGTCAGCAGATTTCGTCGCGGACATTCAATGTCATGCCTATGTTCGTAGCCGCCGTCTTCTACCTTGTGCTGGTGTCCATACTGACATTCTTCCTGTCGAAGCTGGAAAAGAAGCTGCGTGAGTCGGATGTAAGATAAAAGTAATTTGTTGGAAAGGGGGTGATAATATTGATTAGCGTGACGGGCCTTAACAAGCACTTTGGCAAGCTTCATGTGCTGAAAGACATCAACGCGACCATTGAAAGAGGCGAAAAGCTGGTGGTCATCGGCCCCTCCGGGTCGGGCAAGAGTACGTTTCTGCGCTGTCTGAATCTCTTGGAAGTTCCAAGCAGCGGGGAGGTCGTAATAGACGGTGGGCGTATTACCGCCAAAGGGGTCGACGTTAACAAGGTCAGACAGAAGATGGGGATGGTATTCCAGCAGTTCAACTTGTTCCCGCACCTCAAGGTCATCGAGAACATAACGCTGGCCCCGATCAAGATCAAGAACATGTCCGAGGGTGAGGCCGCGCGGATCGCCGAAGCGCTTTTGGAAAAGGTTGACTTGATCGACAAGCGCGACGCGTATCCCGCACAGCTTTCAGGAGGACAGAAGCAGCGCATTGCAATCGCGCGGGCTTTGGCAATGACCCCGGAGATAATGCTCTTCGACGAGCCGACATCAGCTCTTGATCCTGAAATGGTGGGCGAGGTTCTGCAAGTAATGGAAGACCTTGCCGGAGAGGGCATGACGATGGTCGTCGTTACGCACGAAATGGGCTTTGCGCGCGAGGTCGGTTCACGCCTGTTCTTCATGGATCAGGGGCAGTTGATTGAAGAGGGTACACCTAAGGATATTTTCGCAGCTCCAAAGCATGAGCGCACGCAGTCATTTTTGAAAAAGGTGCTTCGCGCCTAACGCTATACTTACGGCTAGTATGTCTAAAAATAATGCTATATTTTTAGACAGTATATCTTGTTAGGCGCTATACTATAAAATAAGCACATATTATGGAGGTTTGGAAAATGAAAAAGAAATTGTTTGCAATGCTGTCGATAGCGATTACAAGCTCCTTAATACTTACGGGCTGCGCGGGAGGCGGCCAGCAGGCTGCCGCACCTGCTCCGGCACCTGCGCCTGCTCCGGCGGAAGCGGCTCCTGCGCCGCAAGAGGAAGAGGACGACGATGATGACGCGGCGGGGATATGGGCCGGCGAGACTATCGTAATGGGCACTAACGCCGAATTCCCGCCATTTGAGTTTATCGCGGACGGAGGCCAGGGTCTGTGGGGGCCGTTTGACGGCGTGGATATCGCCATCAGCGTCAGAATCGCCGAGCACCTGGGCGCGGAGCTCTATATAATGGATATGCCGTTCGATGGTCTGATAATGGCGCTGGCCGCCGGTCAACTGGACTTTGTAGCGGCGGCTCTGACCGTGACTGACGAGCGCGCGCAGCAGGTAGATTTCAGTATCCCGTATTACACAGCCTATCAGACAATACTTGTAACCGCCGACAATGATACCATTACAAGCGCCACAGACGTATACGGCGCGATTGTGGGCGTGCAGCTCGGAACAACCGGCGACTTCGCGGCTTCGGCCATGGAGGATGTGGAAGTCATGAGGTACAGCCGCGCCGTCGACGCGCTGATACCGTTGATGAACGGACAGATTGACGCTATAATGGTGGACTCCATCACAGCCCAATTTTTCTACGAAGCGCACCCGGGCGAACTGAGGATTGTCAGCGATCCTGATTACTTCGGACGTGAGCAGTACGCGATAGCTATCCGCCAGGGCCAGCCCGAACTGGTGGCGGCAATCAACGAAGTTCTGACCGAAATGCTCGACAGCGGCGAGATCGCGGCGCTTGTAGCTTATTATGCCGCGAACTAACTATATCATCTGATGACAATAACAAAACGGTGTGGCGCTGTAGCCTCACCGCTTTTGTCGAATTAAGGAGGGGTCAGTTTTGGAGTATACGGTTTTTGGTAAGACGGGATTGCGTGTTAGCCGTACGGGGTTTGGCTGCATACCTATTCAGCGCATACCATTTGATGACAGCACGGCGCTTCTTCGACACGCGTTCGATAACGGCGTCACGCTGTTCGACACGGCAAACGTGTATACGACCAGCGAGGAGCGCATAGGTATAGCGCTTGGCGATGTGCGCGACAAGATTGTGCTTTGCACAAAGTCCTTTCCGCTGGCCACGGACAAGATCATGGCCAACATGGACAACAGCTTGCGGATGATGCGGACAGAGTACATTGACGTATTCCAGGTTCACAATCCGTCATTTGTGCCGCGCCCCGGAGGTGAGGACGGTATTTATGACTGCTTGCTTGAGGCCAAGGCTTCGGGCAAGATCAGGCATATAGGCATTACATTCCACAGAAAGGAGCTGGCGCGCGAAGCCGTGCTTTCCGGCCTGTATGAGACATTGCAGTTCCCCTTTTCATATCTGTCCACCAAGGAGGAGCTGGAGCTGATAGATCTTTGCCGTGAGCACAACGTCGGCGTACTGGCCATGAAGGGGCTGAGCGGCGGCCTTCTGACCAACGCGAAGGCGGCATTTGCGTTCCTTAGACAGTACGGCAACTTGATCCCAATATGGGGTATGCAAAGGATGTCCGAGCTTGATGAGTTTCTCGCGTATGAGAAAGAGCCGCCGGCGCTTGATGACTCGATGTGGCGTGAGATCGAGGCGGATAGGGTGGAGCTGTCCGGCAACTTCTGCCGCTGCTGCGGATACTGCCTGCCATGCCCCGCGGACATACCGATTCCGTTTGCCTCGAGGATCACATTGCAAGTTCGGCGGATGCCGGCGGAGAACTGGACTACACCAGAGTGGCAGGACAATATGCGTAAGGTTGACAACTGCACGGAATGCGGTCACTGCAAGTCCAACTGTCCTTATGGCCTTGACATCCCGGAATTGCTTAGACAGCAGCAGGCCGGGTACTTCAAGATGCTGGCCGACGGAGTGTACTAGCCTGTAATTGAAAACGCCATGCATTGATGGGATTTCTCCACATCAGTGCATGGCGTTTGTAGCTGTAGAATGACCAAGCGGACATTTCGCCTTATCTTGCTTCCGATTTCAGACAATCTCGGTACTGGTCACCACATTATTTGACTTTATATGCTGTAGCTGAGGGTCAAGCTCACAAGCATTGTTAAGGCGAGCAAAGCATTAGAATGTTACAACTGAAGACTACTAAGGCGATAAGGACTCATACATGTGGGTCTTTATCGCCTTCTGAATTTGATTATTATAATTGAATATTGATACTAAATATCTATGATAATATTGTGTAGTACTGTGATGTTATCCGAATCTTTCGCGCATTGTCTTTAGGATTCTCTTTTCCAGGCGTGATATTTGTACCTGGGAGACTCCGATCTCCTTGGCTATCTCGCTCTGGGTCTTGTCGTGAAAGTAGCGCATGAAGACGATCTGCTGCTCCTTGGGTTTTAGCGAGGCGATGACCTGGCGTATCGCGATGTTGTCGTCAAGGCTGCCTTGTTCGGCGTCTTTTTCGGAGAGCTTGTCTATCAGGAAGACAGGCTCGCGCTCACCCCTGTGGACGGTTTGATAGAGGGACTCGACTTCGCGGCCGGCATCCAGCGCCATTACCAGGTCTTCGGAGCTTACTTCCAGCGCGGAGGCAAGCTCGTTGATTGTGGGCGGAGCGCCATGTTCGCTGGTCAGTTTTTCCTGGAGGAACTTGGCGCGGATCGAGAGCTCCTTTAGGTGGCGTGAGACCTTTATCATTCCGTCGTCGCGCAGAAAGCGCTTGATCTCGCCCATTATCATAGGGACGGCATAGGTCGAAAACTTGACGTCATAGTTCAGGTTGAACTTGTATACGCTCTTGAGCAGGCCTATCGCGCCTATTTGGAACAGGTCGTCGGCCTCGTACCCGCGGTTGAGAAAGCGGCGAGCCACAGACCATACAAGTCCTTGGTTTTCCGCGATGATGAGTTCCTTGGCCTTCTCGTCGCCTTCCTGCACTTTCTTAATTAGCTGCAGAGTCCTGTCCATTTGAAAACCTCTTTCGCATAACGACTTCGGTGCCTTGCCCCTCGGCGGATAGTACCTCTACGCTGTCCATGAACGACTCCATTACCGTAAAGCCCATACCCGACCTCTCGTCGTCGGGGCGTGTGGTAAACAACGGAGTGCGGGCCAGGGGAACATCGCGTATGCCGGTGCCTTCGTCCTTTATACAGATTGTGACGGTATAGTCTTGCAGGCTCATGCGCATTGTCACTTTTGGGGCAGTGTGTTCACGTCCCTCGTAACCATGCAGTATCGCGTTGGTAACGGCTTCCGACACGGCGGTCTTAACTTCTGTAAGCTCCGAAACCGTCGGGTTAAGCGGCGCAATGAACGCGGATGCGCAAAGCCGAGCGAAACCTTCGTTCTGCGAGCGGGCGTCCATTTGTACCAATACCTCGTTCGCCAGAAAATTATGTTTAGCCATCGTATCCCCCATCTCACTTTACCTGTATGATCTTATGTAAGCCCGAAAGCTCGAACAACCGCTTGATGTCTCCGCTTAGACCGCTGACGGCCATATTGCCGCCGCGTGTCTGCGTGTCCTTGAAGCGGCCGATGACCATACCTACGCCGGAGCTATCCATAAATGTCACTTGCGAGAAATTTAGCTCCAGGTCTTTTGCCGTGCCTCGGCTGTACTCGCGGGCTATGCGTTCTTTTAGCTCCGCCGCGCTGTGGTGGTCGATCTCGCCGGAGACTTCGGCCACGAGGCGATCCGGCTCCTGCCTGAATCTTAGCGCCATTGCTGTCACCCTTCCAATATTTGTCTTGTGTATTCACTATATATGATAAAACGAACAGCGCAAAAAATCAATCCAGTAATTGGTAATTCGTCAGACAAGCATCGACAGCCAGGCTGACAATATTTATCGAAAAAGACTGCGCTCTGAATGTTTGTGATGAAAAACACAGAGCCGCGATAGGTGAAAGTTTATACCGCTTATTATGATGTCGAAAAAAGTTAGCAGTTTTGTGTTGAAATCATTTGAAGAATGATATATAATCCAAGCATGTGGTATTTCTTACCAAATATGGTATTAACAAATAATCGCGAGTTTGTAAAGTTACCAGAGATAAGCCGCAAATCAATCATTCGGAGGGATATTAATGAATCAAGCCAGGATCAGGGTTTTGCTCGCAGACGACAACAAGGAGTACTGCGACGTTGTGGCCAGCTATCTTCAAAAGCACGACGATATCGAAATAGTGGCCATTTGCAACGACGGGCTGGAGGCGCTTGCAAGCATCAGGCAGTGCGCGCCCGACGTGGCTATAATTGACGCAATTATGCCGAGGCTTGACGGGCTTGGTTTGCTTGAACGGCTGGCCGAGTCTGACATAGAAAAACTGCCCATTTGCGTGATGCTTTCGGCCATAGCTGAGGACAGGATAACGACAAAGGCGCTGGAACTTGGCGCGTCGTACTATATCGCGAAGCCGTTCGACATGGAATCCCTGCTTAGCCGCATACGTCAGTTAAAGAACGACTCCGGCGTAGCGCCGGCGCGTGAAGGACAGAGGGGCGGGTCGAACAGGCATTCGCTAAGCATCGAGGCTCGCGTTACGAACATATTGCATGAAATAGGAGTGCCGGCGCATATCCGCGGCTACCATTACATGCGCAGCGCCATCATAATGGCCGTGGACAACATAGATGTACTGAACTACATTACCAAGGAACTTTACCCTTCGATTGCAAAGAGCGCGGGTACGACGCCAAGCCGTGTGGAGCGCGCGATACGCCACGCCATAGAGGTCGCTTGGAGCCGTGGGCGGGTAGACGCCATAGATTCTATCTTTGGCTACACCGTCAGCAACAACAAAGGAAAGCCAACCAACTCCGAATTTATTGCGCTGATTGCGGACAGGCTACGCCTGGAGCTTAAATCCGCAAGCTAGTGTTCCATCCGGAATAAAACCATAGTATTTTGCGGTCAATTTTCCGCCACAGTCCACCCCATAAAGCCAAAGCCGGGCTTTATGGGAACCCCGGGTCGTCAGCGACTACGACTACGCCGGCGCTTCGGATGCTAAACGTGTGTCACCGGCACAAAGTATCCTTGAGTACCACTGCGGGTACGCTCAGTCCACCCCACGAAACCAAAGGAGGGCTTCGCGGGGACCCCGGGCGCCACCGCTTCCTAGCCTGGCGAAAAATTGCGGCGCAAATCTACTCTGCTTTTAGAACCTGTGTTCAATACCGCTCAATGCCGTCTGGAAGGTCAAACTCCACCCCACGAAGCCAAAATCGGGCTTCGTGGGGACCCCGATTTTCCGCCACAGTCCACCCCATAAAGCCAAAACCGGGCTTTATGGGGACCCCGGGT
>WRAW01000083.1 GCA_009780015.1 Defluviitaleaceae bacterium | reverse complement strand
TTTTCCGCCACTCGTCGTCGGTTCCTCCTAGCGTACCACTGCGGGTACGCGGCGTCGTCACCTCCTAGATTGGCGAAAAATCGCCTCGCCAATCCGCCATCCCCACCTATGAACACAGGTTCTCAGATTAAATAACGGAGGTATTATGGAATTACGACTTCACGACATCAACAAGAGCTTCGACAAGCATCACGTACTCAGGGGAATCTCGTTCACGGCGCGCGGCGGCGCGGCTTTTGGGCTGCTTGGACGCAACGGGTCGGGAAAGACAACAACGCTGAGGATCATCATGAACATATTCCTGCCGGACTCGGGCGGCGTGTATATTGACGGCAAGGCTCGGGCAGACTCGTCCGCGTCAATCAGCTACCTGCCGGAAGAGCGCGGCCTGTACCCAAAACGGCTGGTAAGCGATCAAATGCTTTACTTTGGGCGTTTGCGTGGTTTAAGCGCAAGCGATACGCGCGGTGAGGCGCAGAGGATGCTTAAAATCCTGGATGCCGAAGAGTACTGGAATCGCCGCCTTGATACGCTCTCCAAGGGCAACCAGCAGAAGATACAGTTTGCCATTACCTTGCTGGGCGACCCTGACATAATCATACTAGATGAACCGTTTTCGGGACTTGACCCCGTTAACGCGCAGACCATGAAGCACGTGGTTTCCGACCTATCGTCCCGCGGCAAGATAGTAGTGTTTTCCAGCCATGAAATGTCGACTGTTGAGACGTTTTGCGACGATATATGCATCATCAACAAAGGTACGATCGCGCTTACGGGCAATCTGCCGGATATCAAGCGCACGTACCCTCGTAACAAAATATTCCTGCTGCCCGATTACGGTCAGGACTTTGAAGACTTCGCCAAGCGGCTGAAGGTTCTGGACGATCTCCGTGGTCTAGTACTTAAAATAGTCGTGGAGCGCAGCGGGGTAATCGTCTATCTTCGTGAAGAGAGCGGCAAAGATCGGCTTTTGCGCATATTGGTGCAACATGATATCGGACTAAGTTCTTTCGCCGTGCTTGAGCCGACTTTGGAGGAGATATTCGTTGAAAAGGCAGGTGACGGCAATGGGACAGTTTAGCACGGTCTTTAGTTTCGAGCTTATGGCGTATATAAAGAATAAATCGTTTGTGATTACAAGCGCAGCGCTTATCGGAATCGCGCTGCTGGTCGGCTTCATACCCATGATTGTGGCTGGGGTCGGCGGAGTGGTTGGTGGAATCGGCGCAGGCGCCGAGACACCGCCGATTGGGATATATGACGCGCGTAGCTTGTTCAGCTCACAACTTAACTCGACAGGACCGATCAGCGATCAAATGATCGACGCGCATCTGGGCGAGGGAACTTGGGTGTGGCTTGACGCGGCCGACGTTGGCCGGACGCATGACGCCGTAGCCGAAGGCAGATATTCCGCCGTGCTGGAAATTGGCATGGACGGGCTGACTTATACGCTTACAATGGTCGGCGCAGATGCCATGACCTTCAACCATACACGAATTGACAGGCTGATTGTGCAAGGCAGCGTCGCTTCCCGTCTTGCCGGCGCCGGCCTGATGAGCGAAGCCGAGGCCGCAGAGTTGTTGGGCGTCAGCACTAATCCGATCCACGTCTTTGTTGGAAGAGACGGCGCGCAATCTTTCTTGATCGGCTACGCACTACTTATGGTGCTGTACATGTCGATAATATTATACGGCAGCCAAATTATCATGTCCGTAGCGACTGAGAAGAGTACCAAGGTGATGGAACTCCTTATAATATCGGTGAAGCCCGCGTACATGATATTTGGAAAGGTACTGTCGGCCGCGCTTGCCGGGCTCTTGCAGCTTGTGGCCATTATTGCCGCGGCAATTGTCGGCATAAACGTCTCGATTGCTGCGGGCGTTGAAATTCCCGCTTTCATGGCGGCGATTGTCGAAGATTTGGCCAATACCGGTTCCATAGCCGTGTACGCCGTGATATTTTTCCTGCTGGGTTTCCTTACGTTCTCATTCTTGTTCGCGGCCTTCGGCGCGATGGCAAGCAGCATCGAGGACGTGAAGAGCCTTTCGGGGTACCCAATATACCTGTTTCTGCCGGGCTTCTTCATAGCGATTTTTGCTATGACAAATCCGACGGCGGGGCACGTAGCGCCGCTTTCCTTTGTGCCGTTCATATCGCCGCTGATCATGTTCGCCAGGATCAGCATGACGGAAGTGCCCGTGTCGCAGATAGTCATCAGTATCGCCATTAATGCCGCGACTATCGTTGCGGCCGGAATATTCAGCGCAAAGCTTTACCGCGCGGGGGTTCTTATGTACGGCGTGAAGCCGAGCGTCAAGAACATGTGGAAGTATTTCCGTCAAGCATAGTATAGGAATATGCAGCTCAATCAGTATCATGCTCGCGGTCATATTCCTATAAATTGATCCTTATTCTTAATTTAGGAGGTATTTATGTTCGACAACAAGTCAGTGGCAAACGCTATGGAAATTAAGCTGGAAAATGTGCCGCCGGATTACCCCGGGTTTGCACAGGGCATACGACGCGCGCCGGACAGGGGCTTCAGGCTTAGTGAGGCGCAGGTGGCGAAGGCCCTGAAGAATGCCCTGCGCTATGTGCCTGAGGAACTGCACGAAGCTCTTGCGCCTGAATTTATGGATGAACTTGTGACATACGGAAGAATTTACGCGTACAGATACAGGCCGCCCGGGAGGATATACGGCAAACCTATCGGCGAGTACAAGGGGAACTGTATCGAAGGCAAGGCATTTCAAGTCATGATCGACAACAACCTCGACTTTGAAACGGCTCTGTACCCTTATGAATTGGTTACATACGGCGAAACGGGCAGCGTTTGCGCAAATTGGATGCAGTACCGGCTCATCAAAAAGTATCTGGAGTGCATGACCAACGAGCAAACATTGGTGGTGTCAAGCGGGCATCCTCTTGGGCTGTTCCCGTCAAAGCCCGAGGCTCCGCGTGTAATCATCACTAACGCGCTGATGGTTGGAATGTTCGACAATATTGAGGACTGGGAAGTCGCTCAGCAGATGGGCGTAGCCAACTACGGCCAGATGACCGCCGGGGGGTGGATGTATATTGGGCCGCAAGGTATTGTCCATGGAACATTTAACACGCTGCTGAACGCTGGGCGTCTCAAGCTTGGCTTAAGCCCCGGCGAAGATTTGCGCGGCAAGCTCTTCGTCACCAGCGGATTGGGCGGTATGAGCGGCGCGCAGCCCAAGGCCGTCGAGATCGCAAACGGCGTAGGGATAATCGCGGAGGTAGACCGTTCGCGTATTGAAACGCGCCACAGCCAGGGCTGGGTTATGCGGGTGATAGACGACTTGCCGCAAGTTTTCGCCACAGCCAAGGAATATCAAGAAAAGGGCGAACCCATGTCCATCGCGTACCATGGAAACATCGTCGACCTTTTGCAGTATGCGGTCGATAATGACATACACATAGACCTGCTGTCGGATCAGACGTCGTGTCACAACGCTTACGACGGCGGATATTGTCCGCTTATCTCCTTTGAAGAGCGTACAAAGATGCTTGCCGAGGATAGATCAAGGTTTGTGGAACTGGTTAAAGATGCGCTCCGTAAGCACTTCAAGCTAATACAAGCGCTGTCGGAGAGAGGATCATACTTCTTTGATTATGGCAACTCATTCCTCAAGGCTGTCTATGACGCAGGGGTCAAGGAAGCTTCGGCGAATGGCACGGATGAGAAAGATGGCTTCATATTCCCGTCATATGTGGAGGATATTCTTGGCCCCGAACTGTTCGACTACGGCTATGGGCCGTTCCGCTGGGTGTGTCTATCCGGCGACCCCGAAGACCTGCGCAAGACCGACAAGGCGGCTATGGACTGCATCGACCCCAATCGCCGGGGCCAAGACCGCGACAATTACGTATGGGTCAGAGACGCCGAAAAGAACAGGCTTGTCGTGGGTACACAGGCGAGAATACTGTACCAAGATGCCGAAGGGCGCACGAAGATAGCCCTCAGGTTTAACGAGATGATCCGAAACGGCGAGGTCGGCCCGATAATACTTGGCCGTGACCACCATGACGTGTCTGGTACTGATTCGCCTTTCCGCGAGACCTCCAACATAAAGGACGGCAGCAACATAATGGCCGACATGGCGACCCACTGCTTCGCCGGTAATGCCGCGCGCGGCATGAGTCTGGTAGCTTTGCACAACGGCGGCGGCGTGGGGATCGGAAAGGCGATCAACGGCGGCTTCGGCATGGTGCTGGACGGCTCCGACCGCGCCGGGGAAATAATCAAATGTGCCATGATGTGGGACGTTATGGGCGGCGTAGCGCGCAGAAGCTGGGCGCGTAACGAGAATTCAATATCAACATCTATCGAGTACAACATGAACTACAAGGGTCAGGGGCACATTACCCTGCCATTCATCCCGAGCGATGAACTTGTGTCGTCCGTCGTATCGTCAAAACTCAAGAAATAAGCGAGAGGGACTTTATGGAAAAAATTGAGTATCGTACGTTTGTCTATCAAGCTCAACAATCATGGTTTGGCGTGAATGTATGTGAGGATGAATTTGGCGCGGAACTGAACAAGCTTGGCGACGAAGGTTGGGAGCTTGTGAGCAGTGCTCCACTAGCTCCGGGCGCGAGCAACACAGTGAGGCTTGTGCTAATTTTCAAGCGAAAAGTTAGTTGACTTAACTTTCGATGAAAGGGTTGTAAGCATGGCTAAAATAGTTGAATGTATACCCAATTTCAGTGTGGCGAGGGATCGTGTTGTGCTTTATGAGCTTCAGGCCGCTGCGAAATCCGTCCCTGGCGTGACACTGCTTGACTGTGCGCCCGACGACAGCCACAACCGCACGGTTCTGACCCTTGTCGGCGACCCGGAGGGCATCAAGGCCGTCGCGGTAAAGCTGGCCAGGTTCGCCGCCGAGAAGATCGACCTGACAAAACATTCCGGCGAGCATCCTCGTATGGGCGCGATGGATGTCTGTCCCTTTGTGCCGCTCAAGGGCGTCACGATGGAGGAATGTGTCGAGATATCGAAAGAGGTCGGCGCGGCGATCTCAAGTGAGGCCGGTATACCCGTGTTCCTTTATGAAGACTCGGCCGCAAGCGAAGGCCGCCGCAATCTGGCGGCGATCCGTAAAGGCGAGTTCGAGGGTATGGCTGAGAAGATGACGCAGCCTCAGTGGCAGCCCGACTTCGGTGGAGCCCGGCCGCATCCGACGGCGGGGGTTGTGGCCGTCGGCGCGAGAATGCCGCTTGTGGCTTTCAACGTAAACCTGTCTACCTCCGACATAAACATAGCGAACAGCATCGCGAAGGTCGTGCGCGGCAGTTCGGGCGGTTTCAAGTACTGTAAGGCCATCGGAGTAATGCTCGAGGACAGAAATATAGCACAGGTATCCATGAACATGGTGAACTACGAAGGTACGCCTATCTACAGGGTTGTGGAAGCAATCAGGGCCGAAGCGAGGAGGTACGGCGTGAGCGTCGCTGGTACTGAATTGATCGGTCTGGCTCCGGCGAAGGCGCTGGTCGACTGCGCCGAGTACTACTTGCAGATCGAGAAATTTGACTATGCAAAGCAAGTTCTAGAGAATCACATATTGGGAAACTAAGGTGAGAATATGACCGACCTATTAATTAAGAATATCGGGGTGCTCGCGACGCCCTTGGGCAAGTGCGCCGTTTCGGGCAGCGCACAGGGCGAGATTCAACTAGTTGAAAACGCTGAGATTGCTGTCGAAGGCGGCAAGATCAGCTATGCCGGAGCGGAGTCCGGCGCGCCGAATGCGGCGGCGGTCGTTGACGCGGGCGGGCGGTTGGTAACGCCGGGGCTTGTGGACGCGCACACGCACCTGGTTTTTGGAGGGTTCCGCCAGAACGAGCTTGAAATGAAGCTTGCTGGGGTGCAGTATCTTGACATATTGCGCGCCGGCGGGGGAATTCTTTCCACGGTACGCGCTACCCGCGCGGCCGGTGAGGATGAACTGTACGCCAAGGCCGCGGCGTTTGCCGACGATATGCTGCGCCATGGAACGACTACCGTCGAGACCAAGTCAGGATACGGACTTGACACGGAAACGGAGATGAAGCAGCTTCGCGTGGCCGCGCGCATATCGCGCGAACACGCAATCGACGTGGTGTCTACTTACATGGGAGCTCACGCGTTTCCCGACGAATATAAGGAGAACCGCGAAGCCTTCGTGGACTTCCTCGTTAACGAGGCGCTGCCGCAGGTGGCAAGCTCCGGTTTGGCTGAGTTCGCCGATGTGTTTGCGGAGACGGCGGTCTTTGATATAGCGCAGTCACGGAGAGTCTTGACGACCGCCAGAGAGCTTGGGCTGGGCGTAAAGATACACGCCGACGAGATAAACCCAATCGGAGGGGCGCAGCTTGCCGCCGAGCTTGGAGCCATATCCGCCGACCACCTGCTGCAGGCTTCCGACGAGGGCCTTGACGCGCTGGCCGCAAGCGGCGTTATCGCCGTATGTCTTCCGGCCACCAGCTTCTACCTCGACAAGAACTTCGCGCGAGCGAGAACGATGATCGAAAAGGGTATTCCCGTGGCTATAGCTACCGACTTTAACCCCGGCTCGAGTCCAAGCTTCAACATGCAGTTTGCAATGACCGTAGCGTGCTTAAAGCTTAGGCTTACGCCCAAGGAAGCCCTGTGCGCCGCCACCCTGAACGCCGCCGCCTCAATAGGCCGCGCCGATTCAAAGGGCAGTATCGAGCCAGGCAAGGACGCGGACATCGTGATCTGGGACGCACCCGACCTTAATTTTATATTCTACAGGTACGGTAATAATCAAGTTCACAAAGTAATTAAGAGCGGGAGGGTAATTGAATGAAACTGGTTGACCAACGCATAGGTGATTTCATAGATGTACTGGCCTCCGACGCGCCGGCTCCGGGCGGGGGTTCGGCGGCGGCGCTGTCCTCGGCAATGGGGATAGCGCTTACCGGCATGGTGGCGGCGCTTACCGTGGACAAGCCCAAGTACGCCGAGCATGACGAGCTGACGCGGCGTGTCCTTTCGGAAGCGGAGTCTCTAAGGCACGGCTTGACGGACGCTATCGACAGGGACACGGAGGCTTTCAACGGCGTAAGCGAGGTATTCTCAATGCCCAAGTCCACCGACGAAGAGAAAGCGGCTCGAAAGGCCGCGATGCAAGCCGCCCTCAAGTCGGCTACGGCAGTGCCGCTGGAAGTAATGGAGCTTTCGTTGAAGGCTCTTGAACTGACCGCGCAGGCCGTGGGCAAGTCCAACGCCAACGCGGCTTCCGACCTTGGCGTGGCGGCGCTCTCGCTGCTTGCGGGGGTCAAGAGCGCGTGGCTCAATGTGCTAATAAACCTGGTGGGCGTCGCGGACGCGGACTTCGTTGAGCGGCATAAGGCAAAAGGCCAGGAAATATTGGAAAAGGCCGAGAGCGTCTCAGGAGACATCTACGGCAAGATAGTGTCAAGTCTGTAGGCGGGAGGCCAAAATGTCAGCTATGACGTACGACCAGGCGCTGGCTTTTCTTGAGTCGACGCACACATTCGGCAGCAAGCTGGGCCTCAGCCGCATAAGCGCGCTTTGCGACCACCTTGGCAACCCCGAAGACAAGTTGAAATTCGTTCACATCGCGGGAACGAACGGTAAGGGCTCCACGGCGGCGTACATTTCTTCGATTCTGATGAAGGCCGGTTACCGCACGGGCTGCTTTACATCGCCGTACATCCAGCGCTTCACTGAGCGTATTACCGTGAACGGCGAGGAAATCTCAACCGACGACATCACGCGTTACACGGAAATGATAATGCGCCGGATCGAGATAATGCAGGCTAAGGGTATTGAGCATCCCACAGCTTTCGAGTTGTATACCGCCATGTGCTTCCTGCATTTCGTGGATCAGGGCTGCGACATAGTCGTGCTCGAAACGGGGCTTGGCGGATCTATAGACTCGACCAACGTCATTAAATCTAAAGAAGCGGCCGTTATCACCAACATCGGTTACGACCACATGGAACAGTTGGGCAACACCCTTGAGGAGATCGCGTCAAAGAAAGCCGGCATCATAACCTGCCCCTGCGATGTTGTGGTCTACCCAATGGAGTCGAGCATACAGAGTGTTTTCACGGCGGCCGCGGAAGCTCACGGATGCAGGATACATCTGCTTAGTGCGGACGATGTTAAAATTACAGGCGGGTTCTTTATGCCGCAATTTGACTTTGCGGGATTTTCCGGGCTTACAATCCGGCTCCTGGGAGAACACCAGTACTACAACGCCTCATTGTCGGCGCTTACATGCCAAGCGTTGAGAGCTAAAGGTTGGAACATAACCGACAGTCATATCCGAGACGGTCTTGCGGACGCAAAGTGGCCGGGGCGCATGGAGGTCATGCGGCGCGACCCGCTGTTCATAATCGACGGCGCGCACAACACGCAGGGTTCGGAGGTGCTGGCGAAGGGGCTTGGATCGTTCAAGCACGGCGGCGTCACCTTCATCATCGGTGTCATGCGTGACAAAGAGTACGAGCGGATGTTCGGCAACGTGGCGCACCTGGCCAAGCGATTCCTGACTATCACGCCGGACAACCCCAGAGCGATGCCCGCCCGGGAATTGGCGGATTTCACAAGCGGCTTCGCGCCGTCCACAGCTTTTGACAGTGTGCCCGAAGCCCTGCGCTTTGCGATTGACACAACCCCTGAAGATGAGATAATATGCGCGTTCGGCTCATTGTACTACATTGGACAGGTTAGGGATTTCTTTGAGAGGATGGCTGAACATGATTAAGAATACTAGAATGCTTGTGATGCTTGCGCTGTTTGTCGCTCTGGAGATAGTTCTGGTACGCTTTATTGGAATTACGACGCCGATACTGCGCATATCCTTCGGTTTTCTGCCGATAGCGCTGGCGGGAGTTCTGTACGGGCCGCTGGTAGCCGGTTTTACAGGGATGATCGCCAACATGGTAGGAGTGTTTATGTTCCCGCCGGCTACCGGAGCGCCGTTTTGGGGCTTTACGGTAAGCGCTTTTCTGACGGGGGCTTGCTACGGATTCTTCCTACATAACCGCGGACACAGCCTCAAACATATTATTGCCGCCTGCGCGGTGCACCTGGGTGTCATCGCCATGATTATCAACACATACTGGCTGACGATTCTGACCGGCGCGCCTTTCATTGCTCTGCTGCCGACGCGTCTGCCCGCGCAGCTAGTCATGATGCCCGTCCAGACTATTATGATATTTACAACGTGGAAATATTTGGCGCGCTTTTTGAGCACGAGCCAGGCGACGACGTAGATGCGGGCAGCAAGCGAGTACGTAATCACATTTGACACCGCCAACCACGCTGTCAAGGCCGAACAGCTTCTGTTGCGGTTCGGCCTGAATCCGTCGGTGATGCCTGTTGTGCCGCAAATTGCGGCGGGCTGCGGCATAGCCCTGCGGATCAAATCCCATGAGATGGAGCAATGCCGTGAGGCGCTTGCCGGGGCGAATGTTGCTGTTTCCGCGGTCTATGAACGAAAAGCGGCGGAGCGCGGTTACGATTACGTAAGGATATTGTAGGTCTTTGCCGTTGTCTGTTGTTCAATCAGGCCGGCATTGCCTGCCTGATTTTTGCTGTAGCCTAAAGGCTATCTAAGAACCAGCGGTCAATAACGCTCAACGCCGTCTAGAAGGTCGAATTCCACCCCACGAAGCCAGAAGCGGGCTTCGCGGGACGGTGAATTGTCAAGTCAAGAGCAACAGTTCAGCAGGAGTTTTAAAACCAAGCGATTTTCTGGGACGATTATTAAGCAGAGACATGATCTGCGAAATACGTTCAGAGGGGAATACACTA
>WRAW01000082.1 GCA_009780015.1 Defluviitaleaceae bacterium | reverse complement strand
TCTCTACACCTTCCCTGGTTTGGGGCTTGGCTCGGCGTTGTCTGCTAAATTTGGTTTTGTTATATATTACCACACTGAAAGTATAACACAGCAATTACACTATGTCAAGGGATAATTCCGTTTATTAAAACAGTATTATACGCACCAACAAAACCAACATGGAAGCCCACTAAATCGCCTATGTAGCGAAGCTGAAAGAAATTGTTACCATTGATATTGATAACAACAGGTATACTTTGCGGCATTGGATTAAAACCGCCAAAAAAATGAAAAGATACATTGTTGCCATCTACAGAAAAATTAGCCTCAGAACGTGTTGCAACTGCACTACTACTCGCTATATATTCCAATTCCCCGCCTATGGACACATACGGTGTTTCTGTATAAATCCTTACCCCATTCATAGTGGCATCCCACACCAAGTTAAACTGAGCAGCACTACCATTTAGGGCATAAGCGATATCTCTCAGCCTGAAATAGTTAACCCCGCTGATGTTGTACCCCGCAATTTGAACATGCTCACCGTTCACCAAAACTCTATGGAATGAGGGACTGGCTTCCGTCCTTTCCCAGCCAAAGACGGTTATCACCGGAGTTAAAACAAATAAACATACTATGGCAATAAATGTTGAAACTTTGATTATCTTCATATGAGCATTGACCTCCTTAATACTTGTTTTTCATATGCTAACATCTATATTTGATAAAGTTTCTCTACCAGTAAAGATTAACGCATTCAATCTGTGATACTAATAAACTCTCTGTCAGTTGGTGAAAACTCTAATCTCAGCTTCATATTCATGCCAGAAGCAAGGCGTTGAAGCGTTTTTAACGATGGATTTGCTTCGCCACTCTCAATAGTGAGGTCGGAAGATTTTCTCGCGTCAATTATAGACTTCATTACGGCAAACTCTGACTAAAGAGCTTCATATTCCGCTCGAAAACCTGGTTCTTTCATTCTTTCAGTAAGTGCCGCTTCAAGAGTTCTCATTTTTGCGAGCCTCCAATTCCATAAATTCTTTGCGGTAAGCCGTTGCTCTCTCAATTTCTGCCGGTGGAGTTTTTTGGGTTTTCTTCGTAAATCCGTGAGTAGCGATTATTCGTTTCCCGATAATAAAGAAATAAAGTATACGAGCCAAATTTGTACCACATCACGCTCTTACTTCAAATATTCCATCATCCAAATGGCTTGAGTATGGTTCTCGTATCTCTGATCCACTTTCTTCAATCATGGTAAGTATCCGATAAACCTTTGCTGACAGCTTATCGTCAAGTGAGTTTATAAATTCTTATGCCGGAAAAGTGCCGTTCTTTTCAAAAAACAACACTTGGTATTTCTTTTCCACTCAACCACCTTCATGTTAGATTCATTCTATAACAACCAGTATAATAGAATATACGCTATGATGTCAACTGAAAGACGATTGCGCTAAATTGTCTGGATTACACCATGTATAATTAAGAATATTTCTTATAATATCCATTTAATTCCAGGTGATTAAAAAAATCCTTGACAAAATGCCACAGGCGGCGCGCCCTTGGTGAGGGTGGTACAACAGTGGGCTCCCGATGTACCGATAATTGTACAAGAGGCTGCGCCTAACGGAATTGGTACTCTCGAAATTGAGTTGCCCAATGTCAATCAAGACTTTAGAGTTGAGGCTTCTCTTGATAACGGCAATACTTGGATTTATCAAGATGCCGAGGGGTTGTGGTGGGCATTTGTAGCTTTGGCACAAGCGCAGAGCTTTACCGTCACTTTCGACCTAAACGGCGGCACGCACACAGGCGGCGGTGAACTGGTGCAAAGCGTTCCGCTTAACGGAGCGGCTGAAGAGCCTGAAGTATACCTAATATATTCGCGCTTGTATAGACTCGGTTTTATTTGACGCTTACGCATGAAAACACCCGCGATGGAGTGCGCGGGTGTTGGCGTGCTGGAAGTGGAGCTATCTCTCTTCGCTGAAGCCATGTTTGGATCTTGGGATGTTGCCGCTGATTCCGGCAACGAATTCCGGACGCTGGGGGGGGGCGAAAATGTCCATAGGAAAATCCAGCGCATCAAAGAACTCGCATGGGTTGGTCGGGTCGATGTTATCACATTCGCGGGGTATTGAGAAACCGCGTGATTCGACTTTAAGGTTGACGAGACGGAATATCTGGATAATGGTGAACAGGCCGATTGTCACTGCTACGTCATGCGGCTTGTTTTTGCAGCAGTAGCGGATTTCCGCCGCAAGCGCCACTGCCTTTCCTTCAACCCATATGAAGGGTTCGGCGTTAAAAGCTGTAGACTCGCCCATGTTTTTGAACAAGTCTGTGCCCATCACGAACTCAGAGCTTGCCGAGCCAAACAGAGTCACCTTCTTGTTGAAGATCGACCGTGCCTTTACGCACAGGATGACGTCGCCGTCGGCTTCGCGGAATGTCAGAACGTATTCAAATACGTACTTTACATCTATGTCCCAGAATCCGTTCTTGAATGGACACGGTTTCTTGTCCACGACAATGATCTTCCTGAGCTTTAGGTTTTCAATTGTTACGGCGGCCGCGTCGTGTGGCGGTACCAGGATCTCGCCTTCTTTGATTAATTCGCCGTCGATATATACCGGCTCTGCCGCGCGTGCCGGACCAATCTCGTTTGCTGTGAGACAGTCTTGTTGTCTGCAACTATCGTATATTTTACTGGCGATAATCGGCTCTTCCCGTAAGCGCCCTGGGTCAAGGCAAAGACTGTCGGTATCGGCGGCGTGTTTGGCGGCGTTGATTTCAAAAGCTGCCATAGTTATCCTCCTTCATAGCTTGATAATTTGTCTACTCATTGCAGTATATGAAGTCTCGTACATTTTGTGATAAATCATTTGAAAATGGCGTGGAATATGGTATACTGTGTATGGACAGATATCGAAACCTGTCTTCAAAAAAAGGCGGAAGAGGGTTTGGCAAGATGGGCCTTTTTTAAGGCGGGTTCTCAAACCATGAGGTGGCATAAGTGTCTTCAAACTATCATGAGGAAATCAAGCGTGGCAACATACATAAGCTTAGGCGGATAATTGATGAGCTGCCGGCGTTTGTCGAGGAATTTTTTCTGGGAATAAGCGAGCGGACGTCGGTGCGTACCCGGCTTGGGTATGCTCATGATTTAAGGATATTTTTTTCATACTTGGGCGAGCATAGCCGCAAGTTCAAGGGGAAAGCGCCGGAGGATTTCACTATTGCGGATTTCGCGGCGATAGAGGCCATGGACATACGACGTTATCTGGAGTATGTCACGTACTACACTCGAAACCTTTCCACCGCGACCAACAAGGAGCTGTCCCTGGACGCTCAGAACGACGAGCATGGGAAGGCGCGCAAGCTTTCGGCTGTCCGTACGATGTTTGCGTATTTCTATAAAGCCGAGAAGATCACGCGCAATCCTGCGGAGCTTGTCGATTTTCCCAAGCTTCACGAGAAAAATATAACATATTTGCAGGTGGATGAGATAGCCAGGCTGCTGGACGAGGTCGAGTCCGGGTCGAAGCTGCAAGGCCACGCAAAGGCGTACCATTCGGTTACGAAGCTTCGCGATGTGGCGATGATAAGTCTCTTTCTGGGAACGGGAATGCGCATATCTGAGTTGGTCGGCATAAACATTGAGCATATCGACTTTGACACCAATGGCATTGTAATAACGCGCAAGGGTGGAAACGAGGATATCGTATTCTTCGGGGAAGAGGTCGAGCGCGCTTTGCGCGAATACTTGGCCAAGCGTGAACTTACCACGCCGGAGAGCGGGCACGAGGGCGCGCTGTTCCTGTCTACTCAGCGCAAGCGCATTGGGGCGAGGGCTGTTCAGAACCTTGTGAAAAAGTATGCCAAGCTTGTTACTCCGCTAAAAAAGATAACTCCCCACAAGCTGAGGAGTACGTACGGCACAGCGCTGTACAACGAGACAGGCGACATATATCTGGTGGCGGAAGTTTTGGGACATAATGACGTCAACACCACGCGCAAGCACTACGCCAACATGCCGATGGAGCGCCGCAGGAAGGCGGCGGATATCGTGAAGCTTAGGGATTAGAATACGACATCATCATGTTCAGGAGCGCTATATCGTTTGTTTTGCTGTGGATTTGGCTGTTTATGAGCTTTGTCATTGACTGGTCTGTTGTGAGTTCGTAGAGACGCCCCAGTTCCTGTACGGCGGATGTTTCCTGGATGATTGCCGAGCGCAGGCCCTTGGTAAAGGCGATGGGGCGCTCGATGTCGGAATTGGCGGGGGTCATTTCCTCGCCGCGCAGTTGTTGGTACGCTTTGCCAAGTTTTTCGCGGCGGGTGTTGCAGTTTTCGATAATCCTTGAGAGATAGCTCCGGTATTCCTTGCTTGGAGCTCTTTTTGACAAGTTTTTGTAGAAGATCGCGCCGTTGCGCTCGTTTTGGATAAAGGAGGCCAGCGCTTCGGAAGATGACGGCGTCTTCGCGCTGAAAGCCTCGCCGATTTGGGCGGAGACCCTTGTCGGTTCTTGGGTCGGCGCTATCTCCGGGATTATGGTTTCGGGAGTCTTGGGTTGGGTGTCCTCCCCCGGAGGCGGCAGTCCTATCGAGCCAATATTTTTCATGGTGTTCTCGTCAATCGGGACGAGTTTTACACCATCGGGCAGCGGTGCGCTGAAAGGGTTATTCACAGCGTCTTTCGTCAGCCTGGGAAGCCCCGGGTTCTGGCCTGTCGGCGACATTTGCTGCGGCTGCCCCTGGGGAAACTGCGGATGAGGTATATTGCCCGGCATCATGGGCTGCTGCATGTGCTGAGGCTGCATCATGGGCTGCTGCATCTGCGGAGCGCGCATCTGAGGCTGCTGCATTTGCGGAGGCATCATCTGAGGTGGTCGCATTTGCTGCATTTGTTGAGGATGCATATTATGCGCTTGCCGTTGCATATGCGGGCTGGGCTGCCTTGGATGCGAATAGGCTTGTTGCGCTTGAGGATTACCAAACCTTTGTTGGGGCGCGTTCCACGGCTGTCCGGCATGTCCAGCCTGGAACGGCATATTTATGTTAGGAGATTGATTGCTGTTCGAATTGTTCCGAGAGAAGCCGAGCATGTTCGCCTACACTCCTATACCATTTTTAATAGTATATTAAGATTGTAAACATGTTGTGATTGACTGTTGTCTAATCTGAGATCGATGAACGGTTTTGCTATACAGAAAAATGATGCAAGCTTATCCGCGTAATTTTTCGATGTGGGCGTTTAGCTGCGCTCCCAGCAGCATTATGACCGAAACGACGTTAAGCCACAGCAGCATGATAAAGGCGCCTGCAATGCTTCCATAAAGTGAGAACGCGGGAAAGTTGTTTACGTAGAAATTGAAGAGCTGAGACGACACAAGCCATAGGAAGACCGTAAAGAAGCTGCCGGGCAAGACCGCGCGCCAGCGCTTTCTGGCGGATAGCTTGTAAATCAAAGTAACCGTTACAAGCATTATGCATAGCGCGGCCAGGTATGACAGAGCGGCGGTGAGAGCGTCGCCTGCAAGGTGATCGTATTGCTCGAAGAAGGACAAAATTGCGTCGCGGAATATTATCGCTACGATTGCGGCAACCACTGCCGCCGTAAATATCAGCGTGAGGGCGACGCTGATGGCCACACGCGTTAGGTATGGACGCTCGTCGCGCGTGCCGTAGGCTTTGTTGATGCCGCGCATCATCGCGCGAAAGCCTGACGACGACGCAAGCAGAGTGACGGCGAAACTCAGCGACAGCAAGGCCGCGTTACGGTCCAGCGTGAGGTTGTGAATGAAGTCGACAAGTGTGGAGTGTATGTCCTCGGGAAGGTAGGGTGCGGCCAGTTCGTCAAGCATTGCGATGTCGAGGTTAAGGAAGCCCAGCAAGCTGAACAAGAAGGTGACCAACGGGAATAGGGACAGCATTAGCTTGTATGTCAGTTCCCCGGCTACGGCGATCGTCTCGTCGGCGATTATGTCGCGTGCCATTTGCAGCACGAATGATTTGATGTTCAAGGCGGCGCCTCCGTTTTCATCAATTTGTCACCACGAATGACATGCGGAATTTATGTAAGAGGTGTACTAGACCTCTTGCGTAACTGTCAAACGATCTCTTTGTGGTCGAAACCTGCCCACAAAGCCAAAACCGGGATTCGCGGGAACCCCGGCGTCGACGATTCCTTGCCTGGCGAAAAATCGCCTCGCAAATCTGACGTTCGACAGTTCCGCAAATTCTACGGATTTGATCAAAGTTCGATGAACAGTTTTTGTTCATCGAACTCATGCTACTATAGTATGCCACGTTTGAGCCAAAAAACTACCTCCGCGCTATACGGAGGCGGTTGCTACTGATTAGTCATTGCCGACCGCTTCCAGCGCGGCGATGTGTTCCTCCAGTTGCGCCGCAAGCCGGGCTTGCCTTATTTCGTCATAGGCGTTCCAGATTTCTTCCGTTAAATCTTCCATGGTCATATCTTCGGGGAAGAGTTCCGTCCCGACCGTTTCGCGGATTTCTTCCGCGCGCCGGGCATCCATTTCGGCAAGGTGTATTTCGCGAAAGGCCTCCCATACTTCATCAAACAGTTCATTCATATCGGCGTCTTCGGGGAATAGGTGCCGCACCGCTTCCAAAACTTCTTCATGAGTCCAGGATTCACCGGTACTGCCAACCTGTACAAGGCCGATGATTGTGGTGAAATCGTCGTCATATACGCTGATGTAACGTGGGCGGTTCAGATATTCCAACTCCTCTTCAGAAAGCACGTGATCCGGCCACGTCGGCGATACCTCGTGTGTGTATGCCCAGCCGTTCAGTCCGTTGGTGGCTGTTATCGAGATTAGGTCTTCGCGTCCTATAGGATGGAATCCCAAACGGATGCCCCTTATGATACCATTGGCGAACTTATCAACTTCCATGTCTCGCATTTGTTCCCAATTTTCCGTCATTAATCTCGCATAGGCGGCAATGATCTCTTTATTGGAGGCGTTGGCCAGTATGTTGCGCTGATCGCGCCACCTTTCGGCTTCAACGTCTGTGAAATGTTGGTTGCAAATCGCGAATTGCCCGACCAAGGTTGTGAAGTCGTCGGCGTATACGTTGATGTGTGAAGTCTGCCAGCCGTGACTTCTTTCCCAGCGGGAGGGCAATGGTTCCAGCAGATGTTCACGCAGGTCGGCCCATCCCTCGGTGCCTGTATTCGCTAACACTCTTACCATGTTGTCGCGGTCAATGGGATATACGCGTCCGTCGTCGCCTCGCCGCATGTTTCCGGGAAGCTGCGGCGGGGCGGGATCATCCGGCGCGCCATCCAGTGGGATTCCGCGAAACTCCGCCGCCCGGGCAAAATTCTCGCCGAATGGTTCAAGGTGATCCATAAATCCCCATGCGTAAAGGCGTTCGCCGGCGTCGGCTCGGATGAACCTGGCTATCGCGACAAACGCGGAGCCGTCGTTGTGCGAAATCTCCGGGGGAGCGAGAGCTACTATCACTCCCCTGTCGTCGCGAACTTCAAGCGAGGCGGAAAAGGAGTTGAAGGGAACGGTCTGGCCGTCGGCCGTGCGGATTATGGCCTTAACCTGCGTGGTGCGACGGCCGGTATCGGTGTTAAGGCTTGAGACAAACTCAATCTGAGGCGTAACGGTGATTATCTCGAAAAGTGGGACGTCGGCTGCCTCTTCTATCTCAATCTCGGCCGCCTCATATGACAGATCGGGGGCGGGCCGGTCTTCGCCGCAAGCGGCCAATGATAAGGTTACGGCGGTGATACACAACGAGGTTATAATCCTGTATAGTCTCATCAATTTCAGTCCCTTCAAAGCAGGCCATGTTTCCAGTCGTGAAGAAATGTACGGGCTTCGGCAAGGCTTGGGCTTCTGCCGTTTCTTACGTAGAAGCCTGACGTCGCCACTCCAAGGGTAAGGGCTTCGCGCGCGCCGAGGCCAAGCGCCAGGCATAGGGCGAAGCCGGCGTTGAAGTTGTCGCCCGCGCCTGTGGTGAGTACGGGTTTTTCGCAATAAGGGCCGACTACATGGAAGAAAGCGCCTTGCGACCAGCAAAACGCCTCGCGGACAGGGTGGACGACCAGGGTGTGTATGCCGAGTTTTTCATAAACTTTTTGTGACAGATCGTTGTCGGGGGTGTCCTTATTGTAGCTGATGCCAAGCGCGGACGCGATTTCAAAGAGTTCCTTGTGGTTAAGGCCAAGTATTACGCGAAACTTCGCCTCAAAGGCGGAGATAAGGGAAAGAGCGTGGATAATGTCCGACGTGCTTCGCTTTACAGGATCGCAGAGATCGAAGAAGACTAAGGGGCGCTTCTGCTGAACAGGAGAAGGAAGAAGAGGGAGGACTTCGGAGATTATACCTTCCCATATCCGGCTCATGTGTGGGAGCATCGTCCAATTTTCGATGCCCAGAAGACCGGCCTTGGATATGGCGTCGGCCATACTTGCCGCTCCGCCGAACGCGGCTTTTACACTGTCCCATGTAATGTCGGAGAAGGTGGAGGTCTTGCCCATCATCAACTTTCCATCGGAAAATTCAAGCGCGTCCGTATGGCCGGGAGGCCCCAGCGGGTAAATGGCGGCGCACCTGTCGGCCATCTCGCGAAATACCGGGTCGATCTGGCCCGGAGTGCCGATAGAACCGAAGTAAGATAGGGGCGTCCCGTATTCCAGCAGCGCGGCGGCCATGTTTGGGCCGTTTCCGCCGAGCTTTGTTTGATACGCGACCAGCTCAATATTGGTGCTAAGGCCGCTGGCGCTCAGAACTCTGCGCCCAAAGCCTTCGATTGTGTCGATGCGGCTGTAATCGCTGCTGCTTGTGCGCGTGTCTACCACATGCACAAGGCTGTCAACAAAGCCATCGGCCCCCATGAGTACGTTAAGGCCGCTGATGTCATCGATTTTGGCCTCAAGTCCGGCAATGAGGGATTCGACGTTGGAACTAAGTTCCGGGTTCATGACATCCTCCTGTTATTTAAGGTGTAGTATACTCTTCTCGATCAGGCGTTCAGGGTCGTAGGACAGCTTTGCGCGTCGAAGACCCTCAAGGCCCAGGTCTTCCATAAAGTTGACGTATTCGCAGTCATTGAAATGCTCGGACAAGAACATTTGGAACAGCGCGACGGACGCTCCGCGATAGGCGACGTTGGCCTTGGCTATCTGGATGAGCGCGGTGTCGTGGTGTTTTTCGGCCAGGATCACCCCAACCAGCTCATTGTCTGCGAACAGCGCGCGGGCCACCATCCCAAATTCGTCGCGGTATCTAAATGCCATGAATGTGGCGTTCATCTCTTCGTAAGGTCTGGTCGAGCGTTCGGCTATTTCGGTTTTCAGCATTTTCTCACAGACGTCGATATTCGATTCACCGATGGGTTCGAGCCGTGAATCGTAGTTGTTATTGAAAAAGTTGAAGTGGTTCTTCTTGCCGTGCAGCTTCTTGCCGGAAAGAGTCACGAGTTTGTCGTGCCTGTAGATATAGTCCGCGGCGTCGCGCCTGTCTTCGCGCTCGAATAGTTCGAGCATTCCTATTTCCTCCAGTATGGACAACATCCCGGAGGAGACGTTTACCAGCGAAAACGGAAGCCCAGCAGTTTTGCAATAATCCATCAGGCAATGAAACGCAGGCTTGATGTTTTCGCGCTTTCCCAGCGGAAAGTAGAAGTATGTCCTGTCGTCGGAGTGGCCTTGCAGCAGCAAGCAGTCGTGCTCGATAGTGTAAGTGGTTTCATATACGAATTGCCATGCCATGATTGTAGTAAAATTGTATTCCGAGTTCTCAAATTTGTTTATCGACAAGTATTGGTTGATTATGTCCTTGTCGTCCATCGTTACTTTTTTGAAACTAAGCATAGGATCGTCCAGCTTTCGTAATAGTTTTAGAACCTGTGTTCATAGGTGAGGATGGCGGATTGGCGAGGCGATTTTTCGCCAATCTAGGAGGTGACGACGCCGCGTACCCGCAGTGGTACGCAAGGATGCTGTGTGCCGGTGGCACACGTTTAGCATCCGAAGCGCCAGCGTAGGCGGAGGAACCGACGACCCGGGGTCCCCATAAAGCCCGGTTTTGGCTTTAT
>WRAW01000081.1 GCA_009780015.1 Defluviitaleaceae bacterium | reverse complement strand
CAACGGTAAACCAAACCGAAAGCCGGTGTACGGCAAGACCCGTCAAATAGTTGCGGAGAAGGTAGCGGCTCTAACGGCAGAAGTGTTCAAACACGGATACACCAAAGCATCGGTTGTAACCGATAGAACTTTCGAGGTGCTGTGCTGGGAATGGTTTAATCTTTTCGTTGCCCCACGACTTGCAAGTGTGACAGTAGAAAGCCGGCGCAACCTGATGAAGCGGCACATTTTTCCGATTTTCGGGAAGATGGACATTAAGGATATTGACCTTAAACGCTTGCAGGGTTTCTTCAATACCAAAACGGGGGAACTGGCTATCGACACTGTTCACAAGATGAAACAACTGATGAACAACTTTTTCTCATACGCCGTTGAAGAGGACATTATAGCCAAAAATCCAATGGTCAAAGTTTCCATCAAAAAGAATACGGGTAGCACTAACAAGGGGAAGGCAATGCGCCCTGAAATCCGTGCGAACGTACTAAACTGGGTCATGGAAAATCCAATCCTAAAGCCTATCGTCATCACTTTCACGCTGACGGGATTGCGCCCGCAAGAATTGATTGCTCTAAAATGGACAAATGTTTGCCTTGAAACAAAAGTGTTGTCAGTAAAGGAAGCGATGAACCGCGTGACTAGATTTGACACGGAGGGTAATGTTTCATCACGAGGGGCAACAGTCGGCACAACTAAGACTCCCAAGAGTATACGGACTTTCATAATGCCGGAAACTCTGGTAGATGCCTTGCAGGAATGGCGGCAACACTGCGAAGCAAACAATATCCAGAGCGATTTTGTTTTCCCCAACACCGAAACAGGGGAAATGCGAACGTACTCAGGGCTACGCAGTTTGCTGGAGCGTTTCAAAAAATCCCATAAACTACAGGACGAGAGCCTAACGTGGTATACGTTCAGACACACATTTGCTACAGTATTGCTACAAGACAAACAGAACCCTCGTCTGGTAGCTGACCTGATGGGACACGTTAAGACCAGCACCACGATGGACATTTACGGAAGTGTTTTTGAAGATGCCCATGTGGAAGCGGCGCATGTACTGGACAATATCTTTACCGGCTTGCTAAAAGAAAATCCGTCAGACTCTCGAACAGTCTGACGGATGCAAAACCCCTTGAACCTCTGTAGCAAATCCATGTTGTCTACTGTAGCAATTACTGTAGCAACGCAGATAACTTTAGACGGTTTTAGAGGGGAAATCCTAAGCTGATGAGCAGATTTGAACTGCCGACTTCCTCCTTACCAAGGAGGTACTCTACCCCTGAGTTACATCAGCGAATGTTGATTTTACTGGGGTTTCGGGGTTCACCCGACCCACGAGTGATACAAAATTGCTACAGCTACCTGAATATTTGCTACAGTAGCCGTTGGTAGTACGCACCCTTACCAAGGGCATTGGGCATATTCCAAAGAATATTAGCCCAGCTATAGATGTCCATAAACGAATACTATTAGACCGATTACCGTCAATCTTACGTGGATACGGAAAGACTCCGGATATCGACGCTGTTGTGATTATTTGTGATGTAGACAATCGAAATAAAGATGAATTTCTTGCGGAACTGAATAATATACTTGATAGCTGCGATACAAAACCTAATGCACTGTTTTGCCTTGCGGTTGAAGAGTTTGAAGCATGGTATCTTGGAGATTTACAAGCAATTCAAAAAGCGTATCCCTCAGCGGATATGCGCATATTGGGCAGCTATATTAATGATTCAGTTTGTGGCACTTGGGAGTTACTTGCCAATGCTATTTACAAAGGGGGGCACAAGGTATTAAAAAATAAGGGCTGGCAAGCGGTAGGGCTGCAAAAATCTATATGGGCAAAAGAAATTAGCCCTCATATGAATGTTACCAACAATTCTTCGCCAAGTTTTCAAGAGATGCGTGAAATGTTAAGAGAATCTTTAAACTCATTTAAAGAATCACCGCATGTAGAATTGTAATTAGCAGCCGACACCGCCGGCTTAACGACAATCTCATATTTGTGGTGGTCGAGAGGGATTTGGAGGGGCTCCCGACAAGCATAGTTGTAACAAATTTGCGCCTTCTTAGTCTTGCAAAAAAATCCTGCGTTCTATTGGAAGGTTTTCAAGTTGCTTGACTATAGGACTATCAAAAAATCCTACGAGTGCTTCGCTTGGTATACATCAAATTATAGAAAAGAAAAAACCTTGAATCACTTACAAATTCAAGGTTTACCTGCCCGAAGCCGGACTCGAACCGGCACGGAGTTGCCCCCGAAGGATTTTAAGTCCTTTGCGTCTGCCAATTCCGCCATTCGGGCTATTATTTATTAAGGTATTTTAGGATTATACCATCTTGCGCTATAAGTGTCAAGTACCGAGCGCTATAGGATGAGCATCGCGTCGCCGAAGCTAAAGAAGCGGTACTTGTGATCTACGGCCTGATTGTACGCGGCCAGTATGTTTTCGCGTCCGGCGAAAGCCGAAACCAGCATCAGGAGGGTTGATTCCGGCAGGTGAAAGTTGGTGATTAGACCGTCCATTACCTTGAATTTGTATCCCGGGTATATGAAAATGCCTGTCCACATAGAGCCGCTGCGTACGAAGCCGGTGTCGTCGCACATTGTTTCGAGCGTGCGGCAGGACGTTGTACCGACGCAGACTACGCGGCCTCCGGCGCTCTTGCAGCCGTTGATTGTGCCGGCGGCTTTCTCGCTGACTATGCAGAATTCTTCGTGCATAACGTGGTCTTTAACGTTGTCCGCCTTGACCGGACGGAACGTGCCAAGCCCTACGTGCAGAGTGATCCTGACTATGCGCACTCCGGCGGATTCGATCTCTTGCAGCAGTTCCGGCGTAAAGTGCAGCCCGGCTGTGGGTGCGGCCACCGAACCCTCGTTGGCGGCATAGACGGTCTGGTAGCGGTCTTTTTCCGAAAGTTTTTCAGTGATATACGGCGGCAGCGGCATTTCGCCGATGTTCGCCAGGACTTCCTCGAAGATGCCGTCATAACTGAAACGAACGAGCCTCTTTCCGTCTTCCAGGGAGTCGTCCTCGACGACGCAGCTTAGAGTACCTTCGCCGAAGCTTATAATCTCACCATTACGTGCGTTCCTGCCGGGTTTGACGAGAGCTTCCCAAACATCGCCCTCGAGCCTTCTAAGCAGCAGAACTTCAACGGCTCCGCCTGTGGAACGATGCCCGACAAGGCGCGCCGGCAAAACCTTGGTATCATTGATGACGAGGCAGTCGCCGGGGTTTAAAAAGCTAAGGATATTTCTGAAAGCGGCGTGCCGTACGTCGCCTGTATGTTTGTCAAGAACCATCAGCCGCGACGCCGCGCGGTCGGCTATCGGCGTCTGCGCTATCAGTTCCTTTGGAAGTTCGTAAAAATAGCTGCCCTTTTGTAAGTCGTCCGACATTTAGCGCACCTCTATGCCTGTGTAGTAGTGTTTTAGTATCTGGTCGAATGTGAAGCCGGCTTCGGCCATGCCGCGCGCGCCGAACTGGCTCATTCCCGCACCATGACCCCAGCCTCTTCCTGTGATGTGAAGTATGTCGGTTACAATCGCGGACGCTGATGCCTGCGTATTGGCGGCTGACGGCGCGGTCGCGTCTCTGATAAGCAGTTCCGCGCCAAAAACTCCTGACAATTCCGCGATAGGAATACGCCGCCTTGCTCCGTGGACGTCGGAAACCACGATATATCCGTCCTCAGCCGGAGTGGCCGGATCTGGATCGTCAGCCGGAGCCGGATCTTGAGCCGAGGCTGTCGAAACGCTGTTGGCGATGCTGAAGTTTGTGCTTTGCAGGCTTCCGTCCGCGGAATGTCTGAACGCTCCGCGTATTGCGTCATTGGTATATGTACGCGAGCCGTTAGTGCCGACAAATGTAATCTCTATAACACGCCCCGATGATGACGACCTCCTGTAACCGACCGACGTCACGCTGCCGATATTGTGTCCGCTTGCGGCCATAAAACCGGTCAACTGGGCCATGGTGAAGCTGCGCGTCCATTCCATATAGTCCGTCTCGGCTACTTCGCGCACAGCGCGGAGGTACGGCACGCTAGTGATCCACACATTTTCGGAGTCCTCGGTGTGGCCTCCGCTGCTGGAGAAGTATACGGCTTCTATCGGCCGCCCGTCGTAAAACGCCATCATACCTCGGGTCTCGTTGACGGCTCGTGTGGAATTTTCGTGCTCCATCTCTACGCCGCGGTATACTTGTGTGAATATAGTGTCGCATAGCTGGAAGCCTTCCGCAAGGTGGACATAATGCCTCGAGAGAGCATATGTACGGGCGGCCACGGCCTGGGCTTTTAGAGCCTCGATATGCCATGACGCCGGCATTTCCGACGGTACGACACTGAGCAGATAATCCTCGATATTAACTATATTGACGGCAGTAAAGCGTCCGCCTTGCACAAACGGCTCGATTACGCCGCGATATCTTCCGCTGTCGATTGACGTAATGCCCGACGGATCGGCAAACTGGGCGAAGCCGCCGGAGTTGTCGAATATAACTATCGGATATGCGCCATCGGATATGGCTATGCGCGTTTGTGACGAAGCTACGGCTGTGCCTCCAAGCTGTCCGGCTGCGGACTCAGCCTCTCCAACGCTTGAGAATCCGCCTACGTATACGCTCCAGTTCGAGGGCGACACAAGGACTGGTATCGCCCTATGCCCTCCTGTTTGGGCATTTTCGGCGGCTGACCGTGCCTGCTCAAAGCTTTGCAGATTTTCCCCCACACGGACATACGCCGCCTGCGCGCGGACGGCTGAAAACCGGCCATATGCGTGGAGCGTGGCTTCGGTACGGAAATAACCGTCCGTGTGGAAACCTATGTCCAGTGTTGTGCTATGTATTTCTATGGAATTGCTCTCGCCTCTGGACCTAAGTCCAATGCGGAGGCTCGTACCTGCGGCGTCAACTTTCTGTCCGACCTCCGTGCCTCCAGGTGAAGCTGTTATGGGAACTCCGCCTTCAAAAACCTGAGCTCCGGCTATTGGAAGCCCTTGCGTAGACAATAACTGCGAATACACCGGTATCGGCCCGAAACCGGCCATCATTATCGCAAAAACCCCAATAGCGCAAACAAGCTTTCGTCTGTAGTAAACTTCCTTCATAATGCCTTCACTCCGTCTTGAAAAATTCATATACCGCATTTGCCGCCGCCTCCGTCATTCCGGGAGCTTTGGCAAGTTCTTCAACGCCTGCGAAGCGTATTTTGTCAATATCCTTGAAGTGCTGCATCAGCGCCTGGCGGCGCTTCGGGCCAATGCCCTTTATCTCGTCGAGCTGTGAGCGCACCATTTCGCGTTCTCTCAGCCTGCGGTGGTACTCGACGACGAAGCGGTGAACCTCGTCCTGAATGCGCGTAAGAAGCTTGAAGCCTTCCGACTTGGCGGGCAGTTCCACTTCGCGCCCGCCGTACAGCAGGGCGCGGGTTCGGTGGCGGCCGTCCTTGACCATTCCGGCGACCGGAATATCTATGCCAAGGCTGTTCAGTATTTCTTCGGCGGCAGCGACTTGGGCCGCTCCACCGTCCATAAGAATCAACTGCGGAAGCTTGAGAAACTTGGCGCCATTCTCACCGGCGTCTTCCCGTTCCTGCTTGTAGCGGAGAAAACGGCGGGCAATTACTTCTCGCAAGCTCTCGAAGTCGCTCTGGCCATCGCCGTACTTTATGCGGAACTTACGGTAGTCGCTTGTCTTGGGCTTGCCGTTTTCAAATACTATCATGGAACCGACGGCCAGTACGCCCGAAGTATTCGAGATGTCGTACGCCTCGATGCGCTCAACGCCGCCAGGCAAGTCCAGCGCCTCGCGGAGCTCGTCCACCGCCGACGTAGTGCGGGCGCGCTCTCGCTCCATGTGTTCACCAAATTGCTCGAGGGTCAACTGAGCGTTCTTGGCGGCAAGCTCACATAGCCCGAGTTTCTCGCCCTTCTTAGGTACTGTGATGGCAACTGGGTTGTCACGCAAGTGCGACAGCCAGGTTGTTATAATATCGCGGTCAAGGGGTTCGCACGGGACGACCAGTTCCTTGGGGATAAAGGTAGTCTCACTGTAAAACTGCTTGATAAAGCCCGTAAGAATGTCGGAATCGTCCTGATCCCCCGCTCCGGTCATCATCAACTGTTCGCGTCCTGTCATCTTTCCGCTTCTGATGAAGAATATTTGCACAAGGGCGGTGTCGCCGCTCTTTGCGAAGGCGATTATGTCCTGATTGTCGGCTCCGGTTGCGTCAAGCTTTTGCTCATCGTCCATGTAACGTATGGCGCCTATTTTGTCGCGCAGTTCGGCAGCCTTTTCAAATTCCATGTCGGCGGCGCACTGAGCCATTTCGGCTTCCAGCCGCTTCACAATACCGGAGCTCTTGCCGTTAAGAAAAGCCAGAACCTCGTGTATCATCCGGTCGTAGTCTACCGGCGATATCAAGCCGTTGCAAGGGGCTCTGCATTGCCCGATGTGATAATTGAGGCATGGGCGCTCGGCCTTCGACGCGCCGGCGTCGTAAGAGAGCTTCTTTGTGCATCGGCGCAGGGGCCATATTTTGTGGACGATTTCCAGTATATCATGGCGCTTTTGGCTGCTGATAAACGGGCCAAAATACTTGTCTCGGCTTTTCTTGTGCTGGCGCGCGACAATCAGCCGAGGGTAAGGTTCGCTAAGGGTCAGCTTCAGGTAGGCGTAGGACTTGTCGTCCTTTAGCAGCACATTGTACTTTGGGCGGTGCTTTTTTATCAGATTGTTTTCAAGGATTAGCGCTTCCAATTCGCTGTCTGTTACGATGTATTCAAAAGACGCGATATTTGGGGAAAGATTTTTGAGCTTGAGGCTTGTCATCTGGGACGACGGCTGGAAGTACTGACGCACACGCGAACGCAGATTAACGGCTTTGCCAATGTATATTATATTTTCGGCGGCGCTCTTCATAATGTACACGCCGGGCTTCTGAGGGAGCTTCCTCAGTTCTTCGCCAATGTTAAAACTGGACAAACCTCCACCTCTTCGGGTTATAGTTAGTTTTTAGGATAACACCGCGCCTGAGGTATGTCAACATCAGCAACCTTAAATCTTTCTTACAATATGGACAGCAGCTAATCCTTTGCTATGCTATAAAGGGGCTAGAGAAAACCAGCCTACTAAAAAGCATGGCTATCGGCTCATTTACGGTAAAAATAAGCGTTTTCAGCTATGTATGAAATGGAGGGCAAAGTAATACCACCCCGGCGGTTTAGAGCGCATACAGGCGCAAATAAGCGCCACACAAACCACAAAAAGCCGAAGCGATGGTACTACCGACTAAAGTTTCCCATCGCTTCAACCGCAACACCCGAAGGTGCAGGACAATTCTATCACAAAACAACCTCGCCTTTCAAGAGTGTGTTGCGAAAAACAACCTCGAAAGGATTGGTAAAATTATGGACAAAAGCAACAGCTACATCAGTAGAACATTTACCCGAATGGACTTAGAAAGAATCAGCAAGTTTTTTCTATACGGTGAGGAACACAAAACCCAACATAGCGATCTCTACTTCGAACGATTGGAGAAAGCAAGCAAGCCCATTTACAATCGCATAAACAGCCTATACCCCAACGCAAGCGACCTAACCGAACCCACCAACGAATTATCACACGCCTTGTCAACTTTTCAAGAAGTCTACATGGAAATCGGCATGAAAGCGGGTGCAAGATTGCTCTACCAACTTATGCTGGAAGATGAAAAGCCAGCCGAAAAATCCGCTAAATAAAATTTCAAAATGAGTTCCGAATTACCCCTCTTATATTCCTAATTGGTAGAGGGGTATTTTTTTGCGATTGAAATAAATTTTTTATCAAATGGTTATCAAATCCACAAAAAATCGGGAGGGATATTAGAGGGGAAAAAATTTCAACAAAGGGGGTATCAGAGCCGTTACTTTTTTCCTGTGCTAAGTGAAGGAGTTTCATCCACACTCCACAATTTGCCACCTCCCACGGCTAAAAGAATTTTATAAAACCTTTAGCCATTCCTACAAAAAATCGGGAGGGATATTAGAGGAGAAAAATTTCTTTTCCGGAGGGGCAAAAATGACCTTTCATTCGCACAAAATTTTCACGCTAAGTAGGGACAAAAACACCCGTACAAAACCACAAAATTTTCACGTTCAGTAGAGAGCAAAATCACCCTACCAAATCGGGAACAGCGAAGGGAGAAAACCACCAACAGGCAACACAAAAATTGAATCCGAAGCCGACCAGATACATGGAATACGATTTTGCATATGCTCTATCGGAGTAGAGCGCGAGAAGTATCCCATGAATACGTACCCTCTGCCACGCAAGGTAAAAAATTCAAGGTACAGGAACTTGGTCGGGATGAAAACGGAAATCTACAATTGCACTGCAAGCCGAGAAGTCCTCCGAGCAATCGGCGCATTATTTGAAGCAGTAAATATAACTACCCATCTCACAAAGAAAAGGAGAATTTCATGGAGAAAACAAAATCCCAAGCGCACCACATCATCACAAAACGGATCGGCAACACCACCTACAAAGTAGCCGTGTATTTCAGTAGCACCAGCAAGGAAACATTGGACAAAAAAATTATGCGCCTGATTAAAAATGATATGGGGGCGGTTTCGTGATAATATCAGCCGCAGAGAATATCAATAATTCCATTGAAAATCCCGCCGAAATATGCTATACTGAACACACCGTAAATGAAGCCGACAGCCCGAAGGGAGAAACACCCATGAGGAAGTCGGACAGCAAGATTTGCGCACTATACGAGCGTCTAAGCCGAGAAGACGATGACGTTCAAGGACAATCCAATTCAATCATAACCCAAAAGCAGCTCTTGGCAGACTATGCCAAGAGCCAAGGGTTCACTAACATCCAGCATTATACGGATGACGGAACAAGCGGTGTGCGTTTCGAGCGTGAAGCGTGGCAAGAACTCATTGCGGATGTTGAAGCCGGAAAGATAGCACAAATCCTCTGCAAGGACATGAGCCGTTTAGGACGCGACCATGTGCAAGTCGGCATGTACATGGAGTTATTCCGGCAAAGGGAAGTACGCTTCATAGCCGTCACCAACAACATAGACAGCGCATACCCCGAAACGCTGGAGTTTGCCCCGTTTTTGAACCTCGTAAATGAGTGGTACGCTCGTGATATCAGCCGTAAGATTATGGCGGCGAAACGTTCAAACGGACACAACGGCAAGTACGTTTCCAGTATCGCGCCATACGGATATATGAAAAGCGAATCCGACAAAGGCGTATGGGAGATAGACCCCGAAGCCGCCGAGGTTGTACGGCGAATCTTCCGTATGACAATCGAGGGCTACGGCACATGCGCCATCGCCGGACGCTTGCGGAAAGACAAAATATATTCCCCCGGTTACTACATGGCACAGAGGGGTACAGGCACTTGCAAGAACAAGGAATGGATTGACCCATATCGCTGGCAAGGCAATATGGTGGACATGATGATCCAGCGCATGGAGTACAAGGGCTGCATGGTGAACCTCAAGACCCAAAAACAATCCTTCAAGGACAAACGCAGCAAGCACGTTCCGAGGGATGAATGGCTCGTATTCGAGGACAAACATGAACCCATAGTAGACAAAGCCACATGGCAATCCGCTAACGACATACGCAAGAAGAAACGCAGAAACAAGCCCGACAGCTTAGGCGAACCCCACCCGCTCACAGGACTGCTGTACTGCGCCACCTGCAAATCAAAAATGCACCACAACAGAGGCATATATAAAACAACAGGCAAGGCAAAAAATTACTACACCTGCAAGGAGAGCAAGAAGGGCGATAGCTTCTGTACTTGCCACAGGATACACGGCGGCGCTGTAGAGGAACTTGTACTGGAAACGCTTCAAAAGGTAAGCCGGTACGTTACCACCAACGAGAAGGATTTTACCCGCCAGATTAACGAAATGTTCTCTACACAGCAAGCGGATAACGTAAAATCCCAGCGTAAGAAGTTGAAGTCCAGCCAGAGCCGTTATACCGAATTGGATAAGCTGATACAGCGTATCTATGAAGATATATGCTGTAAAGGAAGAATGTCTAATTCTTCTAATACAGCAAAGGCGGCGGGTTCATCCGTAGCAGTATGAAGCGGCACAGCCGGAAAGGAGCGATAGATTACATATAACCTAAAGTACCGTTTTGGTACTTTAGCTAACGGGAGCGGCAATATGGCCGTTCCCGTTTTGTAACTGGCGGCTTTATCGTAACAGCCACATGTTGACATTTGCCAGTTTGTGACAGCCCGTAAACCTGCATAGATGAAGGTTTTTTGTTACGCCCAAAACACTAAAACGAGTATCAGAGGGGTAATAGACCACCCTACCAGTAAACACTAACAGACACAGCACAGGCACGATACAAGCGCAAAAAGGAGCATATTTCGCCCCTAATCACTACCCTTTTT
>WRAW01000080.1 GCA_009780015.1 Defluviitaleaceae bacterium | reverse complement strand
TTTATAATCAGAACCATGTTATCTTCTAAGGGGCAGACGTACTACGAAGGTCGAGCCTTCGCCTTCCTTGCTGGACAGGCGGATTACCCCGCCGTGCAGGAGGACGGTTTGGTGGCTGATGGACAGGCCGAGGCCGGTTCCGCCGGTTTCGCGGTTGCGGGTTTTGTCGGCGCGGTAGAAGCGTATGAAGACGTTGGGCTGGTCTTCGTCGGAGATTCCAATGCCGGTGTCGGTGACTGTGATGAACGCGTCCTTGTGGTCGCAGTCGACGATGACGCTGATTGCGCCTTCGTCGGGCGTGTACTTGATGCCGTTTTCGACTATGTTGGAGATCGCGAGGCTCAGCTTCATCTCGTCGGCGGAGATCGTGACGGGGCGTACGTTTTCGTATAGAAGGTCTATGCCCTTTTGCCGGGCAAGAGGGGCCAGGCGGCGCAGTATGTCTTCGACCATTTGGTTGATGTCGGCGGGCTTCATGTTGAGGGGGAGTTCGTGCTGATCCAGCTTGACCAGGGTAAGAAGGTCGTTGATGATGCTGTTCATGCGGTCTACTTCGGAGTTTATGTCTTTCAGGAATTCGCTGTAGGTCTCGGTCGGGACATTTTCCATGAGAAGTATGGATTCGGTCAGAACCTTGATGGAGCTTAGGGGGGTCTTGAGCTCATGCGAGACGTTTGAGACGAACTCTTCACGGGAGTTTTCGGACTGAGCCAGCTTGCCGACCATGTGGTTGAAGGCGCGGCCGAGCTTTGTAAACTCGTCCCTGCCCCGGATGTGTATTTTCTCGTCGAAGTGGCCTTCGCCGGCGCGCTCTACCACGCGGATGAAGTTGTTGATGGGGTTTAACACAAGCTTCGAGATGAAGAGCACCATTGCGATCAGGATTACGATGATAAGGAGAACGAAGAGCACGAAGCGCTCCTGCATCTCGTCGGCGTAGGCCAGTATCTCGTCAATAGAGGAGACAATCAGCACGGCGGCCACGTTTTCGCCCTGGGCGTCGGTGATGGCGGCGGCGGCGTACACGCTTTCCTCGTCATGACGCGTGTTTACGCGGTTGTTCTGCTCTATGGCCTGTATGACTTCGGGTACGACAAGAATTCTTCCGATATCACTTCCGAAAGAGTCGTTTATCACCACGCCCATTTTGTCGATCACCATTACGCGGAAACCGCCGTCGCGCCCGCGCTCGATGATCGCCTCGTCGAAGGCGTGGCGCGTGTGCGGGTTGTGCAGGAAGTTGCCGCGCACGACGCTGCCCGCGATTATGTTGGCCGTGGCCAGAAGCGTCGTCTCCTTGTCGCGGATATAGTAATCGTTGGTAGCAGCCAGCATCATCATGTAAAAAAAGATCAGCGGCACAACGCTAATTATAATGAATATTATAAATAGCTTCCAGCGCCAGCTGAACAACCATTCCTTCTTTTTCGTGAGATGTTTGGTGCTGATCGGTGTTTCATGCGGATGGAGCAATTTTTTATTGGAAATAATAACCTACACCCCACTTCGTGTGTATGTACCTGGGGTCGCTTGGGTTTGTTTCGATCTTTTCGCGCAAACGGCGGATGTGTACGTCTACGGTGCGGGCGTCTCCGGGGTAGTCGTAGCCCCACACGGTATTCAGCAGTGTTTCGCGGCTGTAGACCTTGCCCTTGTTTTCCATTAATAGCTCTAGCAGGTCAAATTCCTTGGCGGTCAGGTTGACTTCGGAGTCGCCGATGCACGCCCGGCGCGACTCGTTGTCAAGCTCCAGTTCCCGTACCTTCAGCGTGTTGGCCTTTTGCTGCGTAAGCTCAACCTTTCGCACGGAGCGGCGCAGTATCGCCTTGATGCGCGCCTTGAGCTCGATTATGTTGAAGGGCTTGGTTATATAATCGTCCGCGCCGTACTCCAGACCCATTATCTTGTCCATATCCTCGCCCTTGGCCGTAACCATAATTATAGGTACGGAAGTGAACTCGCGGGCTTGCTGGCAGACCTCAAGGCCGTCTAGCCGCGGGAGCATTACGTCCAGCAGCACAAGGTCGTAGTCGGTTTCGCGCATCAGACGCAGCGCGTCTTCGCCGTCATACGCGACGTCGACCAGCATTTCCTCCTGCTCCAGAGCGAATTTTATCCCTTTTACTATCAATTTTTCGTCGTCAACGACCAGTACTCTGTATGGCAAGCTATTCCTCCGTTTCTATCTCAGCGCCTATGGTAATGAACATCGAGATACGCGAGAAGGTGCCTTCGCCGATTCCGTGTACGTCCATAATGCCCTCGATACTTTCAAATGGGCCGTTGGCGCGGCGAAATGCCGTGATATTCGAGGCTGTCTGCGGGCCAACGCCGGGAAGCCGCATCAACTCGTCTTGATCGGCGGTGTTGATGTTGATACGATCAATATTTTCTATATCACCATTTTGCGCTAAAATGTCGATTCTGTCAAGTACGTTTGCGACGCGCGGCACATTTATGCGCTGGCCGTCACGGACGAATCCCACAAGGTTGAGCTGGTCAAGGTTAGAGTAGTAGCTTGCGCCGCCCGCAAGCTCCAGCACGTCCATCACCCGCGTGCCGGGCGGAACCTCAAACACGCCCGGGCTGAGCACTTCGCCCGATACTTGTACAAGATAGGTGATCTCGAGTCGGCGTTCTTCGGCTGTGAGGAATGGTTCGTCGGCAAGGCTGATCGTCGCCGCAATCTGGTTTGTCCTGTAGTTAAAGTAGACGATACAGATTATAAGCGCCGCGGAGACTGCGGCGAGTACGGCCGCGATCTTTCGGGGCGTAAGCTGTGAATACTGACCCCTTGTAGGTTTATTGTTCATCGCAGGTGTCCCCCACACGTCAAAAATCCGCTCTTCCAAACAAGAAGTCGAGCGATATATTCAAAACTTTTGATATACCGTCAATTTCGATGTCGGTTACGGTTCTTGCTCCACTTTCGATTCGAGATATCGAGCCCCTGCAAACATAAATCGCGAGAAGTTCGAGTTTAATCGATAATTTACGTTGGCTGAAGCCTGCCTTCTTTCGCGCTTCTTTAACTCGCTTACCAACGATATTTGATCTTTCATTGTTATCAATGATTCTGCGAGCCAAGACATCACCTCTTTGTCTCATAATATAGGACAAAATTAGTGTATTGTGATTTGAGGCAACATATGTCCTATTATTACAGGACAATATTTTTGCTATATTTCAATGAAAAAGCTGCGACAGATATACCAAAGAATTGACTATGATAATTCTTGGCGTTATTTCGGTAACGATTGCGCTGATTACGCTCATTGTCTACACAGTAGACGTATTTTCCAAAAGAAAATAACCGCCTAGGCCCGAGAATCTGCGCGGTTATTTTCTTAACTTAACAGTTTGACGGCCACCGCTTTTGCGGTTGCCTTTGTGTTATTATGATACCACATTGCGGTTGAAATGTAAAGTATAAATCTTGATAAATGCGTTTTGCTATGCCATGGATTTTTTGTGGAACTCGCGGAGCTTCTTGTGGGCTTTGCCGTGGACGCTGGCGGGTGGGAAGCGGCCGGGCCGGTCGCGGGTTCCGGCTTCGGTTCCGGTTAGTATCTCGATGCCTTCGTCCAAGGTGGATATGGGGTAGATGTGGAAGCTTCCCGCCTTTACGGCTTCGACGACGGAGTCCTTTAGGACGAGGTCGCAGATGTTGGCCGTGGGTATGATTACGCCCTGTGAGCCGGTTAGGCCGCGCTTTTTGCAGAGATCGAAGAAGCCCTCGATTTTGTGAGTTACGCCGCCCACAGCCTGTACTTCTCCCATTTGATTAAGGGAGCCCGTGACGGCGATGCCTTGGCGAATTGACACGCCGGAGAGGCTTGAGAGTATTGCCAGGGCTTCGGCGGCGGAGGCGCTGTCGCCCTCTACGCCGGAGTAGGTCTGCTCAAAGGCGACGCGGCAGGAAAGAGCCAGCGGGAAGTCCTGGGCGTAGGTTTGGCCAAGATACCCGGCCAGTACGAGTACGCCCTTGTTGTGGATTGGGCCGCTGAGTTCGGCCTCTTTTTCGATGTTGACGATGCCGGACTTGCCTACATAGGTGGTGGCGGTAATGCGCGAGGGCTTGCCGAAGATGTGGCCGCCCGTTTCATAAACGGCCAGGGCGTTTAGCTGCCCGACCTTTGTACCGTCTGTGTCGATCATTATGGTGCGGTTTTCGAGCATTTCTACAAGTTTGCTCTCGTAGAGGTCGTGGCGGAACTCGCGCTCTTCAATAGCAAGGCGCACGTGTTCGGCGGTGACGGTTTCATTTTCTGAGGCCGCGGCGTGAGCGTTGGACTCTATGAGAATTTCGGAAAGCTTGTTGAAGCCGCTGGTCAGTTTTATGCTGCTTTCGGCTATGCGCGATGAATATTTGCAAACAAGGCTTACCGCGCCGTAATCCAGATGCTTGAGGTTTTCGCGCTCTACATAGGACTTTATAAAGCAAATTGTGTTCATTACGCTCTGGTCATTCATATCTATTTCGTAGTCGAAATCGGCGCAGATTTTGAAGAGCTTGCCGAAGTCGTCGTCGTAGTCATTTATGAGCTCATATAGGTAGTGCGAGCCTACAAGGATAACCTTGAGGTTGAGCCCCAGCGCTTCGGGACGCAGACCGGACAGGGTGTAGCTTGTCGCGGATTCCGGGCGGGGCTCCGGCGCGATCTCTCCGGTGATGAGGACGCGGCGCAGCGTTTCCCAGGCGTAGGGGCTTGAGAATACGTCGCTGGCCTGTAGTATGAGGTAGCCGCCGTTCGCGCGGTGGACAAGACCGGGGCGGATTTTCAGGAAGTCGGTGGTGAGATTGCCGTATTCGTTGTCATATTCGATTTCGCCGAAGAGGTTGGCGTAAGTTGGGTTATAGTCGACGATTACCGGTGCGCCGGATAGCGACGAGTTGTCACAGATCAGGTTCAGTTTGTATTTCGAGAGCGTTTCGGCGGTGTTCTTGCGCTGATACCAGGGGAGCATCGCGGCGATGGATTCCTCTTCTTCGCTTTCGGTATTGATGAAGGAGGACAGGTTATCAAGCATGTCTTCCTTGATATCGCTCAGGTGGCGCACTATGCTTTCAAGCTCGGCGTACTTGTTCATGATTGGCGTGAAAAGGCGCCCCAAGGTAAACAGCCCCACGCTGAACTCCAGGTCGTCTATGTCCTTGCGTACGGCCTGCTCGAAGTCCTTGATATTTCGGATGGTCGCGCTTGCGGTGACGGATATGGCCTCGGAATTTTTGATAATTTCGGCCTTGACATCTTCGTCCAGCTCTTCAAACGCTTCTTCGGAAATGAGTTCGCCATCGATTATAGGCATAAAGTACATACCCGACGTAGTGGTCTTGACGCCGAAGTTGGACTTCTTGGCTTCTTCCGACACTTCGCGCAGCAGCTCGTCGTGCCTGGCCTGGTAGCCCTTGACCAACCCAAGCTTGCAAGCCTCGAAGTCCTTGCCGGAAAATGTTTTAGACAATTCTTCGCAGGCTTCGTCCACAAGCTCTTCAATCTCCCGGGCCAGCAGCTTTCCGGTTCCTGGAGGCAAGGTCAATATCTTGGGAGAACGAGGACTGTCAAAGTTGTGGATATATGCTGCGTCCGGCGGTAAGGGCTCGGCGGCGGCTTGGCGGTGCGCGAACTTTTTTGAGAAGGTGGTTTTGCCCACGCCGGCTTCGCCCGCGGCGTAAATGTTGTAACCCTTTGACTTGACCGAAAGGCCAAGGGTAAGGGCACGCTCCGCGCGCTCCTGACCGATCAGGTCTTCGCGCGGAGACAGGTCGCGGGTTGTATCGAAGACAGGCACGCCAAAGCTTGGCTGCAACTGGGTATAGTGGAGTTCGTTAATCATAGTTACCTCTCTAAGAACTTGTATTCAAGTTTTTCCACATAATGTAAGCGTCCTCGCCCGTGTCGGCGTAATATCCCTTTCGGAGGCCTTCGACCGCGAAACCGTGTTTGGCGTAAAGTTTTTGTGCGGTTATGTTGCCGACGCGAACTTCCAAGGTAATGGCGGAGATGCCTCGCTTTGCCGCAAACTCGGACAGATTTGCCAGAATAGTTGACGCGACGCCCTTCTCGCGGTATCGGGGCTTTACCGCCAGGTTAGTGATATGGCCTTCGTCCGCCACGTGCCACATTCCGGCGTAACCTACGACCATGGGGTCGCGAAACGCCTCGAAGAGCATGGCTACGACATAGACGGCGTGCTCGTTCTCGGTGATCTCGCGCAGCAGAGACTCTTTCGACCAGGGTGTAGTGAAGCTGGCGCACTCGATCTCGTACACTGCGTCAAGGTGCTGGGCTTGCATGGGTTTTATCAATATCATGGCTGCAGTCCAATCTCTAGAGGCGGATGATTTGTTCCGAGCCTTGGTACTTTACGATTCCTTCAGATTCCAGGGTGAAGCCGCATTTATCCAAAACCTTGGCGGATGAGGTGCTTTCTGCGAGGGCTGTGCCGCAGATTTGAGTTATTTTTAAGCATTACAACCCTTGGCATTTGGCTTCAAGCTCTCTTTCGGCCTGCGGCTTTCGGAGGTAAAATGGGGTAAACGCGTCGTAGCGCAGCGGCGTATAGCCGTCACGCAGCATGTCAAGTGCCAGCAGACCCACGGAGGACGCGTGCACGTGATGCATACTGTCTGGCGCGGCGTCATGCCCGCGGGATATGATGTCGTCAAGGAATACCCCGACGCCGTCTCCGGTGAAAGTGGCCTTTTGGCGGCGGTTATCCAGATAACTGAAGACATCGGTAAGCAGTGTGCACTCGTATTCGTTCATGCGCGTCAATCCGGTTTTATCCCAATTGTAAAGGGCGGTGTAAACCTGGCCGCGCCGGGCGTCCATTATGGGCGCAATTATTGATGATGTATTAAAGACAGTATATGCCAGCGCGTCGAGAGTAGGAACCGCAACAATACCAATACCAACAGCGTGAGCCAGCCCCTTAGCGGCGGCCGCGCCTATACGTATGCCTGTGAAGGAACCGGGGCCGGATGTGCATGCGATTCCATCGAGGTCTTGCGGACTGAGTCCGGCCATTGTCAGACACTGATCCAACATAGGCATAAGCCCCTCGCAGTGCTGTTTGCTCGGATTTATCTGAGTTGCCTCAGCCATCAGTTTGCTGCCGCGAAGAACGGCCACGGAGGATGACGCGCTGCTTGTGTCAAGCGCTAGGATTGTGTTCATGGTGTACCTCGCAAAATCGTGATTTGACGTGTGTCACTGTCGTCAAGGCCGCCCGAAATTGTGATATCTACACGCTTTCCGGCCGGTACGAATTCCTGCAGTATGTCTTCGATCTGCTCGGCCCATTCGATGACGACCACACTTTCGCCGCCTATGTAGTCGAAAAAGGCGGTGTCTTCCAGTCCGTCTGAGCCATCCAGCCGGTATACATCAAAGTGGAACAGCGGAACACGACCCGAGAGGTATTCGTTCATAATCGCGAAGGTTGGGCTTGTGATTGTTTCTTGAACTCCAAGCCCATGCGCCAAGCCTTTTGTGAAGGCTGTTTTGCCTGCGCCAAGATCGCCGTTCAGGCAGACGACATCCCCGCCGGAGAGTTCGGATGCAAGTCTTGCGGCAAGTTCAAAAGTTTGTTCGGGAGTTGTGGTAGTGTGAGTCATGTGGTTTCCTCATATGGATGGTCGATATATTACTATAGTACACAAAAAGCGACTGCATAATGATTTGTTATCCAGCCGCTTTTTGCCAATATGTTATAAGATGCTCAAATCTTTATGTGCATTTGTTTCTAGGTTATAGCTTACAGCCAAGTAACAACGCCGGTGGCGATGTCATAATTTGCTCCATAAACAGGAATGCCTAACTCCTTAATAGCAGGATTGTTCTTCAATGCTTCAACCTGAGCTATGGTGTTTACATTAACAGCGTTTTCCTTGGTATCTACGTCTTTTACAATGCAAGCAACGTCATCAAGCACGCCTTGAAGCTCACCAAAAGGAACTTGAGTACCCATGTGCGCGTTAAAAACGGCTCCGCATTGAGTATGACCAACAACTACGATGATCTGAGATTTCAAAACTGCCGCGGCAAATTGGAAAGAGCCTGTGGCTTCTCTGTCGGCGAAGTTACCGGCGTTTCTTACTACGAAGATGTTGCCGATGCCTTGGTCAAAATAAATCTCGGGCGAGCAACGGCTGTCGGCGCAGGTAAGAATAGAAGCGAACGGACTTTGCTGGGTTCCGGTTTTGCCAAGCGCTTCCTTGTAGTCGGTAGGAACAAGGTTGTTAGCTACAAATCTTTCGTTGCCTTCTTTAAGGAGTTTCAGCGCCTCGTCCGCGCTAGTTACCTTTACTGCCGGATCTTGATACTTGCTCATAAGAATTCCTCCTAGAAAAATTGTATTTTTTGGTGTAGATAACATACTATTACAAAACAACTATAGCATATTTGGGACTACTTAGCAAGGGTTTTCGAGAAAAATTTGTGCATAAATATTTGTGCAAAATTACAATTTCAAAATAATTATTGGTTATTTTTGCGATATTTTATCAGAAACCGAATAAATAAATTGAAATTTGTTTGAGCTTATGTTACATCTCAAGATCAGCACATAGAAGAATAAAAATCATAACAAGGAGGTTAGGATCATGGAAAATGCCGCGGATACCTCTCAACAATCACTTTAGGACAAAATTTCCGCTAGTTTGTCCTAAAGTGATTGTTTTTTATTCCGCCATATGTTATTATTGTAAAAAACAGAGGGGATGGTATAAATGGCCGGTATTTCTCTGCGGTGCCCTTCATGCCAAGGGGAGGATGTGCAGGAATTTGACAAAAGGCTGGGCAAGCAAATTTATCGATGTATAAAAGATAGCTGCCCGCGGGCCTTTAGGTTGGAATATGCCTATGAAGACATCGGGAGTGAAGATAAGGAAGGTTCGGTACAATGCCCCTCCTGCGAAGGAGACGAAGTACGGAAATTTGGCAAAAAGCAGGGCAAGCAGATTTATAGCTGCAATAATAAATGTTGTCCGCGTACAACCTTTAGACAGGAATATGCATACAAGGCCTGGGACTCCAAGGTGAAAAACCGCATTCGTGATTTGGCCGCGGAGGGCAACAGCGCCCGAGCTATAAGCCGCATATTATCCATATCCAAGGATACGGCATCAAAAAACAAGAAACAGGAAAAATCCTAAACGGAGGATACGATGAGAGAGACATCTTTGATTTTATTGGTTTTGGCGTCGGGCACATGGTTTGCCGCCGCAATAGGAGCCGCCATTGTAGCGTTTTTCAAAAAAGAAAATATAAATATGTCCCGGCTTATAATGGGCTTTGCGGCCGGTGTCATTTTAACGGTTACTTTTTGGGAGCTGCTCTACCCATCCATGCATATAGCCGGATACAACGAAACCCTGCCCGCTTGGCTCATAGTCCCCGGCAGCTTTTACCTTGGCTTTATGTTCATTTATCTTTTGGATAAATATGTACACAAAGCCGCCGCAAAAAAGAGGGAGTCTGGGAGCGACAACTTTAAATACAGGCAAAGCCTGGTGCTTGCCAGCGCATTGTCTTTTCATAACGTGCCTGAAGGCTTTGCTTTGGGCATAATATTAGGAGCGTTGGGTAACCACTTTCATATGGAAGAACTGGTTGCAATCATTCCAATGGCTGTTGCCGTAGGCTTACATAAAGTTCCCGAGGGCGCGGCTTTGTCTATTTCCTTTAACAAAGAGGGTATGGATAAGCTGAAGAGCTTTTTTCTTGGTCAAATTTCCGGCTTTATTGGATTTTTGATGGGGTTTGCCGGTTTTATGGTAGCGATCAATATGGATGGTCTTATGCCTTTTGTAATGGCATTTGCCGGCGGAGCCATGATATGGGTTGCCGTCCACGAGCTTATACCTCAGGGGCCAACCGATTGCCGGGCTGATTGTCCGGCGGGCTGTCAGCCTCCAAAGGACAAAAGGTCATTTCTTACGACAATAGGTGTGACCTTGGGAGTTTTGGCCATGATAGTTTTGCATACCACATTTGGTCATCACCATCATGGATACCATGACCATGCTCATCAACATAATCATGTTCATGACCACCAACATCATGAATATGATTATCACGAATATGGGTATCACTCACATGACCATGAACACTATGAACATCCTGAGCACCATGAACACCATGAACACAGTCACGATGACTATGACCACGATCACGAGTAGCATCATCTATTAAAAACAAACGGAATTATCCCTTGACATAGTGTAATTGCTGTGTTATACTTTCAGTGTGGTAATATATAACAAAACCAAATTTAGCAGACAACGCCGAGCCAAGCCCCAAACCAGGGAAAGTGTAGAGACTAGACACGGGGCAACCGTTAGTAGACGGTTGAAGGCATAGTCCGAACTCATAGGCGACTATGAGAGCTACACAGAAATGATGTAGCCACGTCATTTGACGGAGTAACAAATTG
>WRAW01000079.1 GCA_009780015.1 Defluviitaleaceae bacterium | reverse complement strand
TTTGCGTAAGTGCTAGGAATGAGGGACGACGCGTACCCACAGGGTACGCTAGAAGCGAATGACGACGCAATTGCGCAAAAAGACAAGTTTGATTGGAGTGTTTTCAAGTTGAATGGCTATAGTACACAAAGGAGAGATGGATCATGAAGAGAGTTATTATTTACCTGGTACTGGTAATGTCATTTACCATGGCTTACAGCACGACAACTGCATATGCAGACGAGGCAGTGAGCGTTACAATTGACGGTGTGCCGCAATATTTTGAAGTGCCAGCAATCATTCATCTTGGGCGTACAATGTTGCCGCTAAGAGGTATAAGCGAGGCCATGGGTTTTAGTGTGGAATTTGATGAGGCAACAAATACTGCCACATTAACGCGATACCAAGCAGTAATTACCCATCAAGTCAATACAAATGTTATGGTCATAAACGGGGTGCCACGAACATTTGATGTTCCCAGTATTATCCATGACGGACGCACACTTGTCCCTGTCCGGATGATAACAGAGGCTGCGGGTTCTGACATACAATGGAATCCGACTACAAGGACAGCAGCAATTATCACGTTGGTGGATGACCATGTTCAGTTTGCCGGAGAGCAGCCCGCAACACAGCACTTTGTATTGCTCGGCGGTGTCACACAAAACAACGAGCTGATAGTAGACACTTTTTTGACAAACACGGGAAGGCACGCCCCCTATAGCGCTTCGCCAATATATGAAGCGGATACATCTATGCCGCCGCGTAACATTCCTATTAGCCCGGATGCGGAAATAAGGATACAGAGTTTGCCGTCATCAAACGGTCTTAATCCGGATGACATAATCAACGGATGGCCGGTAGATGTAGCCACTCTGAAATTGCGTATCAATGAAATGGATGATTTGTTGAGCTGGCAAAGCTACGAATTTGTTACTATGGGAACATTCGAGATTAGGATAGAAAATAATCAAGTTGTACTCATACAGGAGCAATATCATCCATAATTTGATGTCTTAAACTATTACACCCCAAGAGTTGCCGCTCTTGGGGTGTTGTCCGTGTTATGGAACTATGCCAGCGCGATAGCTTCTATCTCCACCTGCACGCCCATGGGCAGGGCGGCCACCTGTATCGTGGACCTGGCGGGCAGGCTTTCGGTGAAGTATGTTCCGTAGACGGCGTTCATCTCGGCGAAGTTGGCCATGTCTGTGAGGAACACGGTGAGCTTCACGCACTTGTCCATGGAGGAGCCGGCCTCTTCGAGAATGGCCTTTATGTTGTCGAGTATCGCGGCCGTCATGTCGCCTATGCTGCTTTGCACCATCTCACCCGTGGCGGGGTTCTTCGGCAGCTGCCCGGAAACAAATACAAAGCCGTTGGCCTTCACGCCCTGGCAGTATGGGCCTACGGCGGCCGGCGCGCCGGCGGTGCTTATAACTTCCTTTGCCATGTACACAACTCCTTAGTAAGGTTTCTTCTATTGTACCGCATGTTGGTGAAAATTTCAATCAGTTTTCGCAGATTGACCCAAAAATTGGTAGATGTCCTCGCACATGCCGTCGCGTATGTCGGGAGCCTTTACGAACACCTGGTGGAACCCGCCCTTGTAAAACTTCATCTGCGACGCTCCGCCGATCTTCTCCTTGATAAAGTCCGCGCTCCTGTGGTGTACGATCTCGTCGTCGATACACTGCAGGATGATGTTGTCGCGGACGACGCTTGGCAGCAGACCCTTTGTGGCGTGCAGAAGCTTGAAGAAGTCTATGATAGACTTGGCGGTGTACTTGCTCGAGTTCTTCATATAATAGGATATGTTCTCCATGCCGCCGCTTCGCAGATCGCTTATGACGCTCCGCGTTATTACGCCGAAGTTCCAGCAGTAGATCGGCGTGTTTATCAGCACAAGCTTGTTGACGCGCTCCATCTCGCACAGGTGTATACCAAGCAGGCCGCCCATCGAGAATCCGAGAAGGTTCACCCTTGCATAGCTGCGCGCTATCTCCGCGGTCTCCTTCCTTGCGGAATCCAGCCAGTCCAGGTGCGATGTGTTGTGCAGATCCTCCTTGGTGCCGCCGTGGCCGGCCAGAGTCAGCATGTGTGTCGTCCTGCCTCTGCTGTCCAGGTATTCGCGCAAGTGGGCGATGTCGCCCCCCTGCCCGCCGAAGCCGTATATCAATACATCTATCTCGTCGCTCATTGCCTCATCTCCAACATTATGTAGTACGTCCATACCATTCCTCCCACCCTGTATATATTCCCACGCCCGCAAACAAATGTCAAGACCTGTTCGACACCTGCTCCCGCCAAAATTCTGAAACGGTATTGCAATCCGGCCTTCGTTTCCGGTATAATTGCGCGGATGGGCTGTGCGCCCAACGATGAGGGGGTTACGAAGATGTCCAGGAAAATTGTTTCCATGGCTGTTTGTTGCGTATTGGCGTTGCTGTTGTCGGGCTGTGCCGTTGTCCAAGAACTTTGGGATGACGCCGTCAATCCGGAGGTAACTACGGCGACTATAGGCCTTGGCGAAAGCGTCGTGTTCCAGGGTTTTGAAATGTCCGTCGGGGATACGTTGGGGTTTGCGACTATTGCGACCGGCGAAGTTGTCGCCAGAGTGCCTATCACCTTCACCAATGTGGGCAGCACCAGGAACTGGCCCGACACGCCGCCGAGGTTTAACCAGGTCTGGAACCCAAGCGGCATAAGCGTGAGCGCGATTATGCAGAGAGACCCATCCGCGATAATCGCTTCCGGGGCGGATCTTGCCGGCTCTGATGCCGCCGTAACCCTGCGCGAGGGCAGTTCCTACTCCACAGTGATAAACTTCCTCTACAGGGAAAGCGGAGTTTACGAGATCCAATACAGCTCCGGCCTTATGTGGGAAGGCGAGATACACAGAGTGTACATACAGGTGAACGCGGACCGCTTTGGAACGGCAAGCCAAGGAACGCAGACCGCCGAGGCACCGCAGGGCACCGCAGACCAAGCCGCCCAAGCCGCGCCGGCGCCCGCAGTACAAGCCGGCATCCTTGATGAGCGGTTGTTCGACGTGTGGGTGGCGCAGATCGAAGGGCTTCCGCCCGGGTTCCGGATCGTGCGGGGATTCGAGCCGGACGGCACCGGATATTGGTGGGGCGACGGCCCCGGGCAGAGTTTCACATGGAGCGTACACGGCGGCGTACTCACAATGGATGTTCGTTGCGATGAATTCAGAGACGAGTGGACAGAGGTTTACAGTTACGAGATCTCCGGAGATACGCTGACATTCACTCACGCGGACGGCTGGCAGTCAATCTATATACGGGAATCCGCCGCGCCCGAACAATCCTTTGAAGATACTTCCGCCGCCGATCTTGTCGGAGCATGGACATTCCGCGAAGCCGGTGACGCCCTGATAATCGACTTCTTCGAAAGTGGCAGAGCCATGATACAGATTGAATCGGGCGGTTCCATTATTGAATCGGAATTGGTCGAGTGGTTTGCGTGGCCGGCCTGGGGTACTAACACCGGAACGATAGACATTAGCGAACCCGACGGAACCCTCCTAAGCACCGTTCACTTCGAGCTGCTATCGAACGATCGTCTGCTGCTGGACTTTTCCGACGGCGAACCGCCAATGATATTTTCAAGGTAGCCGCGGCAAAATTTAATGCTTGACATCCCGGCCGATGTGCGCTATAATGTCCCCTAGTTCCAATTTGCCCGAGTGGCGGAATGGCAGACGCGGTGGACTCAAAATCCACTGATAGCAATATCGTGGGGGTTCGAGTCCCTTCTCGGGCACGTTGGCCGCCCGGCCAGGCGGATTTAAAACGTGAACACGGTTCAAGTTCGCGTTTTACGCCGTGAGGGCACGTTGGCCGCCCGGCCGGCCGGGTTGTCACTCATATTGGGCTGTCGCCAAGCGGTAAGGCACAGGACTTTGACTCCTGCATCCGAAGGTTCAAATCCTTCCAGCTCAGTCAAATTCGAAAAGACCTTGAAACTATCACGTTTCGGGTCTTTTCTTTTTCCCATTTCAACCAAGATCAAGGTGTGAAACACACAGGATTAAATACAAATCCTGCGGGGTAGTCCTGCGTGTCTTCTATAGCTTCTCTTTTATCGTTTGATATGGGTTTTGCCAATGTAATCGCCACCTTTGATTACATTATACCATGCAACTATGTTAAGTTAAAGCACTATACCATGTGCTCCATAATGCGCTAACTCACAGTTCCCGCATAAATACACCCCTTACGCTGTGGGGCATTCGGGTTTTTGCTAAAGTTGAAATTTCCACTTTCCGTTGCGATATGGCAAATGGCGATGCCCAAGTCGATACAACCCATTTTTCCGAGCATAAGCGCGGCTAGCGGATTCGGCTTCTTACGGTAACAATGGATTTTTCCGCTGTCGGCAATAAAATACCAGTTCTGCATATTCACGCCGCTTGGAGCAAGTCGTGCCGCTTCTAAGCGTGGGTCGTTCCCTTCGCTGATTGCCGATATGGGCTTACGCTTGAATACAGACAGTTCACGATGCAAAGGCTCGGCTGGTTTGCCAAAAGCCAAGGCGATTACATACGGCAGAGCGGATTCCATTTTCTCACCCGGCTTTGCTGCACCAAGCCAACACGCGCCAAGCCCGTTTGCGGAAAAGTATAAGTCCAACTGCTGACCGATAAAGCCGATATTTTCGTAGGAGCCTTCTTTTTCTTCGCTACCGAAAATAAGGAAGTGCGGGGCTTTTACGCCCAGTATGCCGTTGGTTTTGGTGGTGAACTCGATGGAATATTTTATGTCCGGGTAAAGCGGTTTCAATTTGCCTATTTGCACACGCACGGCATCAAGGGCTGCGGCATCAAGAGGCGCAGGGTCGTATTTTCTTATGGATTTACGTTTGCGGATTATCTCGTTCATTTGCTTACCCCTCCAATTTCCAACCGTGGTCGTTATGATATACCATCAAACGGCTCATGCCGCCATCTATGGTGATGTTCTCGCCTGTGATGAAACCCGCCTTATCGCTACATAAGGACAGTACCATTTCGGCAATATCCGCCGGCACTCCAACTCGCCCGGCAGGGTGTTGGGCGGCATCTGCTCCCTCGAATGTACTGCCAGTAGTATCAATCCAGCCAGGGCTGATGGCATTAACCCGTGCTTTTCCGGCAAGGCTTACCGCCATTGCATGGGTCAAAGCGGAAATGCCCCCTTTTGCCGCAGTATACGCCTCTGTGTTAGGCTGGGATTGGTTTGCCCGGGTGGAGGATATATTCACGATGGAGGCATTTGGCGCAAGCAGATTTTTCTGCATGAGAAGCTGTGTAAGATAAAATGGTGCAGTAACACCTACACGCTGAACATACTCAAAATCTTCATATGAACAGCCGGACAACAAACCGCCGCACCCAATGCAGGCATTGTTGATTAGGCAGTCCACGGGTCTGTTGAGAGAGCTGACAAACCGCTCCAGCACTTCCTTTTTCGCAATATCACCGTGGAAAAAGTCCGCGCCTTTAATGGGGTTATTGTCGATGTCAATAATCGTGACCGTTGCGCCTTCACGTAGGAAAGTTTCGGCAATGCACCGTCCGATCCCGTTTGCGCCACCTGTAATGACAGTATGTTTGTTAGCAAAATTCATATCACAGCCCCTCCGTCATGCCTCTATAGCATTTCGCTCTCTTGCTTCGCTCTTAATAATTTTGAGTAAAAACGGAAAACTATCATTATCCATAGCAAGCAAAAAACAGTTTATAAGGCATTTTTTGTAATGTCTGTTTCCTAATACGAATATCATACCCATTGCAACCGGTCCAGCATTTCTGTGGATCGATAAACTTTTTACAGTCATCAGCCGTGTCCATTTGGCTTAAAATATTTCCAGGCAGACTATTTAAGATATCAGGATATTTTGCATGATTGCTTGCATTGATGCGCACCATGAGTTCATCGTTTTGAATCAGAAAATACGCAATAATTCCTGTTACTGACTTTACTTTAGGCTGCCGGTATGCAACATGAAGCCCATATTGCTTTGTAGTTTGAATTTTAAGTTTATATCCCTCTTGCATCATTATTTCGTGGACTTGAAATACATAGTCCTTGTGCTCGTTGTCTACAAGTGCAAGAAAATCATCCAGTTGGTATTTGGCTTTTGGCATTTGCCACCTCCAGCAATTTTGCAAACGCTGATTCAAACCGCTCGTTATCCACCTTGGTACGCTTGGCGGGACCTTTCGTGCGACCTCCGCCACGTCGCACTTTTGCGCCGATGTGTCGCTCCATAAGCAGCTTGTCGATGTTGTCGTTCGTGTAAATCATTCCGCTTTGATGGATCACTTTCGCACCTTTGCCAAGCGCCATCGCCGCCAACCCGTAGTCTTGAGTAACTACAACATCATCACGGGCAAGTAAGCCCATCAATGCGAAGTCCACGCTGTCGGCTTGTTTGTCCACGGTTATGACAGTGCTATAGCCGTCATTAAGCTGATGTGAAGTATCAATCAGCATGGTAACGGGGATATTACGCTGTTTCGCCAAACGGACGATTATCTCTTTCACCGGGCAGGCATCAGCGTCAACTAAAATTTTCATAGACTTCTTATGGATGTTGCCTTCTTTATTATATATTTCGAATAGCAAATATCGCCACTCACACGGGCGCGACCATTCATGCCTGGCTGTTTCGTTTGTGACTTTTTCAAGGCACAATTTTTCAGCAAGGTCAAAGTCGCCTTTTTCAATGGCGTTTTGAATGGCAATTTTTCGAATGCCGTTGTATTCAGTGTTTGCCTTGATAAAGGCTTCTGCATCAATTTCCCCATGTGTAACCTTGATAATTTCAAGCCGTACCAAAACGTCATGTTCTAAGTACCAACGTGAATATGAATCCGCTGACTTGCCATAAAGCTCGTCAAGTGCGGTGTACATTTTTTGTTCTGTATCTTCCTCTGCAAGTCTGGCGGTCTTTTTTAGGATGTTATATGCAAACTCCGTCCAACCATCAAAAGCCTTATTTGTGCTATCTTTTGCAGATTGCAAAAAGATATAGCGGGCATCAGGTGATTCATATTCCACAGCCCCGCAAACTTTCTCCAAAAGCTCATCTACATAGACTTGGGTATCGGTAATGCCACCGGCACTATCGTCTGCTGTGTTTGCTAATTTCGCAAGATTTATCTGCACCAGAACCGCAACAGAATAGGCATAAACATAGTGTCCGCGCTGGGCTGCCTTGTGGGTTTCTTCAAGAATGTTTTGAAACTCGTGGCAAATATTACGGCAGCCATAATAATCTATATAACCATCACGCCTTTCACGGCGTAGGCGATCTTGATGGTGCGGTACTTTTCGTCGCGGTGGTAGTTGGTGGTGTTGCCTGCTTGGTCGGTGATGGTTGTCAGCAGGCGGTCGTCGTCATAACGCAGGTAGGTGATGCCGCCGTCTGCGAGGTGCTGCACGGTGGCGCGGCCTTTGTGGTCGTACTTATTGCGCACGGATTCAACGCCCTGCGGGTTGGTGACGCCCAGCATCAGCCCCTTTGCGTTGTAACTGTACTTGAACTCCGCTCCATGTGGCTGTACTACCTTGGTTAGGCGGCCTTCGTCGTAGCCAAACGCCACACTGCACCCTGTATGGTCGGCCACTTCGGCCAGGCGGCCGTCGTCATCGTACGAGAACAGGAGACTGCCACTTGGCGTGGAAACCTTTGTAAGCAGGATGCCTTCGCCTTCGTACTCTAGGGTCGTGTGTACGCCGTTTGGGTCGGAGATGCTCAGCAAGGATCCGTTAACGCCGAAGAGGTACTGCTCCATGTCCTGCATGGTCAGCGCGAAGCCGCCGTCCTCCGATACGGTCAGCACCTTGCTCTGACCCATCGGCGCGACGTAAAAGCCTTCTTCCACGCGGGTTTAGGTCTCGATGTGGCCGTCGTCAAATGTTATATGTACAAGCTCTCCGTTGTCGAACAGGCGTATGTTGTAGTTGTGCGTCCAGCCGCTCCCCAGCACCCCGTCAAGGCCGCCAAGCGCGTTGCAGAATCGCTTGAACTCCAGCGGGTATCTCCCGGGGATCTTGATGTCGTCTTTTGAGTAGTAGAAGTTGCCGGTTGAGGCGTTTATTGAGTCGCCGAAGATTGCGCAGATTCAGGCATACCTGCCAGCTCGTGATCCACCGGCATTGCAACGACAGCTACCTTCTGCGTCGTGCTGATCAGCCGGTTCGTGGCATGAGAAAGAGACGGTGAAACTTGCGCCGCCGCGTTGGCGATGTTTGCCATTTTCCCTGGAATACCCACGATATCTCTGAACGAAGACGGAAATGAATCGCTGAAGCTGTCCTTGATCTCACGTACCACACCTATAAATCCCTGGATCATATGGAGTTGTTCCGTTAATTTTCAAGCGTACTCATAATCGCCTTGGCTTACGGCTTCTTCAATTCGTTCCTTTAGCTCGCGTTCATTCTCTTTCAGTGCTTCATACAGCTCTTGGATGGCCTCTTCAAGCCGTTCCCTTGCCTCATCCAAGAGTTCGGTGTAAGTTTCACATTCTTCAGCCTTTTCCTCAAGCTCCTCTACTTCTCGCTCGGCTTCCGCTATCCTGTTTTCAATCTCAGCTATTTGGCTCTCGCCGGACGAACCGGATTCGCAGCGTTCCCTATCGGTGGAGGCGGCCGGCGTAGCACGGTTGCTGCTTCCTAAACTGCCTGAACTACTGCCTGAACTACTGCCTGAACTACTGCGACTCATAAGCTTTCTCCTCTGAAAACACTTATTCTACCACCGTTGCCCAAAGCTGTGCGTGGGCTGCCAGCCGGATGTATTGATCGGCCGGTCTATCTGCCGGTTGGTTGCATGGATCTGGTTATCCATGGTGTTGAGTTGCCGCTGTATTCCATTAACTTCGTGGCCGAATGATGATCCCATGGATTGGCTCATTGCGGCTTCTGTCCGCAGATGGCTGATCTGCTGTCTTAAAGCACCTATCGTCTGCCTGAATTCTCCCGCTTTTTTCCTGGCGTCGTCGGCTTTGTCGCGCAGTTCCATCGAAGCGTCCCGATATGAGTTTGCGGTTGCCCGCATACTTTCCGCCTGATGCGACATCTCGGTTGTCACCCTGTTTATTACTTCCGCGGCGGCTCGTTGCTCGCACACAAATACAAACATGCCGTTAGCCCCATCTATTTGCCTGATTTCATCTACAAATCTCCGGGTATGCATGTTTGTATCTTCGGTAAGAGATCGGAACTCGCCAAGGGAATTCTTCATTCGATCTGAAATCGACATAACCCCGGGCACGGTATCCGGTACGACAAATATTCGCGAACACAGTTCTTCAATCGCCATGGATGTTTGGAAAAGGTCTTGGCCGGCCTGGTCATCCGTCAGGGTTACCATCCTTAGCGCATCATCGTACAGAGTTTGATCTACGACAATATTACTGCTGTTTCCAACTCCTACGGAGTGCAGTGCGCTATGCGCGTCACTTGGAGAAAACGGGTGCTTTCGGTTGTCCTTATTTGGCATGGCGGGTACAGGCACCCTGCCTCCCGAAACTCCTTCGAAAGGGTTTCGGCTATGTACTTCCGAGGCCTTGGTCATCGCATCCCGTGTTTTATGCAAAAAGTTTTCAAGCATTACTCCGGAGAACCCGTGAATCATCAAAGCTCACCCCATCAAGTTATCTTCTGCCTGCCGCAATTGTGCGCGCTATTGGCGGTTCGCCTCCAACACCTGTGTCAACTGTGCGTTTGCGGCCCCGTCCATTCGGTTCAGCGTGGACTGTATGCGACCATATCCGGTGTCCGCTTGGCCAACTATACCCGACAATACCTGAGACCTAAGCCGCGCCGTCTCTGCGTACACCTCATCATATTTAACATGTATTGTTCTCATAAGATATTCAGCCTAACTAAACTTGCTCGCGATATCCCGGTCAAGTTGTTCCACGGCATTTACAGTAGCGTCAAGCTGTGTTCCGATATCATCTATTAAACGGCGCATGTCGTTAAACGAAGGTTTCAAACGGTCAAACTGCTCCGAGAACGCGCGGCCGGCCTGGCCTTCCCACTCCGTCTGCAACTCATTTATAATGCTCTGCATACGGTCGATAACGTCCCGGAATGTCTCGCCCTGATTCCGCACCTCGCCCGAACGCTGACGCATCTGTCCAGGCGTCATCCTTATCTGTCCCGCCATCCTGCCTCATTCTTCTTTATATATATTTGAGTTAACATGCCACAAGCTAGGAGCTAGAACTTGCAATTTGCATATACAACGTATCTTAAAGCCCTGTACCACATGTAGCCATAAGCCATATTTTCATATGTCCTGCCAATTATGGTACATGCAAAAAATAACTTTGTCAAGCATTATTTTCCGAAATTTTCACTTTCTACTGGCAGTTTTCGCACTCCTGTCACCCCAAACATACGCGACAATCTCACTGCTTTCGCGGCAGTAAGCGTAGATCAACCATTTCTTATTTGCCGTAGATCCGACAAAAGTCCAAAGCTCGTCAACTTCGAGACAGGAATAATGCTGTCGCTTGGGCTTGAGGTCATAGTGACTTTCGACAAGAATTTTCAGAACTTTGCCTATGCTTACTTGGAGTATAACCGCAATGTCACGGATGCCGCAACCCCGCACCAATGCTCGCTTTATCGCGTCAACGAACCACTCGATTGTTCCTTTATATGTACGGTCGCCGCTTGCGATAAACTGCCGCTTGCAGTCTTTGCAGAGATAATTTTGCGGCTTGTATGTTTTTTTGCCATTGCGCACTATGCGCGTCCCTTGGCATCTTGGACAATT
>WRAW01000078.1 GCA_009780015.1 Defluviitaleaceae bacterium | reverse complement strand
GGTCGTCGGTTCCTCCGCCTACGCTGGCGCTTCGGATGCTAAACGTGTGCCACCGGCACACAGCATCCTTGCGTACCACTGCGGGTACGCTCAGTCCACCCCACAAAGCCAAAACCGGGCTTTATGGGGACCCCGGGCGTCGTCACCTCCTAGATTGGCGAAAAATCGCCTCGCCCAATCCGCCATACCCACCTATGAACACAGGTTCTTAGAATAGTATCTTAGATAGCTTCGATTCGGTTGCGGCCGTTTGCTTTTGCACGGTACAGCGCCTTATCAAGCTGAGCGTGAAAATCGCGGAAGGTTTCTGTGAAGTCCATGCGGAGGTTCGGAGCTATAGTGCCTACCCCGATGCTGGCGGTAACGAATACGGTTTCCCCGGTCAGGTGTATGGGCATCGCGGCGATGTTTTTTCGGGTTTTTTCTGCCACTATAATCGCGCCCTCGATAGGCGTGACCGGCAGAAGAATGGCGAATTCTTCGCCGCCCCAGCGGAATACCGAGTCGCTTCCGCGCATAAGTGTGCTTTCCATAACAGCGGCGACTGTTTTCAGGCAGGTATCGCCGTGCAAGTGCCCGTGCCTGTCATTGAATTTCTTGAAATAGTCTACGTCAAGCATCAATAGGCTTAACATCTCCTGCTTACGCGTGGCGCGGCTCCACTCGGCCTTAATTTCCTTTTCAAAACTGCGCCGATTCTTGATTCCCGTAAGCCCGTCGGTCAGGCTAAAGTTTTCGATGGTCTTCATCTGAGAAACCAGTCTCAAATGTATACCGACGCGCAAACGTACAACAGCACTGACAAGCGGTTTGCGTATGTAGTCGACAGCGCCGGAAGCGAGCCCATTTGCTTCATCTTCGCTTGAATCCATGCCGGTAATAAAGATAACAGGGATATCCTTCGTCAATTCCGATTCTTTCAGCTTGTATAACACTTCAAAGCCGGATATGCATGGCAAAATCAAGTCAAGTAGAATCAAGTCCACATTGGATTGAAAAGCCAATTCAACTCCGTCATGGCCGTTGGTGGCTTTTAGTATATCGTATAGGGGAGAGAGCATATTCTCCAACGCTTTAAGCTGCATCGGGGAATCTTCAATAATCAAGATGCACTGCTTGGAACTATTATAATTCATGGCGTCGTCACGGCTCCATAATCATTGAAAACATACCCGATGATTGTTAGTCTGCTCTACATAATACCATAAAAACGACGCTATATCAACAATTAATTCAAATAAAACTGTAACCAAAACCTGAAAAGTGTTTGAAAGTTACAACACGAGCAAGTTTGATATTGTTCGTAAGAGACTTGGTATAGAAGCGAGATAAGTATTGTGAAGAATGATGACGGAGGCAGGTTTGATGCGTAACGGCCAAGGAGGTAAGTATGATCGTTGTAAATTACGGTAAGGACTGGGCAAAAAAATACATATGACGTGCTGGCGGCTTCGGATATCCACATGTACTTGCAGCCAAACTTCAAGGTCGCCGTTAAGCCGAACCTGATTCTTGCGCGCGCGGCCGAGGACGGAGCCACCACACACCCGGAAGTTGTGGAGGGGATAATCCTGTTCTTGAAGGATTTCGGCGTACGGGACATCAAGATAATCGAGAGCGCGTGGGTGGGCGACAGCACAAAGCGGGCTTTTAAGGTTTGCGGCTATGAAGCGCTTGGGAAGCGGTACGGCGTCGAGCTGGAGGATCTCAAGGACGACAGCTTTACGGCTCGCACTTATGACGGTCTTGACATTCAGATATGCGACGAGGCTCTAAACACCGACTTTCTGATAAATGTGCCCGTCCTCAAGGCGCATTGCCAGACTCTGATGACCTGCGCCATGAAGAATTTGAAGGGATGCATACCCGACGCGGAAAAACGCCGCTTTCACAGCCTTGGACTGCACAAGCCCATAGCGGTTCTCAACGCTCTGCTAAAGTGCGGCTATGTGGTGGTGGACGGAATCTGCGGCGATCTGTCCTTTGAGGAAGGCGGTAGCCCCGTGGAAGCCAACCGTATTATTGCCGGGCAAGATCTTCTGCTGATAGACTCATTCTGCGCGGAACTGATAGGTTTTCGTCCCGAAGAGGTCGGATACATGTCTTACGGCAAGCAGATAGGTTTGGGGGAATTTTTCTCGGCGAACATGAGCGTAGTCGAGCTTAACTCGGACAACAAGCCCAAAATACAGCAACGAGGCAGCCGGGCGGCAGACCGCTACAGGAAGATGATCGAGGAAGACGGCGCTTGTTCAGCATGTTACGCCGCGCTGATATTCGCGCTGCACCGCCAAGGGGAGAACCCTGCGCGGAAAATATCAATAGGACAGGGCTTTAAGGGGAAGAAGGGAGACGGTCTGGGCATCGGCAGTTGTACGCGCGGCTTTACCCGCTGTGTCGAGTGCTGCCCGCCAAAGGCGGCAGACATCATTGACGGGCTTTAATCCAACAGTTAATCGTTAGTAAACTTACAACCGACATTACTCCTTTTTTTCACTCCGTCAATTAATTTTTTAGATATAAATATAATCAAAATCAAGTATGTCAACAGTGATAACATACTTAGTGCAAAACTACCGCTAGGATTTGCAGGAAATCCCCGTGGCATCATTATAAAATAACCTGAAATTCTGGGTAAGAAATATAGTGGAGAAATGGGGTAGAGAAACAAGAGTGAAAAAAAATAGTTAGCAATAAATAAAAGGCTGACAGATGCGAAAATAAAATCTCTTAAAATATGTCCTATTAATAATCCGAAAACAGTGTAACTTACTAAGTGTATTAATGTTCCCAATAAAGCTTGGATATAATAGGGTATATCGGGTATCCACAACTCATTTATAGCATATAAATTCATTATCAGACCCATTTCTTCTGTAAGGCTTACCTGTCTATATCTGATATAACCTATAACCATACCTAGTATAGACACAACAAATAATAAAGCTACAGCAAAGTAAAATATTGTTAGAATTTGCTTTTTAAGAATATGGACGGTAGAGTCTTCAACTGCTATACCTTTATTATATACAACTATAGCAATAATTACGCCAACTAATATTAAGTTAAATTGACTTACAAGCATAAGTCGTGTTAAAGCCAAATTTAGTATCCACGATGGATGATGAGATAAAAGCTCATAAACTCTGATAAATTCAGTAGGAGTTGTTATAAAACCTGCACCTGTAACCTGAGCATTTAATCCGCTGATTACATATATATTTTGTAAAGGTGAATTGCTAAAAACATCCATGTTGCTTATTATGACTTGTTCTGACATTTGTATAGAAAATTTGTCGACCAAATTCATATTAAATGATGATGTATAAAGTGTGTATAGCGTTACTACAGCAATACAAATGAACATGAATATAATATATTTATCTAAAAAAATTCTGTTTTTTAACTTATTATAAAACACCATATATAATCACCCAGTTTTTGTATTAAACTTATATAAAGCGATAGTAGAAGATACCATCGCTTTATATGAGTTTAGAAATAAATTCATTTATTATAACCGCTCTTTATCATTAACGTCGTCTAAAAGAATAGTTACCATGATTATACATATGAAAATCATGTAGAATAGTATGGGACTCAAACAGAGTTAAAAAATCACCTTGAAAACCTAACCATGCAACCGACGGTTGTGGCATCCTACTAACATATATATGTATAGTAGGAGTTCGTACACTCATAGGTCCAGATGTAACTCTCATTTGTTGGTGGCCAAATCCGCGTAAATTTCTATTAGTATCTACCTCCCACCAAGCTTGAGTAGTCATTCCTCCTACAAATACGCCGCCAAGAGTAAGAAATAAACTGTGTGAATATGTTCCTGTAAGTATTCGTCCGCTAGTACCAAATCGGCTAGTAATACCCGGAACATTTTCTACGGACGCATCTCCTTCAATACGGATTGTCTGTTGATTATTATTAGCTAAAACAATTTCTGTGTTGGGATTTAATCCTAATAGCAAAACAAACGCCAAGATCGAAGCGATATACTTTTTCATAAATGCCCTCCTCATTTGTGAACTGCGTATGCAATGTCAGGGATTATTAGATAAAATTTAAGCATCATTCTAAACAGCCATACCGTAACACCCCTATTCTTAGTATTTATATTAGTGCTTATTTATAAATCTACATGGATATCGTACTATTTTTTTAATTATTGTCAATATACAGAAGTAATATATTTTTTTGATAAAAATTGGCATTATTTGCTATAGATATAAGAGCAAACGGAAAGGGAACTATAATCACAAAAATGAAAACTTCTCTGTGACGCGTTTTTGGGCAACGCATCACAGAGAGGTTTTTGTTAGTCTACTTGAATATAAAGCTTGCGATATACAACATGGCGAAGCCCGGAAGCCCCAAAATACCGACGAGCAGCACCGTAACGGGGTTGATCCCGACGAACACCCCCAGAGGCGCCAGGAATGTGTTCATCGCGAGCATACCCACAACCCCGGCTGCTCCGCCAAGCGCTACGCGAACCAGCATCTTGAGCGGGTTCGAGAACAGCAAGTATATTATGAGCACCACGCATACGCCGATCATCAGCATTATAATATCCGAAGAACTCATCAAAACACCTCCGCTTCAAGTTCACTACCGGCGGAATATCTTAGAACCTGTATTCATAGGGTGTGAACGGCATCTTGTCGGTCGATTTTCCGCCACTCGTCGTCGATTCCTCCTTGCGTACCACTGCGGGTACGCGGCGTCGTCACCTCCTAGATTGGCGAAAAATCGCCTCGCCAAGCTACCATTCCCACCTATGAATGCAGGTTCTTATTCTTATACCCTAACGCCAAAGTTGACGTTCCCAACAAGTCCGCGTTCCTTGCAACGCCGCAGATAGTATTCGTACTTTTTGTTGAGAGACATTATCTCGTAAGCAATGCTGTCGAGCAGGGCTCTGTCAGTGGTTATGTCGAAGGAGTGATGGGCGAAGGTGAGGCTGTCCTTGACAAGCTGCAGCGAGTCGATGAGCTCGGCGTCTTCCGGTATCAGACCATACTTTTTTAAGTACTTTTTCCGCGATAGTTTTGTAGCTGTGCTGTGTACCATGTTGACTCTCCTTTCACACTTGGAACACTACGGCGGTTCCGAATCGAAAACAGTCGAAAGCGATTCCGGATTCGGCTGTTTCAGTCCGATTTTGGCGAAGCTTGGGGCCAATTCCCGGGCGGAACCGTGATATCATGCATCTTCCGTTAAAAGCATAGTCAAAATGGTACAACTTTATTCTAGCATATGAAAATTTTACCAATTTAGAACCGGACTTATTGCGTGAGAAGAGGCGCGCTTCTGGGGAAGGCCTCCACAAAGTCATAGCCGATAGTGCACTCGTGAACAGAGACTACCACAGGTAAGGATTGTGATGTCTGCTGAAAAGTTAGCTCTTGAGATACGGGTATCAATGCGGGTGGAACAGCGCGAAGGACGGTAATATCGAAAGAAAAGTTCTGACGGATACCAAGGGCTTGGTTAACGTTAAGCGTTCTGTCACTGCCGGCAAGGCGTACCGAGATGTTAACCGCCATATTGGGGTTGTTGCCGGTGATAGGGGTAAAGCTCACTTGAAGCCTGTAAGTGCCCGGAACAAACCCCTGGATGGTCAGGACGGTTACCGGGAATTGCTGAGACGGCTGCGTTTGCGGGCCTTGCAGGCTGATGTTACGGTTTATGGCCACTCTTTCCCGGACATTGTTAGAGGCTGCGGCTCTCCAGTCGGAGACGCGCTCAAGCACTCTGTCGCTTACGCCGCTTACGGTTGTGATGCTGTTGCTTGCGGTTGTTATGCGTGATTCCAGAGTATTGATACGTGAATCCAGTTGATTGAACCGGTCGTTGAACTGAGCGTCAAGAGTCCTTGAAAGATTTGAGTTTATTGCGCTTCTGATCTGTGCCCATGACATAGTTATCATCCTTTCTGACGGTCATGCGTTGGTAATGGTTTCGATGACTCTATTTTCTCCGAAGGTTGTGCGCTTGTTGACGCTCAGCGGCGGTTCGCTCCAGACCAGGGCTTCATTTATTTCTGTTCCCTCGGCGTTGAACTGAGTTGTCTTTGTGGCCAGCACGCTGCGGTTGATAGTGTTGAGCAAGGTTTCCACAACGCGGAAGCCGCCGGGGTGGCCGGGGAAGAAATCGGTCTCTATGGTGTAACCCGCGCGGCGCGACCAGTCCTCAAATATGGTATTCGTCTGCGCGAAGAGCTCGGCCTTTATCTGGTTGAACCAGCCGTTCCACTGATCTGACGTGCCCTGAAACCATGTGCCGTACTCGTTGGTTTGCGCGGTCCAGATTTGGCGCTGTTGGGAAAAGAAGCTGTCAAGCTGCGCCAGCAGACCGGTCGTGTCTATCGCGACCAGCGAGTGGATAAGGCCGCACAGATTTGGATCAAGCCGCCTGTCGGTGATCTGCGCCTGCGTAAGATTTGTGAAGTTCAGCGGCACGCTGATGTCGGCTATGGCAAGTTCCCAAAATTCGTTGCTGCGTGTCAGGCTTGTGTCGCCGCGCTTCAGTTCCAGGCTTATCCGGCGGCCTTCGTCCTGGCGCAGGTCAAGGCGCAGTACTATGCGGTCGGTTCTTGCGCTGCCCCCCAGGTTGCGCTCTATCTGAAATATTCGTCCGTCGTCCAGAAGCTTGTAGAAATAGCCGTTTATCATGGCGTCCCCCGGAAGCACGCGCACGACAAGGCCGTTGTCGGCCACTACGCGCAGGCTGTTTCCGCCGTTTCGTATCCCATTCGTAAGATACAGCGAGAACATTTCGGCGAATTCCGCCGCTGTGTACTCTCTGTCAAAGCGCGGGCTGCCGTCCTCGTGCAGCAGCGGCGCTCCGTCCGGGTCGCGCATCTGCCTGCCGTTGAAGAATCCGCTTCTTTCGGCCATTATCGCACCTTCCTTTCAATTGAGTCGATCTTGCGCACGGGGTCTTTGCGGTCTATCCCAAAGCGCACTTCAAAGCTGTTCCCACGCGGCGTATACAGTTCCGTTACCTCTGTTACGCGCTGGTGTATCTTCTTGCCGGCCCTGCTGTGCACTACCGTCACGATATCCCCAAGGTTCCAGTCCGCGCCGTACTTGAACGAGTCAGTGTCAATCACCCTTCCCGTGATCGCCGGGAAGACGCCGAGCTCCCTAAGCCGCGCGCCGCCGACCATTCCCAGGTCGGCGTGATTTTCGGCGAAGCTCGTGGCGTTGAAGAATGTCTCGCGCAGTTCCATCCCTGATACATGTGGCTCGCGCGAGACAAAGAGCATAAAATCATTCTCGTCGATATTGCCCGAAAGCGCGTACACCGAAGTGCGGTTCTGCGCCAAGTCCTCTTCGTAAGCCACTTCGCCAAGATTGTCCAGGCTCGCGCCGAATATAACGTTTGCGTTGGCGCGCTGTGCCGACGACAAATCCCGGCCTTCCAACGCCTCGAACACCCAGCGGCGGCGGCTGACATCCAGCCGGACGTCGTAGCCCAGCCCCGAAAATATGGCGACGTCGGTCAGAGTCTCGTGCAGATAGTCCGAAAACGTGGCTCGCCAGTTGGCCACGGCCCCGCGCCGGCGGTCGGGCGCGGCCTCAAGCACCGGAAATCCGCGCCGCGAATCTTGCGGAGCGATACACTGGCTATGCACGAAACTGTGCATTATCGTCTCGGCGCTTTGGCTCTCGACACGAAAGAAGTTGTCGTTATTATTCGGCAGTACTATCCTACGTTTGAGTATGGACGAGAGCGTCCCGCCGGATAATCCGATCTGCGGCGAGTCGCTGTCGGCGACTTCCGTCTTTTCAAGCAGGCACGCCTTTGATGGATCGTCGCCTACCAGGAAGTACACGCCCTCTGATAATATCTCCATAGCTCCGTCAAAAAAAGGCAGCTTCGCCGCCCATTCCCCAGGCTCAAAAAAACGGCGCGTCAGCCACAGCTCACTTATGTTGTCAAGCTCGGCTATCGGCCGCATGTCGTTGTTAAGCACTCGCAACGAGCTCATGCCCCGCCTCCTTACACTATCAGGTATCTTGGACTGAAGTAGATATTCATCCGCCCGATGTCTTCGCCGACGTCCGCGCCGAACTTCAGCAGGTTAAGACCGGGTCGCAGGCTGAAAAAGCTCGCGGGCGCATCCATGTCCAGGCGGTGCATGATGTTTTCTTCCTGGCCCTCCAGGTTGCGCAATGTTATGCGCTTATTGCCGAAGTGCGTGGTAATTTCAATATTTTCACTGGCGCGCAGGTCGTGTAATATCCTGATTCCTTCACCGGTGGTTTGGTTAGTTACGGAAGGGTTAAGGCACGGCCCGAAAATAACCATGCGCAGCGGTGAAGGCGCGTCGCCCGCATTCTCCACGGCTATCTGCCCCCCGGCCAGAGAACTGAACAGGAAGCCCGGTACGCGCAGCCTAAGCGGAAATTGCAGCCTGGGCGTGACCTCCAGAAACTCACCCATTGTTTCGGACAAGTCCAGCAGGAACGGCGACGGGCAGAAAAACTGAGCCTCGAAGCGCTGCATACGCCGGTTTGGAAGCATCTCGCCCCAGTCCACGGAACTGCCCAACCCGCACTCTATCTTATAGTCGCGAAAGCCGTTGTTGTATACAAGATGGCCCCCGATGTGAGGGTTTAGAACCCGCCCGACACGGCGGCGCACGTCGAAGCGATCTTCTTCGGAAACGCCGATTATGCAGCATCGGGCGGTCAGAACACGCGTGCCGATAGTGCGCCCAAGCTCGTTAACGCCGTCCTGACCGATCCCCCGGGAGGACTGACGCTCCACCGCGACCTCTCCCATATCCAGGTGTTCGAGGATTATCTGACCCGTATAGCCGAACGCCACACTTGCCCCGGAGTCGTTTACGTATCGTAACGTTTGAATGTCGTTACCCCCTTACCCAAGTACCATGCGCAGGCTCTGAGTTGCGGCTCTTTTCACGGCGTAATGAGATACGTCGCCGCCGGTTACGTTGAATGTCTGGTTGATGGTGGCCGTGCGGCTGTCGACGCTTTGCGCGTAACTCATTGGTGTAATTCCTGCGCTTTGGGCCGCGAACGCCGCCGCGCCGCGCGCTCCTTCCAGAAGCCCGAACGAAAGCGGCGTCATACCGACACCGGCCCCGGCGCGGCTGGCCGCGGCCGCAAGCTGCGCCAGCCGGTTGGCCACTTCGTCAAGATAGCGCATAAATATGTCTCGGTAGGCGTGGCCGTGAGCGGCTCCGGCGCGCCGGTAATTCTCGCGCACTTCCGCTGATACCAGGAACTGGTACATCTGCTGTTGTGTGCGCATCATCAGCATTTTCTCATCGTTGGCGTTTTCCACTGCCATGTTGTACTTATCGCGGTAAAACTCCTCGATATCCGAGCGCCGCTGCTGGAAGTGACGCACGCCCTCATGCGTCTCGTCGTCCAGAACCCGCCGAGCCTCGTCGCGGCTGCGCTGCAACTCCGCGATCCTTAGCTGCGCCTGCTCCTGCGCCAGCCTGTTCGCCTCGGCGCTTGACTCCCTCAGAATCGCGATCTCCTCGTTTGCCGTCTGCCGCACCGCGCTGATCTTGTCGTTAAGCTCCTGACGCTCATCCTGCAGCGCTTCGCGTTCCCTGCGCGAGTTGAAGTCGGCCAGCGCCCTTTCCAGCTCGCGGTTGAGCTGGAAAATGTTCATTTCATCGCGCTCGAACCTGAGGGCGTCTTCGATTATGGCAATGCGCCGCAGGTCGCGCTCGTCCCGTTCCTCGCGGCTCTGCGCTCGAAGCAGCTCGTCAATTTCGGAGATTCGGCGGCGATGCTCCTCAATTTCGGCGGCGGCGGCAGTTCTTATCGCGTTAATTCGCTGGTCAAACTCGGCCGTAACCAAGCTGCGCTGGCTGCGGAGAGCGGTGATCTCGTCGTCAAAGCTCCGGCGAAGCGCGCGCCGCCTCTCGTCCTGAGCGTCCCGAAAGCGCTGCAGTTCGGCGTCCAGGGCTTCGATCTGAATCTGCTTGCGAGCGTCAAAATACTCCCGCGCGGATTCGACGACAAGCTGCTTGATCTCCTGGTGTTCGGCACGCAGCGCGTCCGAACGCTGGCGCGTCAAGTCGATCTCCAAATTCTCAAGCTGGCGGTGGTACGCCCTGTGCAGTTCCAGCAGTCTCTCCAGCATGAGAGACTCGTAGTCGGTACGGGCGCTGCCCATCTCCCTGTAAAACTCTATCTGGGTCTCTATCAGCGCGATAATCTCGCGCTGGGCTTCGCGCTCCGATTCCAGATCGTGCTCGAATACGCTGTTTCCAAAGCCTATGCCGTCGCTTCGCCTCGAAATCTCCACCCGCCGCTCAATCGCCGCAATCTCTTCTTGCAGCGATTCCGCGCGCATATCTGCAAGCTTGCGGTTGCGTTCCAGCATGTTTCGCGCAATTTCCGCCTCAATCGAGTCGGCGATCTCCAAATCGTCGATATACTTCCGCTGCAATTCCGACAGAGCGTTGATTATCGCCGCAAAATCAGTGGTAGAGTCGCGCCCGGTAGCCTCGCCGATGATGTCGCGCACCTCCTGAGCGGCAATCTGACGCCGAATATTGTACATACGCCGCTCGATCTCAAGCTTTTGCAGTTCCGCCCACTCGAACGCCTCCAATATCAGCGCGTACCCGGCGTGCGCCTCTTCCCGCGTAATCTGCCCGGAGTCCCGCAGCAGCTGTATCTTGCGCGCCGCCTCTTCAATAGCCGCGCTGCTTATACGCAGCACAAGCTCCTCCCCAAGCGCGTCCTTTATATCCTCGATGCGTCTAAGCTGGGCCACGGCCTCGTCAACGCCGTTTTTCACGCCCTGCGCGCTCAAGCGCACGCTTATTAAGAGTTCCTCGACGTTAATGTGTGTTTTGTAAGATAGAAGTACAGTAAATGGTAACGAAAAAGTACAGCACCTAAAAAAATAAGAAGCGATGTAAACTGTACGAAAAAGAAAGTACAGGAGGTCGCAGAGAGGTGCTG
>WRAW01000077.1 GCA_009780015.1 Defluviitaleaceae bacterium | reverse complement strand
GCGAGGCGATTTTTCGCCAATCTAGGAGGTGACGACGCCCGGTGTCCCCGCAAAGCCCGGTTTTGGCTTTGTGGGGTGGACTGAGCGTACCCGCAGTGGTACGCAAGGATGCTGTGTGCCGGTACACGTTTAGCATCCGAAGCGCCAGCGTAGGCGGAGGAACCGACGACTCGGGTTCCCCATAAAGCCCGGTTTTGGCTTTATGGGGTGGGCTGTGGCGGAAAACCGGGGTACCCACGAAGCCCGATTTTGGCTTCGTGGGGTGGAATTCGACCGCCAAGACGGCATTCCCATCCTATGAACACAGGTTCTTAGCCCAATATTTTGTGGAACCCCGGCGGCAGTAAACCGGGGCTTCCAGAAAATATTGTAAGTTAATTCACTCTATAACGTAATGTCGCCTCGTATGCCTTTGCCTGAGCGCTCCGGCTCCATGTCCGGCCGGCTGAACTGCTTGTAGTTCATGTAAGCCTCCGGCATTCCGTAATTCTCAAATACGTTCCAGAAGAAAACATCGTATTGCATGGCTTCAACCCCCCAGCTTGCATTATATTACATAGGGTTGCCCAAGCTTACGGAATTATCCTGTAGGATTATGGCAAGCCGGCCGCGCTGTTTTGCGCAATCAGCCCCCGCGCCCTCCTAAGTACACTCTTATAGACTTAGATGGAGCCTCTCTGAACTGCCGCTGCCGAGAAGAGCCGCCACTCCATGAGTATCCAAGCTCTTGCGATATTTCCATCATTTCTTTCTCGATAGCGGAGTAGTCCAGGCTGTTAAGCCTGTTTAAAAACCTTTGCCGCTTCAGTTTTGATAGCTTTTGATGAAGCTCGTCAGCAAGCAATTTAAGCCTTAGAATTTCAAGCCTCAAAGCGTTTTTATCCTTTATGACTTTCAGCAAATATGTTAATGTATCCCCTTTAATGCTTGCCGTATCCGAAGCTTCGGAGGTGTATGTCGGAGTCGCGCCAGTCCTTGCGTACCTTGACCCACAACTGGAGGTTGACCGGCTGGGAGAAGAGGCGCTCCATATCCAGGCGCGCTCGCTTGCCGGTTTCCTTTAGAACTGAACCGCCCTTGCCTATTACGATGCCTTTGTGGCTTTCGCGTTCGCAGATGATTGTAGCTTCGATGTCGAGAATGTTCTTGGTCTCGCGCGGCCGAAACGTCGTGATGTCTACGGCTATGCCATGGGGTATTTCGTCTTCAAGGAGGTGCAGGAGCTTTTCGCGTACCAACTCGGCGGCCAGGACGCGCTCGGGCTGGTCGGTAAGCACGTCGTCGGGGAAGTAGCGCGGGCCTTGCGGAAGGTAATTTGTTACGGTTTCCATCAGGCGGTCAAGATTTTCGCCGTTTATGGCCGATATGGGGATGACTTCGGCAAACTCGAAGCCTTCGGCGCATTCTGAGCGGTAGGCGTCGATTACGCCAAGGAGCTGAGTCTTCTCGACGGTATCGAGCTTGTTGATTATCAGGAATATTGTGCCGCCTCGCTTTTTTAGCCTGGCCAATATGTCGGCGTCGCCCCGGCCTATTTTTTCATGCGGTTCTACCAGATATAGTACGACGTCGGCGTCGCCCATGCCTGATTGAGCCGCGCGTACCATGTGTTCGCCGAGTTTGTGCTTGGGGCGGTGTATGCCGGGCGTGTCTATGAACACGATCTGACAGTGCTCCTTTGTTAGTACGCCGGTGATCTTTGTACGCGTGGTCTGCGGCTTGTTAGAGATTATCGCGACCTTTTCGCCAAGCAGCGCGTTCATAAGGGTCGACTTGCCGACGTTTGGGCGTCCTATGAGAGATACGAAGCCCGACTTGAAAATGTCTGATGTGTTCTCCACGCTGTGCGCTCCTTTCTAGTCTTGACCGGTGTGCGGATCGTCTTCGGGTTCTTGGCCGGTCGCAAGTATTGTAGGCGAGGTATCCGCCACGGCTATATATGTGCGCCCGCGATTGAGGTTGAGGCGAAGGCCCTGGTCGTTGTACCAGCGCGTGGGCGAGCTACGGCTTGACTTTGCCCAGCGAATGGGGGCGACGCTGCCGTTTGTAAAGACATAGCCCGTTCCTTGGCCTACGGTGTCGACATTGCGGCGGCCGGCGGTGTCCCCCGGGATCATTGATATACGGGTGTTCTGTACGATTATGTTGCTGAATGTAAGCTGTTCGCCTGTTTCTTCGTCTATTTGCGGGCCGTGGGTGGCGGACATGCTGTAGAGGCCGGTGGATTCGTCGAAGAGGAAGCTTGTGGTGTAACCTTGGGCGAAGCGTATCTCGAACTCGGCGGCGGGCTCGGACTCGCGCGGCGAACTTAGTATCGGATAGAAGTCAAAGACGCTGTCCTGCCGCGAGTCGAGCTGTTGACGTAGGCCAAGGTCGTTGACGCGACCCCAGATGAGCCCGGCTCCGGTGAAGGAACTGTGCTCGAGCGGACGTCCCCTTTCGCGCCAGAAGACTTGTGCCTCAAACATTCCGTCGAGCCTGTCTATGTTCATGCTGCGCAGGTCGTTGTACGCCTGTGGGCTGCCTCCGTGGTGGACAAAGATGGCGTCGTGGTCGACGGCAAAGTCTATGAAGTAATTGCGCGTAGACCTGACCGGGCCGACGCGTTCAGAGTCGAAGTCCTTGAAGATGCCCACCAGGCGCGTTACCCCGCCTTCGGCCAGAACTTCGTACAGTATGTCGGCTTGCGCCAGGCCGCTTTGCGGAAGCGCGCGCCGGATATTGTCAAAGACTATGGCGACCGGGCGGCGTCCCGTCACATTGGCGTGTATATATTCTCCGGTGAGGCTGTTGACGCCCATATCCGGCGGAGTCGTTGGGGCAGGTTCGGGCGTCGGCTCGGGTTCGGGCGCCGAATGCGGCGTTGGGGCGGGCGTCGCCATTACCGGGGTTGTCGGAGGCTGACTTTCCGACGAACAGGCCGACGCCGCCAGAGCTATTATTATTATTATTACGACGGTTCCGACTCGAAAACGACCAAAAGCGGCGGCTCTAGGGTGTGTTTTCAAACCCGCTTTGGGTGAAGTTTTGAGGCGATTTTTTGCTTGACTAGGAAGCGCCGACGACGCATAATGGCATGATTCTGCTAGGAGGCGCTGACAACGTCCAGCGAAAAATTGACCAAAATTACGCCCAAATGGGGTTTGAAAACACGCCCTAGGCCGCTTCCGACGAAGTCCGAGGCTGATTTTCGAGCGGAACAGCGATATCAGGCATAGCAACGGATTTAGATTCATGCGGGCTCCATTAGTTAACGTGATGTTTGTTATTATAGTAGTATTTTGTTTACCGTTATATCCAGTATATCGGCAATGCTTTCGCGTATTACCAGGTGGGCGCTGCCGTCGTATGGAGTCTGAGTTTTGTTTATCAGTACAAGGCTGCGGCCTTTGAAATAACGCAGCAGACCAACGGCCGGGTATACCACCAGGGATGTTCCGCCCACTATTAAGCAGTCCGCTCGGGACAGGGCTTCCATGGAGGCTTGCATTACGCCGTCGTCCAGAGCCTCTTCATACAGTACTATTGCGGGGCGTACGGTTTCGCCGCACTTTTGGCATTTTGGCACAAATATTTCGCAGTGTTGGGCGTCGAGTATGTATCCGAGATCGTACTTTTCCCCGCAGCCTACGCAGTAATTGAGGTGGGCTGAACCGTGCAGCTCCAGTACGCGCTTGCTGCCGGCCGCTTGGTGAAGGCCGTCCACATTTTGAGTTATCACGGACTTGAGCTTGCCTTCGCGCTCGAGGCGGGCTAAGGCGAAATGAGCCTTGTTGGGCTTGGCGTCGGGGTAGACCAGGTTTTCCTTGTAGTACTGGAAGAACAGCTCGGGATTTAGGTCGAAAAAGCTGCGGCTTAAAAGCTGCTCCGGGGGGTATCCGTATATCTTGGCGGCGCTGTAGAGTCCGGTTTCGGAGCGGAAGTCCGGGATGCTGCTTTCGGTGGATACTCCCGCGCCTCCGAAAAATACTATGTTTGCGCTGCCCTCAAGTATATCTGCCAATAGGCGGGAACTTTCTTCAATTGACGGCATGTCGATTCCTCCGTTTTATCTAACGTGCGATACTCAGCTTGGTTAGGAGAGCTTCCTGTTTGCTCATCATTATTTGTTCGTCTTGGACGCCTTGCTCGTGGTCGTAGCCCAGAAGGTGCAGCAGGCCGTGCGCTGTCAGGAATGCCATCTCACGGCGGAGAGAATGGCCGAACTCGTCGGCTTGGGCGGCGGCGCGCGGGAGAGATATTACGATATCGCCCAGACAGTCCGCGTTTGGGGGTATTTGCCCGATACCGTGGTATTGCGGGAACGAGAGCACATCTGTGGGCTTGTCGATTCCGCGGTGCTTATGGTTTAGCAACTGTATCTCTTCGTCCGTGGTTATAAGGACGCTGACCTCCGATACGCTTACGCCTTCGTCGGCCAGGCCCTGAGCCAATACATTCGCGATTAGTTCGGAGCAGCCGTCGTCTATTGTTATTTTGTCGGAAACGCTCAGGCTTAATTCCACCTTGCTAAGCCTCCTTTACGGCAGAGGTTGGGTAGGCTATGCGCTCGTGGTTCATTGCGCGGAAAACCTTGAAGAAACTCTGGATGGTAGCCTCGATGTCGCGGAGAGTGAAGCCCGAGTCTATTAGTTGTCCGTCGTCGATTTTGTCCTTGATTAGGCGGCGGATCATATCCTCGATTTCAGTGAACGAGTTGACGTTTGGTATCTTGCTGCGTACGGCCGCCTCTACGGTGTCCGCCAGCATTATTAGGGCGGCTTCCTTGCTTTGGGGCGTAGTAAAGCCGTAGCGGTAGTCTTGATCGCTTATTTCAGTTCCGTCTTTTTCGGCGGCTTCCTTGGCCTTGTGGTAGAAGTACTTCATCATGGTCTTGCCCTGATGCTGCTCGATTATATCCCTTATCATCTTGGGCAGCCTGTAGCGCGTCGCCAATTCCAGGCCATAGTCTACGTGCGAGACAAGTACGGCGCAGCTTTCGCGCGGCTGCATTTTGTCGTGCGGGTTCTCCTTACCCTGGTTCTCGGCGAAGAAGAGGGGGTACTTGATCTTGCCTATGTCGTGATAGTAGCCTCCGGCACGGGCCAGATACGGGTTTGCGCCGATTTCGTAGGCGGCGGACTCGGCTAGGTTCGCTACTATCAGCGAATGGTGATATGTTCCCGGGGCTTCGATAGCAAGTTTGCGAAGTACGGGGTGGTTGGGGTTGCTAAGTTCTATAAGGCGGAAAGATGTCACGGCTCCGAACACGAACTCCCAGAACGGAGCGGTTCCAACCGATACGATTACCGCGAACAGACCGGCAACGGCAGCGTAAGTAGACACTATGAGCATGTCCTGGCTGAGCGTACGCGCGAAGAATATGGACACGCCCAAATAGATCAGAGCGCTGAGCGCCGCCACGGAAGCCCCGGCAAACATTATGCGGCTGCGGCTGGTGGTGAAGTTGGCGATCATTGAAATATTTATGCCCATCAATGTGAAGTATATCACGAAGTCGATAGGCGCCTGGAAGATCATGGCGCATATTACCGTAGCGGAAATGTTTGTGGCCAGAGCGATCCGCACATTGAAGAACATAACCAGCAGCATACAGAATATCGGCAGAGGCACAAACACGTACGGGATAAAGCCGGCCCCAGATATCGTCCACGTTACGCCGATTACAAAGGCATAAAGGGTGAATATCAGCAGCGCCTCCTTGTTCCCTGTGAAGCTGCCCTTGAAGAAGATGTAGAGGTAGGCTATGGCCATGCCGTAGACAATACAGACGAGCAAGACGGATCCCGCGATAAGCGGCATGTTTGCTTCGTCGTCGGTACGGATCAGGTTTAGGTGCTCGAGAGCCATAAATGCTTCATCGGTGATTATCGCGTTGGCGTCGATTATCAATTCGCCCTGCTGGTAGTATACGATTGCGTATTCGCTTGCTATCTGTTCGCGGCGAAGGTCTGTTTCGGCTTCGTTTACGAATATGTTCGGCTCGATGTAGTTTGAGATTATCTCGAAAGCCAGCCGGGTCACGTCGTCGGGCAGGCCGCGGGCCTGTACCGCCGACTGTACGCTCACCATGCTCGGGATGTCGAGCACGTGGATGCCGTCGTTCATTATGTCATGAGTTACTTGCATAACCTCGGTCAGCATGATGCTGAACATGTCGTCGTTCATCTCGATAAAGAGGCGCTTGAGGTTGTTGTTGAGGTGTATCGGAAGCTGTACATCCAACGGATCGGGGAAGACCGGGAGGCTGAGGGGCTCGACGTCGGCGTGGTCGCTATCGTACTCATAAGCAAGAGTATAGGGCTGCGGGATCGGGTACAGATACGATGTGTCCTCGTCCAAATGCGGCTCGGCTTGGAATGCGAGCTGCTCCAACTGGTCGGCAGCGAGGGCTTCGACGGCTTCAAAGTAACGTTCGATCTCCGCGCGGAACTCTAAACGCGCTGTCTCGCCCGCTTCAAAGAACGCCTCGATTTCGTGCAGTATGCGGTACTGGGCGTCTGTGTCGCGCTCCATCACGGGAAGCATGTTTTCGGCCGCGTTCCATGCGGCTTCGCGGTTGACATTGGTTTGGTACGGGTTGACCATCTGAGTGGGCGCGAAGAATCGCATAGGAGATACCGAACCCACTTCTATGTCGTAGCCTTCCTGGACATGCGCCCCGCCGATTACCGCGGCAAGCGTCATCAAGAAGGCTGCGGTCGACAAAAGTATCCGTAATATGTTATTTCTGGAGAATGGTTTGAGAGCCATGTTCTCACATCTTTCGTAAAGAATCTATTCTTAGAACCTGTGTTCAATACCCGAAATGCTGGCTGGAAGAGGCGATTTTTCGCCAATCTAGGAAGGAGCGACTGACGACGAGTGGCGGAAAATTGACCTTCCAGACGGCGTTGAGCGGTATTGAACACAGGTTCTTAGGTAACCGCCGGTTCAACTAAGCGGAGGGTTTTGTTTACGCAGTCTATTTCAGTCATAATTCCGTATGGCAGAATACAGATTGGGGATGTGTGGCCGAAGTTCACGTTGTACAATATCGGCAGGTCCGGGCGGGCGTTTTCGTTTCCGATTACCTGCGTCAGAACCTGTTTGTATTCGACGTAGTGCTTTTCATGCCGCGGCTTCCCGACTATGACTCCGCTTATGCGGCTGATGACGCCTTGCGCCGCCAAGCCTCTCAAGAGATACTTCATTTCGTACGGATCGGGGAGGTGTTCGGATGTTTCAAGGAAGAGGATGGCGCTGTCCCATTCTTCCAGAGCGGGCCATATGCTTGTGCCTATTATCATCGGCAGGACTTCAAGGCAGCCCCCCAGCAGCCTGCCCTTGGCAATTCCATCGCCTTGCAGCAATTCAAAGCCCTTTTCGTCGGCGGTCATAGTTCGCGGGATACCGCTGTTGGCCTCGACCGCCCATTCGAGGAATTCAGAAGTCCAGGCTTGGCTTGGCTGTATATCAAGCTTCGGCGACGGCTCGAAGAGAACGCTGTTGATATAGCGCTTTGTGTATTCGTGCATCGCCACGTTCTCGGCAAATTCCATCAGAATACACGGGCCGTAAAATGACACAAGACCAGCTTTGTACATCATAAAGTGGTTTGATGTTGTATCCGAGTATCCCATGAATATCTTGGGATTGCTGCGGATTACATCCAGGTCTATGTGCGGCAGCAGCCTTATTGCATCGTCGCCGCCTATCATACAAATAACAGCCTTGATCCTGCCGTCCCCGAACGCTTGCATCAGGTCGGCGGCTCGGGCTTCGGGGTGTTTGTACAAAAATTCGATGCCTTTGAGGGCGTTCGGCATTGTGACGACATTCAGGCCGAACTCAGCTTCTAGGCGCTTTCTGCCTGTTTCGTAGCGGTGCTTAAAGGATGGTTCCCCGCCGATTCCAGATGAAAGCGAAACTATGGCAACCGTATCGCCTCGTTGCAGCCTTTGCGGTTTGAGCATTGTAAGCTCCTCTACTTTCTTTTGTAAGTTGGTCTGCGTGGAGCGGAGGCGCGCTTGGCGCGGGCTTCGTGTTTTTCGTAGGCTTCGATTATGCGCTGTACAAGGGGGTGGCGCACGACATCCTTGTTTGTCAGCATCGAAACGCCTATGCCCTCGACCCCGGCCAAAATTCGCATGGCCTCGACCAGGCCGCTGCGCTTGCCCTCCGGGAGGTCGATCTGGGTTATGTCTCCGGTGATTACGGTCTTGGAGCCGAAACCGATGCGCGTCAGGAACATCTTCATCTGCTCGGGGGTGGTGTTCTGGGCTTCGTCCAGGACTATGAAGGCGTTGTCCAATGTGCGGCCGCGCATATAGGCCAGCGGAGCTACTTCTATCAGGCCCTTTTCCATGTTCTTTTGGAATGTTTCGGCGCCCATTATTTCGTGGAGGGCGTCATAGAGCGGACGAAGGTACGGATCGACCTTCGCGTGGAGGTCTCCGGGCAGAAAACCAAGTTTTTCGCCGGCTTCGATTGCGGGGCGCGTGAGGATTATGCGGTTTACGTTGTTGGAGCGAAACGCCGTTATCGCCATGGCCATGGCGAGGTATGTCTTGCCGGTTCCGGCGGGGCCGACGCCGAAGACTGCCGTTTCCTTGCGTATCTGGTCGACATAGCGTTTCTGGCCCATTGTCTTGGGGCGCACAACCTTGCCGGAGACCGTTATGCATATGTTGTCGGAGTTGATTTTCTCTATTTCGTTGAAGCCCTCGTCTTCGAGGGAAGCTATGATGTAGTTTACACGCTGTTCCGTGATGGCCTCGCCTTTTTCTGCGAAAGCGGCCAGCTTTTTGAGCACGGTCTCGGCCTTGTGCGCATTCGCGCCTGAAATCAGTATATTCTCGCCTCTATTTACGATTGTGACGGCAAAGAAGTTTTCGATCTTCTTTATGTTTTCGTCCAAACGGCCGAATACGTTGCCGATTATACCGTTGTACAGCTCTATGGTTATTCGCTTTTGCCCGTGTTGATCCATATGTTACTCCTTTGTAAATTTCCTATTGCCACACTGCCAGCTGCTGCTGCCCGATGTCTTCCAGAGCCGCGACAACCGCCCTGACTATCAGCGCGCTCGGGCTGTGCTCAAGAAAGTCTATGCGTTTGTCGATTATTTCGGCGCATGGGTCGATTATTGCGGTTATGCGCGATTCCAGTATGGTTTCCGCCAGCGCTTTGGATTCGTCGGGACTGCGTTGGTGCTGGGTTAAGACGAATTCTCTGTAAGTGTTGGACTCGACTATTATAGGCAGCGGGTAGTAGCGCCCTATGCTGACGTTCTCTGTGGACGTGCTGCGCGTGAAGCTCTCGAAACCATGGCTTCGGAATGGAAGCGCAAAGGATCGCCCGAATAATATTATATCATATGAAGTATGCTCATTGCCAGTATAATTCCTAATGTTGTAGACATAGGGTACGGCGAAGTTGAAATCGTAGTAAATGCGCGCCAAAACCTGGGCGTCGGCGTGTACGTAGTCGGTAATACGTTCGGCTTCGTCTTCTCTGACGATGATTTCGGAGCTTACCAGAACGTCGCCCGCTCGTACTACGTCGTGAACCCGGACTCTTGGCGTTCCGCTTGACGTTACAATGCTGACGATGAGGCCGTCCTTTGCGGCGACAACGTCGGCTGGGCTGCGGCGGTCTACTATGATCTGGCGCGGCAGAGTCTCGGTCAGGTTGATTGTGGCGCGGGTTCCCCGCAGGCTTACATTAACCCAGGCGATGTCCTCGAAGGAGGTCAGCAGGTGATTTTCTATGCGGTCGCGGTCTATGCCCGGGCGGAACGAGCTTATATCCAGCCCGGCCTGCGCCGCGGCCGCGGTCACGTCCGCCGGGTTCAGGCGGCCCGTACCTATTATTTCTATCTGCCACACAAACATCGACATGGCGTACAGGCTTATCACGAACATGAGCGCGCCGGCCACCAGCAGCTTGCGCTTGCGGTAACGATGAACAACAAATGGCGCCCCTGTGCGGCTTGTTATCCTGAACTTGCATCCCGCCTTGCGCGCGTGTTTACGAAGACCCCAGAACGCCGCCACCGACACCTTCAGGCTAAGGCCGCGGTCGGTCTGCACGACGTCCCATATATAGGTTCCGCCGCGCGCCGCTATGTTCAGGAAGCGTAACGCTCCCCTGCCTGTTACTTCTATAATAACATATCCTCTGATGTAATTCCACAATGTTATTAACATTTTTACCTCAGATTATATAGCCGAAATTAGTCAATATTCCGGTAATTGTGACAGATTCCGACGTCAGGTGCTTCAAGCTCAGCTTGCGGCCCTCTATCTTGAAGATGCCGCTGCTGGTGTTTACCCTTACCAGTGTGTCACTGTATTCAACCAGTGACTTGTAGTTTTCGATGCTTAGCTCCTGGCTGCCTATCATAGTGATAAGGGGGAGATCCATAACGATCTCTTTTGGAAGCTCGAAGAGGTTGGAAATCTTGCTTCGGAAGCCGTCGCGTTCACGCTTCAAGTGTGAAACCTCCCCGGGGTGTGTTGCCTAACCTGAGTTCGACGAAGTCGAACCAGCCGCATAAGCGGCTGAAAATGCAAAGCATTTTTCAGGTTATCCGCACAATTTGCGGTGCTTTCCCGCAAATTGTGCGGATATGATCGAAGTTCGACGAACGGTTTTTGTTCATCGAACTCACGTTTATCTAGTTACACTATATTCCAGAAGAGTCCCGCATATGCATGGCCCAAGAGCCTGTCTAATATCTTTTTCCTGTCGGATTTGCGAGGTGATTTTTCGCCGTTCTAGGAACCGACAACGCCGGGGTCCCCACGAAGCCCGGTTTTGGCTTCGTGGGGTGAACTGAGCGTACCCATAGGGTACGCTAGAAGAAGGTGACGACGAAAGGCGGAAAATCAACCGCAAAGACGATAGGGAAAAGATATTAGACAGGCTCTAAGAACCAGCGATCAATAACCGAAATGCTGGCTAGAAGCGGCGATTTTTCGCCAATCTAGGAAGCGGCGACGCCCGGGGTCCCCGCGAAGCCCGGTTTTGGCTTCGTGGGGTGGACTGAGCGTACCCATAGCGGT
>WRAW01000076.1 GCA_009780015.1 Defluviitaleaceae bacterium | reverse complement strand
TAAGCAAAGCAGCTCATCATTAACAACGCGCCTTGTTTCCTCGCCTACAGCCGGTGACATAAAGATAATGAAAGCCAGCCTGTAATTCTTTCCTTTCCTGATCTCCCGCGCAAATCTAATGCCAATATCGTCATGTGAGTATATGCCGATGATAAACAAATCTATCTTGTTTCCATCGACAAAATCAAACGCGCTCTCTGCGGTCAGGCAATAATCAGCTTTGATGTTGTCGGAAAAATCGGATACAGAAGCTTGTATCCATTTTGCGGCAAACTCATTCCTCTCTAGAATTAACACTTGGAACAAAGTGACACCTTCTCTGTGCCATTAACCATGGCATTATTTTACAACATTATCAGACAAAAGTCAACATATTTTATTGTATATATTACTCTATCATTTTCAACCGGCACTGTCAACTTTGATATACATAATTGGGGTGTATAAGAGCCTGTCTATTGACTTATATGACGACGAGATTTCCGCCTTGATACAGGCAGGGGCTGACCCATTTGAAATAATGAGAATAATGTGGGAACGGTACGACATTACCGCTATGATTGCACCAAGCGGCGCGGTTGATTTATCGGCCTTTTTGAACCAATAGCATAATCATAAAACGGGGCGGATCCTTTTCAGGATGCGCCCCTCTGTATATCAACGCGCAGATGCGCGGTAGACGTGCTTATCGCTGCATTGCCCTGTTTGCGAAGTCGTTGTTTACGAAGCCGTCGAAGTCTACGCGTCTGCTTAATTCACCGGACTGCTCCATGATATCCTGAAGCAGCTCGAAACCCTCGCGCTCTATGACCGGATCGACTAACCACGCTCCTATATCCTGATACCGCCGTATCATGACCTCGAGCTCGTCATAGGTGTTTTCGGGAAACTGAGGGTGAATTACCCTTGCGATGTCCGCCGGGCTGTTCTCGGAAACCCAGACCTGCGCCCTGTGGATCGCGTTAGTGAAGTTCTGGATAATGTCGGGATTCTCGTCGATGTAGTCCAGTGTCGCCATGAATACCGTGTACGGTACTACGCCGCTGGCTTCGCCCAGCGACGCCACCACATAGCCGATTCCGGCCTGCTCCAGCATAAACGCGCTGGGGTCGAATTCAGCCGTAAAGTCGCCTACTCCTCCTGTAAACGCCGCAGCGGTAGTCGTAAATGCCAGGTTTGTGAGAATTTCTACATCCACCCCGGGTTCGATTCCGTTCTCGCGTAGTATATATTCGAGAACCATCTGCGGCATCCCGCCTATCCGGCCCCCTATTATCGTCCTGCCGCGCACGTCCTCCCAGCTAAAGTCCGGCATGGGCTCGCGCGCGACCAGGAAGTTTCCGGCCCGCGCCGTGAGCTGCGCAAACGGCTGGGCAAAATTCTCACGGCCTTCGTTAAACACGTAGAATCCGGCCTCCGTACCAAGCAGCGCGATATCGGCGTTGTTCGAGAGCAGCGCCGTCATGCTGCGGTCGGCCCCGTTGCCCACCTCAAGCTCAATCGCTATGCCGTATTCCTCGAAAAATCCCATCTCGATCGCGACATATTGCGGCGCATAAAAAATGGAGTGAACTACCTCGTTAAGACGCACGCGGGTCAGTCCATCATCCTGCGACTGACTGCCGCATCCCACAAGAAGCAGCAGAGACGCCATACCCAAAAGGGTGCAAATATATTTTTTGCTCATGCTAACCTCCAATATACGTATACTACAGATTGTACTGTAATATATTCCCTTCGACGCAAAAGGTTCCCGATTTGTCCGCGATAAAGCTCCGCCTGTCATTGCCGGTCAATGAAAAACACTATACTTTATATTGACACCGGTATATACTGGGGTATAAGATAGGACAGGCGATAATGCTGATTATATATCTATACGTTTGTATATTATTAAGGAAAGGTTTGATGATATGTTTGACCCGAACTATAATCCGTATGCTTCGCACAGATCGGTTGTGTATGGGCGGCGCGGCTGCGTAGCTACGTCTCAGCCGCTTGCGGCACAGGCGGGGCTGCATGTTATGCGCATGGGAGGCAATGCCATCGACGCGGCGGTTGCGGCGGCTGCGTGTCTGACCGTAGTCGAGCCGACTTCCAACGGAATTGGCAGCGACGCGTTTGCGATTATTTGGACTAAGGGCAAGCTGCACGGGCTTAATTCAAGCGGCGCGGCGCCGGCTTCGATCTCCGCCGATTCGGTAAGGAAGCTTGGGCACGACAGAATGCCGGCCTTCGGGTGGCTGCCGGTTACGGTTCCGGGCGCGCCGGGAGCGTGGGCGGAGCTTAACCGGGAGTTTGGACGTATGTCTCTGGCGGAGGTTCTCGCGCCGGCGATATCTTACGCGCGCGAGGGATATCCCGTTTCGCCTACGCTTGGGTACTTCTGGCAGAAGGCATACGAGGCTTACCGGAAAGTGAGCGGCGACGAGTTCGCGGCCTGGTTCGAGACGTTCGCGCCCAAGGGACGCGCGCCGATGGTTGGCGAGATTTGGCAGTCGGAGGCTCACGCGCGGACGCTTGAAGAGATTGCGGAAAGCCGCTCCGAGAGCTTCTACCGCGGTGACATCGCGCGGCGTATTGCAAAGGCGTCCGCTGACGCCGGTGGGTTTATGACGGCGGAAGACTTGGCGGCGTTCGCCCCTGAGTGGGTCGAGCCGATAAGTGTGAACTACCGCGGCTACGACGTGTGGGAGATTCCGCCGAACGGACAGGGAATTGTGGCTCTTGCCGCGCTGAATATACTAAATGGGTACGAATTTGCCGCGCGGGAGTGCGTCGACACGGCGCACAGGCAGATCGAGGCGATAAAGCTGGCGTTCACGGCGGCCAAACAGGTAGTCACCGACCCGCGACATGTAAACCCCGGTCATGTCAAGTGGATGCTTGGCGAGGGCTTTGCGGCAGCGGCGCGCGCACAGATCGGCCGGACGGCGATAACTCCGCAGCCTTTTGACCTTCCCAAGGGAGGCACGGTATACCTTTGTACGGCCGACGGCGAGGGCAACATGGTCTCGTACATACAGAGCAACTACATGGGCTTCGGGTCGGGCGTCGTTGTGCCGGGCACGGGTATCGCCCTGCAAAACCGCGGCCACGACTTCAGCCTGGACGAAGGCCACGTCAATTGCCTGGCCGGAGGAAAGAAGACGTATCATACGATCATTCCGGGGTTTCTCACCAAGGGCGGCGCGCCCGTCGGGTCGTTCGGCGTGATGGGCGGCTACATGCAGCCCCAGGGACATGCCCAGGTTATAATGAATACGGTTGACTTCGCGCTGAACCCGCAGATGGCTCTTGACGCGCCGCGCTTCCAGTGGATAGAAGGGCGTACGGTCGAGGTGGAGCGCAGTTTCCCGGCGCACATAGCCGAGGCTTTGGCAAGCCGCGGGCATGATGTACGGGTTCCGCAGAACTCCGGCGGATTTGGGCGCGGACAGATCATCTGGCGTGACCCGCAAAGCGGCGTGCTGGCGGCGGGAACCGAGTCGCGAACCGACGGCGCGGTAGCGGCGTATTAATTGCGTGGGAGAACTTGATGGAGTACAAATTTCATTTTTATCCGTTAGATGCCTTAGGGAATTATAAATTCGCTGATATTGTCGCTCTGCATAACGGCAAGTGGATTTTCTGCAAGCACAAAGAGAGAACAACATGGGAAGCGGCAGGCGGACATATCGAACTGGGAGAAACGCCGCTGGAAGCCGCTAAAAGGGAGCTGTTTGAAGAGACAGGCGCAATTGACTTTGATATAGAACCGCTTTGCGACTACCGGGTACGGGGGATATTTGGAGGAGTTGACACTACGGCTAATGGGCAGGTGTTTTTTGCTAATGTCCATACACTGGGCGAAATTCCTTGTCAAAGCGAGATGGAGAGAATAGAGCTCTTTGATTCTCCGCCGAACGAGCTGACATATCCCGGGTTCATAAGCGAGGTTTCACCACTGGTTTTACAGAGAGGTGTATTTTGAAGCAGCGAGACATATTTATGGCTTTTTTCCGAAGCGGAATGTTAGGATATGGCGGCGGTCCGTCGTCGATCCCGCTTGTGCACAGGGAGGTCGTCGGGACATATAAGTGGATGAATGACGAGGAATTCGGCGAGGTTGTGGCCTTGGCCAACACGCTGCCCGGGCCGCTGATAACCAAGATAGCGGGCTACATCGGCTTTCGCGTGGGCGGCGGCCTTGGCTGCGCCGCGGCGATACTTGCCGTAAGCGTCCCCACGGTAATATTGATGATAGCGCTACTGACGACGCTTGCGCATTTCAGCGAATATCCGTGGGTACAGGGCATGACGCGCGCTATGATGCCTGTGGTCGGAGTAATGCTGGGTATATTGGCGATACAGTTTTTGCAGACTGCGGCCAAGGGTCTCAAGTGGCCGGTTATTTTGGCTCATGTGGTCGTAATCGGAGTTCTGACGACATTGTTGGAGTCCAACCGGCGCTGATTATAGCATTCTTGCTGTTGTGGGCGTTATTCGGTCACAAAATTAGCCGAAAGGGCAGTTCATCGTGATTTATTTGCAGATATTCTGGGTCTTCTTCATAACAAATATGCTGGGATATGGCGGCGGCCCCGCCACGATCCCGCTTGTGCAGCACGAGGTCGTGGAGGTCTTTGGCTGGCTGACCGAGGCTGAGTTTGCCGAGGTACTCGCCATGGGCAACGCTCTGCCCGGCCCCATCGCCACAAAGATGGCGGGCTATATCGGATTTATGCAGGGCGGAGTGCTTGGCGCGGTAATAGCGCTTGCCGCTACGATTATGCCGTCGATAATTTTGATGCTGGCGCTTATGGGCGTATTGATGCGCTACAGAGAGTCGCCGCAGGTCAAGCGGCTTACGATTTACGTCAGACCAACGGTGGCCGTATTGCTTGGAGCTATAGCGCTGCAGTTGTTCTTTTCAGGATGGCAGAGCATTGGCTGGCTGCATATGGTTATCCTGATTGCAGCTAGTTATGCATGCCTGGAGAAGTTCAAAGTACACCCGGCGCTGGTTGTTCTGGCTACTCTGGTATATGGCGCGATGTTGTTGGGTTGACGGCTGCCCCGTATGCATATCATTAATGTAGATATATTTTGCGGGGGCAATCTTGGGAAAGATTTGCGCAATTTTACAAGCGCGAATGAATTCCGGGCGCTTGTGGGGCAAGGCCTTGATGCCGCTTTGCGGCAAGCCTGCGCTTGAACATGTGCTGGATAGGATTTCGAGGATACGGCTTATCGACCGTATAGTCGTAGTCACGACGACAAGCGGAGACGACGACCCGGTGGTGGAACTGGCCGGTGAGCTTGGCTACCAGTTGTTCAGGGGCAGCGGTGATGATATACTTTCGCTGTATTATCACGCCGCGCTCAAAGAGCGCCTGGAATACGGCGACGCGGTAGTCAGGTTTACGGCCGACTGTCCGCTGCTTGACCGGCGGATTTCTACCAAGGTAATTCAAGCTTACAACGAACATATGCCGGAAGTTGACATCGTCACAAACGGAGGCGGTAACGGCCCAAGGCGTACATATCCCCAAGGCATTGACACAGAAGTTTTCTCGTTCTTAAAGCTTGCCGAGGCTCACCGGAACGCCGCCGGAAGCTTCAGGCGCGAACACGTGACGCCGTACATTTATGAAACCGGCCGTACAATGTTGGTCGAAAACGAAACGGATTATTCACACTTTCGCCTTAATCTGGACACCTTGCAGGACTATCGCATGATTAGCGCCGTCTACGAGGAGCTTTACAACAGCCGGAACGACTTTGGATTTGACCAAGTCATAGAGCTTCTTGAGGTGCGGCCGGACATAGCGGATATCAACTCCGGCTCGGCTCAGAAGAATGGGGTATGACGTGTGGACAAACATGTCTTTATTGTTGCGAAGATTTTCGCAAGCCATAACCAGCGCATCGACGTCGCGCTTAAAACGATTGCGGACGCAAAGCTTATCGGATCGGACGCCGTCGATTTCTTGGAAAGCCTGGGCAACCCGATCTGCAAGATCGCGTCATTCGAGTTGGTCGACACGAAACTGGTAGTGCACGCGGCGCTCAAGACAAGCTCATGCTCATGTCAATCGGAAGACTGCGAGGACGAAATCGGCGAGTCTGCGGTTGTATGCCGTGCCGAGCGCAATGACGATATGACCACTCTCCGGTATAATCGCCTAAGGCTCAAACATGGACGACGAGGGCGGCTACCGCCCGGGTAACCGACCATTGCCGAGATGGGTATAAAAAGTCCGCTTTGCTGCGCCAAACTGACAAAGAACGATATACGCGCACTTTCAAAGCAGATGGGTCTGCCAACATGGTACAAGCAGTCCTTTGCGTACCTGTCGTCGCGCTTTGTGTACGGCGGACAATCACCCGAGAGAAACTCAAGTCGGTCGAGCTGGCCGAACAACTGCTTCTTGACCTTGGGTTTCGGCAGGTACGGGTGCGCGTTCGCGGTGACATAGCTCGCGTGGAAGTTCTTGCGGAAGATATCCACCGTCTGGTCGAAGACGCCACACGAAAAACCGTGTAGTCCAAGCTGAGAGAATATGGCTTTGCATATGCCGATCTGGGCATGATGGGCTACAGAACGGAAGCATGAACGAAACTCTCGAGATAGAGAAGTAACCGGCGACACAAGATAAAATGAAGAAATAGGAGATTGTTCATGAGCAGACAAACGGCTGCGGGTGTGGGGTTTGTTTTCTTTGCGGCTTTATTGTGGAGTTTTTCTGGTCTTGTCATTGTAACGGCAGCGACAAGTCCCCTTTGGATCATTTTTATACGCAGCCTGACAGCAGGTATTATTCTAAGTCCGTTTATTTTCAAAAGAAAAATTACACCCACAAAACTGATTCTGATTGCGGGTACGTTTTTCTTTATCTTTCAAGTCTCTTCTGTTGTATGTATGCTGACTGGAACGGCGGCGCTGGCCGTTTCGATGCAGGCCTCGGCGCCTATTTATACGATTATTTTCTGCTTCTTTGCCACAAAATATCTTCCGATCAAGAAATTGCTGGCGTTCCTATTTTTGTTGGCGGGAATAGGTCTTGCGCTATATGACTCCTGGAACTACATCTCACCAATTGCGGCAGTGCTCGGTGTCATAGTCGGCGCGTCTTTTGTCGTTTATACCGCTGCGCTTCAAAAATTTGAAACAGGACGTGTTATGGGAATTATCGCCGGTATCAACCTGGTGACTGCCTTTTTAACATTGCTGGTGCTTCCTCTGGATTTTTATCCGGTTCCGTCTAATTTTCAAACGCTCTCAGTATTGGTTCTGGCCGGCATCATTTTTATCGCGGGAGGATATACTTTGTACGGCAACGGCGTTAAACGGGTTCGGATAGAAGTCGTCCTTTTAATTGGGCTGATCGAGCCTGTTTTACTGCCATTATGGGTGTATATAGGTATTGGAGAAGTACCAAACATGATGATGATTTTTGGCATGATGTTTATTCTCGTGGGAGCTGTTCTGAACATTTTTTCACCCATTGTTCAGAAAGAGAAAAAAATTGAAATAAGCATATGATTATTTACAATTGCCTCCAAATGATATATTATTAGACAAAGTTATCACGAGTAAATTTTGAGGAGATGAGTCTATGGACATGCTGCGGCAGGAAAGGTACGCTGAGCTTATCGTCAGGAAGGGCGCTAATGTGCAGAAGGGGCAGAAGGTCGTGGTACGCGCGGACATCGGGAGCGCAGCCTTTGTGCGGCTTGTTGTGAAGGCCGCGTATGACGCGGGGGCGGCGCAGGTCGTTATGAATTGGATAGACGAGGCCGTGACAAGAATGACGTACCTGCGAGCGGACGACGAGGTTTTCAAGAGCGTGGAACCGTGGCGCGTGCAGTTTTTCAAAGATTATGACGACGCGGGCGCGTGCTATATCCATATAATTTCGGACGACCCGGATCTGTTGGCGGGCGTTGACTCCGAGCGGATCAAGAACACGGCGAAGTCGAGCGGCACGGCGCTGGCCGAACATCGCAAGGCCGTCATGGGCAACCACGTGCGCTGGACAATCGCGGGCGTACCGTCGAAAGCGTGGGCAATGAAGGTGTTTCCGAACCTTTCGGACGACGAAGCCGTGGATGCGCTTTGGGATAAGATAATGGAGTCGTCTCGTGTGGAAGGGGACGCACTTGCCGCGTGGGATGAACACGACAAGGTCTTCAAGGCGAAAGTGGACTTTATGAACGAGTCGAAGTTTGTGTCGCTTCATATAAAGAATTCGCTGGGGACGGATATTACGATGGAACTTCCGGCGGGGCATTACTGGAAGGGAGGATCGGATCCGGCCAAGGACGGCGTAAGATTCTTCCCGAATATCCCGACGGAGGAAGTGTTTACCTTGCCAAACTGCTACTCTGTGAACGGTAAGGTCGTCGCGTCTATGCCTCTGGTGTACAATGGAGTGACCATCGAGGATTTCGAGCTTATGTTCGCGGACGGGAAGGTCGTGTCACACAAAGCCGAGAAGAACGAAGCTGCTCTCACGAATATTCTGGAACTGGACGAAGGCGCGAGAATGCTCGGCGAAGTGGCTCTTGTGCCGCACGCGTCGCCCATTTCACAGATGAATGTGCTATTTAACAACACCCTGTACGACGAGAACGCTTCGTGCCATTTCGCTCTTGGCAAAGCGTACCCGATGATTGAGGGTTATGACGAGATGTCCAAGGAAGAGGTCGACAAGCTGGGCATAAACGAATCTATCACCCACGTAGACTTCATGTTTGGTACGTCGGACATGCAGATTACCGGCACGACCGCGGACGGAAAGCAAGTGCCCGTGTTTGTGAACGGCAATTGGGCGTAGCATGGAGGCCGGAAGAATCGGACGTATCAGGCGCTATGCCGAGCTTATAGTCAGGAAGGGCGTAAATGTACAGGCCGGGCAGAGAGTAGTAGTTTTCGCGGACATAGAGGCCGCAGACTTTGCGCGGCTTGTGACGGAGGCCGCGTATGACGCGGGAGCTGCCCATGTATATGTAAACTGGTCTGACGAAGCTGCGTCCAGGACGACGTACCTTATGGCGGATCCCGAGGAGTTCAAGCTTGTTGAACCGTGGCGGGTCGAATTTTATAAGTACTACGACGATATAAACGCCTGCTATATATTCCTGGATTCCGACGATCCTGACCTTCTGTCGGACGTCGAGCCCGAAAGGATTTATGATTCGTCGAAGTCGTCGGGCGTCGCGTTTTACGATCACAACAATGCCATTTCGTGCAACCATGTGCGTTGGACGCTTGCCGGCGTGCCGTCCGGGGCTTGGGCAAGTAAGCTCTTCCCGGATATTCCCGAGGAAGAGGCAGTCGAGTTGTTGTGGGAGAAAATACTGGACTCATCGCGCGTGTACGGCGATCCGCTTGCCGCATGGGACGATCACGACAAAATGTTCAAGGAGAAGATCAGATTTCTGAACGGCGCGAAATTTTCGGAGCTGCGCTTTACAAATTCGCTTGGTACGGATATACGAATTGGTCTTCCGCAGGGGCATTTTTGGGATGGCGGCTCTAATCGCGCGAAGGACGGGGTTTGGTTCTTCCCGAACATACCGACGGAAGAGGTGTTCACCTTGCCGGACTGCCGCACCGTAAACGGCAGGGTCGTGGCATCTATGCCGCTGACGCACAATTGCGTGACTATCGAGAACTTCGAGCTTATATTTGAGGGCGGGAAGGTAGTTTCGTACAAGGCCGAGAAGAATGAAGCGGCGCTGGGCAACATTCTCAACTTGGACGAAGGCGCAAGGATGCTGGGCGAAGTCGCGCTTGTGCCTCACGATTCGCCAATTTCACGGATGAAGCTGCTGTTTAAAAACTCGTTGTACGACGAAAACGCGTCGTGTCATTTTGCCCTTGGCAAGGCATACCCAATGATAGGGAGCTATGACAGGTCGCTGTCAAAGGAAGAAGCCGACGGTCTGGGCGTAAACGATTCCATAACTCACGTGGACTTCATGTTTGGTACGGCTGACTTGCGTGTCACGGGGACGACTTCTGACGGCAAAGAAGTGACGGTGTTTGTGAACGGAAACTGGGCGTAAAAAACACCATCGGGGTAATATAGCACTTCCCTTTGACACTTGCTGAATTGGAGCTGGAATCGCAATGGTTCAATGCGATTTCCGGCGAACAATGAAGCTTAGAACCTGTGTTCATAGGATGGGAATGCCGTCTTGGCGGTCGATTTTCCGCCATCCCCACCTATGAACACAGGTTCTTAGTGTCAAGTGGAATTGCGATATTGTCCCGATGGTGTTTTTATTATATTAATCGGGGCTTTGAATATCCGATAAGTGGTAGATTGTAATTGTTTGCGCTGCGTCGTCCCATACTACGCTTGAGCCGAAGCTTTCGGCGATAAAGCGCAGAGGAACCATTGTCCGGTCGTTGACGATGACCGCGGGCGTGTCGAGCCCCGGCGTCAGCATGTCGACAAAAAGCCTTAGTTCGCGGTTGTATCGGGATATCGTGACGGCTCTGTCTTCATGCGACCAGTCGACTCTTGAACCGGTTGCCTCAGCGATAATACGCAGCGGAACCAGCGAACGGTCATTTAGAATGATTGGAGCGGCGTCGGTTGTGCGCAAACTGCCGTCCACGCTGTAGCTGTAGCCGCCTACGGCAAGGCTCATGGTACTTAGCTGCGAGTTTCTAATTACGGCAAATGTACCAAGTTCGTCGGCGGTAAAGCTGATTTCTCCGCTTGATTCGCGCAGGACGCCGCCGATCTGGTTTAGGCGGCCTGTATCGCTGATTACAAATACCGATAATTGATCCGAGGTAAGGTTTTCGTACGTGATACGGACTTCGACCGGAGATTCGAGATGCGCTATTTGTTGTGCGTCGACCGAGAGATCCATTTCAAACAGCAGAGATATGTTGGAGGAACTCAGGCTTCCGCTTCGGTATGCCGAGTTGAGGGGCGCTACCGAACGATAGGGGACGGAGCTTATCGAGACGGCGGCTGACTGTGCGTACACCGGGGCGTTGTCTGAGAGAGCCCGCGCCGGTATGGTGATCGTCATGTCTCCGAGTGTTAGTGCGATATCTTGACCAAGACTTGAAAGTTCGCGGAGGGTTCGCATGGGGAGCTCGGCTGAGCTGATGTGCGGTGAAAATGCGAATATGCCGGTAGTTTCGTCGGATTGGCCGGAAAGTACCGAAGCTGATGAAGCAGTCGGCGGCGGACTGGGTCTGCGGTTTCCGCTGCCGTTTGACCCGGAATCGCCGCTGCCGTTTGACCCGGAATCGCCGCTACCGTTTGACCCGGAATCGCCGCTGCCGTTTGACCCGGAATCGCCGCTGCCGTTTGACCCGGTGTCGCCGTCGCCGTTCGATCCGGTATCGCCGTCGCCGTTTGACCCAGTGTCGCCGTCGCCGTTTGACCCAGTGTCGCCGTCGCCGTTTGACCCAGTGTCGCCGTCGCCGTTTGACCCAGTGT
>WRAW01000075.1 GCA_009780015.1 Defluviitaleaceae bacterium | reverse complement strand
GGCGGACCTGACGGCGAGCTTGGCGCTGCGCTACGCTATCTCAGCCAGCGTTTCACAATGGTTACGCCGCAGGCCAAGGCTACTCTAAATGACGTAGGTACTGAGGAGCTTGCGCACCTCGAAATGATCGGAACTATATGCCACCAGCTTGTCGAGAATGCCACCCCGGATCAGATGAAAGCAGCCGGAATGGACGCGTCGTATATTGACCACGGCCTGGGAATTCACCCACACGGAGCAAGCGGTGTTCCATGGACGGCTGCGTTTATTCAGTCAAAAGGCGACCCTATTACGGATCTTTATGAAAACATGGCGGCTGAGCAGAAGGCGCGCTCAACCTATGAATATCTATTAGACCTGATTGACGATCCTGATGTAGCTGACCCCATCAGATTCCTGCGTGAGAGGGAAGTAGTTCATTTTCAACGCTTTGGCGAAAGCTTGAGGCATGTGCAGGAGTATATGGACAGCAAGAGGATGTTTTACGGAAAATAGTATCATAAACTGAACAAAGCCCTTGGATGACTCCAAGGGCTTTGAATAGATCATGGGCTGTAAAAGCATGGTTAATTATTCAGCGTCGTCGTCTTCAACTTCGTCAGCCTCAAGAGCGGGAAGAACTATGTCGAAGACAATAGCCGTGCGGAATGTTGAATAAGTGATCTGGATAAGTCCGGTGATTCTACCGTCGGTAGTCGCTGTAGCGGGAACAATCCTAAACGGAGTGTTTTGGGACCAAGCTGCCGACACGCCGGAGGCCATAACGGACTGGATAGGACTGAGTACGGATTCCGCAGAGGTGTCGTTGGACGCGTTTGCGGCAATAATCCTTGCTTCGCGCCTTGCGGCGCTTACTGAACTTGTAAAAGCATCGCCGCCGGAGATTCCGCTTCTGTGACGCCCTGCGCCTGTGAAGCCACCAACTTGGGTTACGTTTGGAACGACCTGCTGTTGGCCTACACGATTCGGAGGATTACCCGGGTGACCTGGGGCTCCGGCTGTGTTTGGCTCTACAGTGCCGCTACCGCCAATGTCAAGGCCATCAGCCGGTATTTCTTCCCAATCTTCATTATATACAAGGCCGCCATTGAAGAATGTTCCGTCGTTTATAAAGTTACCCATAGCATATAGTATAACATCGCCGTTATTGACAAAATATCCGGAGTTATTGACTAATGCGTCGTCATTTACGATGAACGAGCCAGTGGCGTCATTGAATAAGTTGCCATCATTAGTAAGGATACTGTCGCCAGTAACTGCGAAAACAGCTCGGTTGACAAAATCACCGGTGTTGACAAATTTGCCGAGTCCTGCAAGGACGAAGCCTCCTAAATTCCAAAATTTGCCTGAATTGTTAAACGTGTAGGCAGTGCTGAAAGCGCTTACACCGGCGTATCTGGCGAGATTTCTGGAGTTAGCCATTGATAAAGCTGAAATTGAAAGGCCTTCCGGAGCATTGCCAATCAAGATTTCACCGGACGACTCGTTAACAAAATTACCTAGATTATTAAATACACCGACGCCGAAAAGATAGAGATGGCTGACATTGAAAAACTGAGCGGAGGAAGCGTTGGTAAAGATGCCGTCAATCCAGACCTGCCCAAAATTTTCTACGCGGTTGTTGTTAGAAAACGTACCCTCAAAAACATTGAGAAGAGCGCCCGAGTTGACAACAACCGTACCGGAGTTAGTTATAGAACCCGCAACCTCGACTTCGCCCGAAATTGTGAGAGATATGCTGCTGGGTACAGTTAGCGAAGCGCTTGGTGGAACTATAAGCACTGCGCCCGGAGGAACTACTACGTTAGCGCTTAACGCGCCGCCGGTCGCCAAAGTAACCACACCTATACCTGTGCCTGCTGCTGCTTCATCAAGCTGAGCTTGAAGTTCCACTGCATCAATTACTCCGGAATCCGCAAGGGCGGGAACCGCTAAACTGAAAGCCATTATCAGGGATAACATCAGCGCGGCAACGCACCTTCTTGCATTGTTAAAAGTTTGATTCATAAAACACCTCTTATTCGTAATATGTATTTATCCCACGTCGTGGGATGTTCACCTAATTATACACTATTTTTATAGCAATTGCAACCTTGGATTACGATAATTTTTTGACAATTATTCCGCAATTAGGGAAGAAGCGTCAGTTAACCGGTGAATACGACTATTTGAATAAGTGCGAAGCCGATAAAGAATATCAGCAGACTGTAAGCCAGAGAACTGAATATGACTCTCATAAAATCCCCGCTGAAGCGCATGTTCAGGATTTGAGCGGCTTGCGCGATCTGCGAGAGATCGCCCTGGGTATGCGGCGCGCGCTCGGCTTGCGCGGCTTCGGCGGCGTCTTGTTCTTGCTTCGCGTGCTCTTCTATCCAGAAATTTCGGAAGGAAACGAAGGCGCGATAGGCGCTTGCGGCGGCGGCCGGCAGAATGCTGCCTATTGTTCTGGCGAACAGGGCGCCAACAAAGGGCAGGATGCCGATTATCAATGGGCGGTATATCCTTTTCTCGATATCAAGGGAGCTCGGCCAGGCGTTGATGTAGACGGAATGGCCGTATTCATCCTTGGACATGAGACAGACGCGTACGACAAGCGCGTAAATGATTATGCCTACCGTTATGGAGGCCAAAGCCCCCCGCAGGCTTAGCCACTCCAGGAAGCCAATGTGATATGGAGCGGTAAACAGCAGCATAAACTCCTGGCCAAAGGTGGCGATTGGTATCATGAATGCGTAGGGCATAACACCAAGCGCCGGCATAAGCAGCGCGCAGACAATAAGCACTGCCGCGCTGGTTCTTGTAATGTAGCGTTTGTTGAAGCCGGACAGTTTGTTCTGGTTGTAATTGTTTTTCTCGAGGCAGACGCACACGAATATTTTTATCATATACGCGGTAGTCATCCCGCCGGTAAGGGTAAACAGCGCCTCTGTTATTTGGAAATATGTGGACCACCAGGTATACACGGGAAAGTGCCAGACATGGTACACAAGGCTTTCGTGCAGCAATGTCTTGCTGATGTAGCCGCTCCAGAACGGCACGCCGATGATCGACAGCGCGCCCATAAGAAACGCTAAGGTGAAGACGGGTTTGCCGCGGCCGAAGCCCCTTATTTTGTTAAGGTTCAGCTCGTGGGTGTTCATCACGACCACGCCGGCCAGCATGAAGAGCAGCAGCTTAATCAACGAGTGGTTGACCATGTGCAGCAGAGTGCCGTGTACCGCCATCGAGTTATAGTCCGAGCTGAGGATGGCCTGCATACCGACGCCAAGCACTATGAAGCCGATCTGTGACACGGATGAGTAGGCGAGGGTTCGCTTGAGGTCAATAGAAAACAGCGCCAGCATCGCGCCTGTCAGCATACCGATGATTCCGATGCTTACCATTAAAATTCCCCAGCCGTAGTGCTGGTAAAATATGAGCGTACCTATTATGATTATGCCGTATATACCGGCCTTTGTGAGTATGCCGGAAAGCAGGGCGCTTGCGGGCGCGGGCGCGACGGGGTGGGCGTTTGGAAGCCATATGTGCAGAGGGTACATTCCTGCTTTTCCGCCGAAGCCTACAAGCAGGCATATGGCAGCCAGGTAGATAAGGCCCATGTCGCCCTCGTAGTTTTGCATAGCGCCGTAAAGCGCGGCGATTTCGGTTGTTTGCAGGGTGTGCGCGATTATGAATATGCCGAACAGCAGCGCTAGACCACCGATTACGGCCACGGCCATGTACGTTTTCCCGGCATCGAGAGTGGCCGGTTTTTCGTCGTGGACGACCAGAACATACGAAGTAAACGACATTACCTCGAAGAAGATGAAGGTCGTGATGAGGTCTGCCGAAAAGAATACGCCCAGCGTCGCCCCAAACGTAATAAGCGAGAAGAAGTAGTAACGGTTGCGGTTGCGATAGTGCGCGAAGTATTCCCTTGAAAACAGGGTGGTCGTCATCCACATAAACGCCGCGATAACCCCGTAGATGGCGCGCAGGCCATCCAGCCGGAAGTACATGCGAAAGCCCATGAAGGCGCTCCACTCAAAGTACGGCGGATGCTGATTGTCGGCGGAAAATGCCGTAACCGTCATTGCCGCGAATGTAGTCACCACTACGAAGCTGGTAAAATAGTCGCGCCAATCCTTGTTCTTTTTTCCGATTATATAGCTGATAAGCGCTCCGGCAATCGGCCAAAATACCAGCAGCAGCAGCGCGGGGCTTCCTGAGAATGTCATGTCGGGCCACCTCATCGTATGATATAGGAATATGCAGCTCAATCTGCATTACGCGTCGGGGTAAACAGCACGGAATCTTGCGATTCCGCGCACCCCTCCTTTGATGCAGTTTCGCAGTCATATTCCTATAATTGCCGAAATTCCGTTAATGAACTCGATCAGAGCTCCGGGGAACATACCGAGCAGCAGCGTCAGGGACGCAAGTATCACAAGCGGCACAGTCATGAGCTTGCCGGATTCGGCGTTTACCAGTTTCTTATAACTAAAGCCCGCGCCCGGAAAGAACGCGTCCGCGAATATTGTGACAAGATAGCCGGCAGTGAGCAGCGCGCTGACAAGCAGTACCGCGGCGCCGACCATTCCAAGCGTGGGATGATTGGACGCGATGCCGCCCGTCGCGATGTGCCACTTGCTGACGAAGCCGCCTGTGGGCGGTATGCCGACCAGCGCGACGGAGGCCATTGTAAAGCACCACATTGCAACGGGCATTGCCTTGCCTATGCCCCGCAGCTCGTAAACGTATGACTTGCCCGTTTTGTGCGTAACGGCTCCGGCGGACAGGAACAGGGCTGTCTTGATTATCCCGTGGAATACGACGTGGAGCATCGCGCCGAGGAAGGCCAGGGGGTTCAGCAGTATTATGCCGAACAGAACATAGGATAGCTGACTGACCGAAGAATACGCAAGACGTTTGCTGAACAGCTTCTCCTTATATGCCAGCATTGAGCCCATGAACACCGTGAGCAACGTAATAACTATCAAGGCGGTCTGAGCCCACGACCCGATTACAACGTCAACCCCGAACACATAAAAGGTCGTCCTTACGATGGCCAGCACCGCGATCTTCGAGACGACGCCCGAAAACAACGCGGCGGCCGGATGAGGCGCGAGCGGGTACGAGGCCGGAACCCAGTCGAACAACGGCCAGATATACGCCTTGCAGCCAAACCCGATAAAGGCGAGAAGGAACACAAACGGTAGAAATCCTTCGTTTCCGGCAAGCGCGACGGGGTCAAGAACGCCGCCAGGAGTAAAGTCGGTAGTGAATCCGTAATTGGCAACAAACACGAACGCGACCAGCGCAAGCGCCGCACCGAAGAACGAGTACATAAGGTACTTGACGCCGGCCTTCATTGCCTCCGGTGTGCCCGAGTGGACGACCATCGGATATGCCAGCAGGGTAATAAGCTCGTAGAACAGGTACAGAGTAAAGAAATTCCCGGACAGACACGCCCCCATTACGGCTCCGTAGCTCATAAGGAAGAACGCGAAGAAGGATTTGTCCCTGCCGTCGCGCTTAATATATCCGAACGAATAGAAAGTAACCAGCAGCCAGAGGCCGGACGACAGCACAAGGAAGAAGCGCGCCAAGTCGTCGATCCTGATGTGGAGGTTTATAACGGAGGTAAGCTCCAGCGCCCTAAAGCCCGTATCGCCTAAACCGGCGGCGGCAACGGCAAAGCCTGTATTCAGAATTACAACCGAAGCGACATATACTTGAAGCCTGTCGCGATTATCACCTACGACCAACGGCAATGCCGCCCCCGCAGCTATGGGAAGCAGGATTGGGATCAGGAGCCAAAAACTCATGCATTTCACCTTCCGACACTGAATTTGTTACCAAATACTATCAATACCCATGTAGATGTATGAATTGACAGGACCGCCAAGCAAGGCAAGTGCTACGATAAGGAACGCAAGACATATGATTGGCATTAGGGCGCGCATGGGGCATTCCAGCGATTGCCGCGGCAGAAAATCTTCGGTATCGCTCTTGCCGAAAAAGGCTCGCAGGACTATCGGCAGGTAGTAGGCGGCGTTCAGCAGGGACGAAAGCGCCAGCACGCCAAGTAGCCAGTAATTATGCGAATCAATGATGCCGACGGCGTAAAACCACTTGCTGTTGAAGCCGATAAACAGCGGAATACCTATCATCGATAGAGAGCCTACCGTGAACAGGAGCATTGTTATGCGCATTTGCGATCCCAGTCCGCCCATCTTGCTGATCGTGCGGTTGTGGGTCTGTTCTATAATTGATCCGGCGGCAAGGAATAATAAGGCTTTTGTTACGGCATGGGTAAGGATGTGGAATATTGCCGCGAACAGCCCAAGCCTCGTGCCCATACCAATGCCCATGAATATGTAGCCGATCTGCGCTACGGACGAATATGCGATCATCCGCTTGATGTCCGACTGCATAAGTGCAAAGATGGATCCGGCGATCATTGCCACTGCGCCGGTAACCATTACCAGGAACAGGGTCAGCAGCATGATCTCGTCGTTAAGCAGTATTTCCGCGCCGATAGCCTTGTACAGTATCTTGACGTACAGGAATATGTACGCTTTTAGAACCAGGGCGGACAACGCCGCCGATGATGGGGATGGGGCGGTTCCGTGCGCGTCCGGGAGCCAGATATGCAGGGGAAACAGCGCGCTTTTAAGGGCGGTTCCCAGGGTGATGAATATCAGGGCATTGCGTACCGAGTCCTCGTTGTCTGTGAAGTTTGTGCTCAGGCTTGCGTAAATACCGGTTATCGAAAGCGAGTCCGTAATGAAGTACAGTATTATGATCCCCATGAGTATGAAGCTGGAGCCAAGTATCGACAATGAAATGTACTTGAGCCCCGCGCGCATATTTTCGGGCTTGTTCTTGATGACTACGGTTCCGGCCGCCGCGAAGGAACTGGCTTCCACAAGCAGGAAGACGTTGAAGAAGTTCTCGAATACGACGACTCCGCAGAGTGTGGCTATCAGAACGCACATCAGCGCGTAGTACATGGGTATGCGCGCCTGCTCGATATCATGGTCTATCATTGTTACAGAGGCCCACAGTATAAACAGGCTAACGCCGATAAAAAGACTGACCATAAAGGCGTCAAGCGGAGTAACGAGCACGTAGAAATTCCATGGCTCCGTGCCGAGTATCACGCTTATGGGTTCGTCGGCGGTTACGGCAAGCATCAGCGCGGAAAGGGCAAGCGCCAGCACATGAGCCGCAATGGCAAGCCTTTTCGCGATAACGTTAACCTTTATGACAAATATCACACCGGCCGCGGCAAACAGGGTCAACATAATTACTATCGGCAGCATCGTAACATCTCCTTAGGCAGGCTATTAGACCTGTCCGTCTACCCGTCAACGCAGTCTATGCGGTCAATTTTCCGCAATGCGTCGTTAGTTCCCAGCCTTGCGAAAATTGCCGCGCAAATTCAGTATTGTCGGGTAGATGGACAGGTCTATTGAGTTACCATATGCTTTCTATCCCCATGTTAATGTAGTAAATCGGGCCGCCGATTACGGCGAACGCCACGACAAGGAACGCAAGGCAAATTATCGGTACAAGGCCGCGCACGGAGAGTTCCAGCGATTGCCCAAGCTGTTTAGCCTCCGCCGCCTCCTTGCCAAAGAATGCGCGCACAACAACCGGCAGGTAGTAGCAGCCGTTCAGCAGGGACGAAAGCGCCAGCACGCCAAGCAGCCACAGGTGCTGAGATTCAAATATGCCCATTGCGAAAAACCACTTGCTGTTAAAGCCGATAAGCAGCGGAATACCGATCATCGAGAGGGCGCCGACGGTGAAAAGAGCCATTGTAACGCGCATTTGCGCTCCGATACCACCCATTTTGTCAATTGTACGGTTGTCGGTTTGCTGTATTACGGAACCGGCGACAAGGAACAGCATTGCCTTAGTTACGGCGTGGGTAAGGAAGTGGAATATGACCGCGAACAGCCCCAGACGCGTACCCATGCCCACGCCCAGGAAAAAGTAGCCGACCTGAGCCACGGATGAATAGGCGATCATTCGTTTTAAATCTGTTTGCAAAAGCGCCATTGCGCTTCCTGCGATCATTGCCGCCGCGCCGACTGCCATCACCAGGAACAGGGTTGTGGACATAACCGGGTCGTTCATTATTACTTCGATGCCGAAAGCTTTGTGAAGCACCATTATGTAGAAGAATATATAAGCTTTCTGAACAAGGCTTGAGAGCACCGCCGAAGACGTGGAAGGCGCGATGGCGTACGCGTCAGGGAACGCGATGTGCATAGGGAATAATCCGCTCTTTAGCGCGATCCCGATTGTGATGAATATCAGGGCGTTGTACGCCGCCACTTCATAACCGGTATAACCTGCGACAAGAGCCACCTCTTGACCGGCGTAACCCGCGACAAGGCTTTCGTGAATCCCTGTTACCGAGAGTGAACCCGTCAGGAAGTACAGGGTTATAATGCCCATGAGTATGAAACTGGAGCCGAGTATCGACAGCGTAAGGTACTTGATACCCGCGCGCATGTTTTCCGGCCTGTTCTTGATGATTATGATGCCGGCCGCGGCGAATGAGCTGACTTCCATGAGTATGAAGACGTTGAAAAAGTTGCCGAATATTACGACGCCGCAAAGCGAGGCAATAAGTACGCATACCAGCGAATAGTACATAGGTATGCGCGCCTGATCGACGTCGTAATTGACCAATGCCATCGAGGCCCACATAATAAGCAGGCTGACGCCGATGAACAGGCTGACCATGAAGGAAGCAAGAGGCGTAACAAATACGTACACATTCCAGGGCTCCGCGCCAATGGCAAGTCTTATCGGCTCCCCGGCGCTAATTACAAGCATTGCGGCCGAAAGGGCAAACGCCGGTATATGCGCCGCAATTGCGAGTTTTTTCGCGGTGGCGCTGTCCTTCACGGCAGCTATCACGCCGGCCATAACAAGCAGGATCATCATAATTGTTATTGGCAGCATCGTAACATCTCCTCAAAAACGATTAAACTTTAGAAGCTCAGCTTCTCAAAGCAGTTAGAACCTGTGTTCATAGGTGGGGATGGCGGATTGGCAAGGCGATTTTTCGCCAATCTAGGAGGTGACGACGCCGCGTACCCGCAGTGGTACGCTAGGAGGAACCGACGACGAGTGGCGGAAAATCGACCGCCAAGACGGCATTCCCATCCTACTGAACACAGGTTCTTAATTATCCCAGCCACAAGAATCCTGATTCAAGCGCCCCAAGCAGCGGCGCGAAGAATATGCCAAGAGCTACGTTTGCCGCTATGAGGCAAACCAGCGTAAAGTTGGCGGCAAAACTAGGCTTCAGTTTACCGACCGGCAGCGCGGGTACGGCGTCGCCTTCGTATTCGGGTTTGGAGTAAATTCTAACCAATACCGGGAAGTAGTACAGGCCGTTAATGAATGTACTTATTGCCAGCACGGGCATCGTGATCCATATACTGATATGGCCTTGTACGGCGGCGCCGGCAAGGTAGAACTTGGACACAAATCCCGCAAAAAGAGGTATCCCAACCATCGACAACGCACCGACCGTAAAGGCGATTCCGGCCATCTTGTTCTTTCGCGCGGTGCCTGTCATGTCGGATATGGTGTAGGAGCCGGCCGCGGAAATAAGCGCGCCGGCCGCGATAAAGAGCATACTCTTTGTGAACGCGTGAGCTATGATGTGATAGCTTGCGGCCGTAAAGCCGCCCTGTGTGTCGAGCCCCATTCCCACGAATATATATCCGATCTGAGCTACTGAAGAATACGCGATCAAGCGTTTAAGCTTCGTTTGGAAACACGCCATCACCGAGCCGGCGATCATGCCCGTTATGCCAAGCAGGAACAACACATGAAACACGCCCAGCTCCGCGACCGTTTCAATTCCGTAGACCCTGTACAGCAGTTTGAGAAGCATTACGATGTATCCTTTTATGACAAGGCCGGAAAGAATGGCCGACGAGGCCGTAGTAGCGGAGCCGTGAGCGTCGGGCAGCCATGTGTGGAACGGGAACAGCGCGCTCTTTACCGCCATGGATACGATAAACAGCAGTATTGTCATTGTCAGGGGGAACTGGTACTGACCGTCCGCCACAAGAGCCGTAATAACTTCTCTTGCCGGCTCCATCAGCAAGTGGCCGGTAATAGAGTAGAGAAAGGCGGTCGACAGCAGGAACATGCCGGAGCCCATAACGCTCAGAAGCAGGTACTTAATGGTCGCCTTCAATGTGTCCCTGTTTTCTTTCGCGGCGACAATCGCGCAGGCCGCGAGGGTGTTTACCTCTATAAAGACATAGGCGGTGAAAATATCGTTTGTGAACACCAACGCCATAAGTGAGGTGTTCAGCAGGTTTATCATGCAGTAAAACAGAGGTCTCTTGCTTTCGCTGATATCCTTGTCGGTGTCTTGGGCTGTGCCCAATATTGAAAACAGCAAGACGGTCGAGAAAGCACACGCAAGCAGAGCTTCAAGCATGCCGGCCCGGATCTCGTTGCCGAAGGGCGCGGGAAAATAGCCCATAAGGTATGTAAAATATGGCGCGGGGGAAACCCACAAGGATACCGTAAGCCCAAGGGACAGCCCTATCATCACGACCTGCACCGCCAGGGTTATGTTTCTGGCGATGTTTGAACTGCGAAGCAGGGGCATCACAATGGACGCCAGCATAGGCAGGAATATTATAAAAAGCGGAAAATGAAACGCTACGCCACCCATTACCCCTTACCTCCGCGAGACATCAGCGCGATCTTGTCCATGTCCAGCGTGCCGTAATGCTCATACAGCTTTAGGGACAGGGCGAGCGCGAACGCCGTAATGCTTACGGCAACGACTATTCCCGTCATTACCAATGCGCTTGGAAGCGGATTTACGTACGCGCCCGCATACACCACGCCGTCGATAACTATGGGGGCGCTTCTTCCCGTAATATAGCCTGTCGTTGTCAGATATAGAAAGATGGCGGAGTCCATAATGTTCAACCCGATTATTTTCTTGATGAGGTTCTTTTGCAGCAGGAGCGTAACGAAGCCTATGCCGAACAAAACCATGGCCGTCGCCTCGTAGAAATTGGTAATTAAGCCCACGAGTCTATACCTCGCCTTCTGAGAAGAGTGCGTAAAAATTATAGATCGTAACCGCGACGACCAATCCGATGCTTATGTTAAGCGGCAGGATAAGACCCCCGCTTAGGATGTCGCCCGGTGTGCCCAGGGGGATGCCCGTAGTGCCTCCGGTGGCGCCGACCATAAACGAATAGACCTTGATAATCGCGTAAAACGCCAGAGACGCGCAGCAAATCACTGCCAGCACCTTTGTTGTAAAAAACTTGCTTACCTTTTCGGGGCCGTATGCCAAACAGCACAGAACAAGTCCCGTACCCAGTATCGTGCCGCCGGAAAAGCCTCCTCCCGGCGAAAGATGCCCGTTAAACAGTATATAAGCGCCGTAAATCATGATGAACGGAGTCAGCGGGCCAACAATGGCTTGCAGTATGAGGGGACGGCCTCCATGTGATTTTTTTTCGCGGTATAGCTTGCATTTCTTAGGCAATGCCGCACCTCCCTTTTATTAGACCTCTTGCGTAACTGGCAAATGTCAGATTTGCGAGGCGATTTTTCGCCAGGCAAGAAATCGACGACGACGCGAACCCGCAGTGGTTCGCTAGGGTGTGTCGTCAATAGTTTTTCAGAAAGCTTTTTGAGGCGATTTTTCGCCAATCAAGGAAGTGACGACGCCGCGTGCCCATAGGCACGCAAGGAGGAACTGACGCAGAGTGGCGGAAAT
>WRAW01000074.1 GCA_009780015.1 Defluviitaleaceae bacterium | reverse complement strand
TTTCTTCCTTACGGAATTATGACCAGAAGGTGTCATTATTATTCAAGGAGTTGATTAAAATGCCAAGAAAAGCAAGGGCTTTTCAAATCTTACGAAATAACTGTACTGTTCGAATAAACAGACCCGGATGAGGTTGTGGAGATCATGCGACGCGAGAGTGAGGGGCGGACTGAGTTGCTGTATGCGGAGCCGTGATAGATTTACCGTTTGGAAGGGCGGTGTATATGTCTAGGATACGGAAGCATGTCCAGAGGAATGGTTTGTCAAGCTATGTATCACATAGTTTACGATATCGCAATCTTCGTGATATTTCCGCGAAGGATAGCAAGCTAGGTTTCTCCTTGAATGCAGTTGCAAAGAAAATAGAAGCAGCGCCGAGCAATTCAAGCGATTCACATAGCGCGGAACGGTCTCGCGGTAATTCCGCGCGAAGATTGCAGTTGAGTAGGAATAGGAACCCAAGCGCCGATCAACGCAAGCACTACCCGCGCCACATAAGGAACATAAGGGCGCGTGGTATGCCTAACTCGACTACTCGGCAGAACAGGCATACGACACATCGGGCAGCGATTTCAGTCAGGCAACGGCGGCGTGTTTCCGGTGTACGCCGCCGACAGAACATTCGTAAGCGTGGAATCCGTGAGGATATCTTTACGCTTTATGTTGGAGCGAAAGTGTTGGCTCTAAAGAAAAACAAGAGCGACAATTTCAAGGAACCGAAGGTTGATTATGATGGCTGGGCTTCTGACGTTGCTGATAAAAGTGATGCCGGAGCAAGTTGCGCCGGGAAAGTGCAATTGCTACAACTAAGTAGCATGTCCGATTCTATTCGTAATAAGGAAGAAAAGCGAAGTAGACGAAGACACACTGTGTTAACAGCCAATGCTATAAACATTGTACCGCCGCAAGGCTACAGGAGCACTAAACGGCTTCGATTATCGCGTTCAAGCTGGAACAAATCACAAGCACAGGCGCGTCTTGCCGGGAGATCGTTTCACATTGCCAAGATTGTCAGTGGTGGCATGACGTTGAGTTCTGCTCATGAAGATAATCGTCACGGGAAATCATCTCCGCGTAGGCAGCGTCAAAATCATCCGGCGAAATATCTTGTCAATGCTGCGCGAAATGCTCCAAGACAGCTTAGGATATCACACTACCGACGAAACTTTGTGCAGCTGAATATTGTTGAACGTAGGAGTAGTAGAGCCGGTTCGAAAAGTACACCATCGGCACGAACAAATGTTCCCTTATCGCCAGTGTGTCCAAGCACATCCTCAAGTCATCTGCTCAAAAAATATTCAAGCCTAGCGTCTGCCAGTCAGTCACCAGTCAGAACATCCACCCAGCAATCGAAGAACTCACCGGTTAACGCGCAACTCCCAAGCCAGTTGACAAACCTTGCAATGGCGGTACGTGCAACCAATCTCAAAAAGAGGATCACCCGACGTGCTAGGGATGAGACGGTATGCGCCGGGAAGTCAGTCGAAGCAGTTGTCAAATCATCGGCGAGTGAAGACGCCAAAACCGCTTTGTCTCCCACGGTTAACACTGTAAAAGTTGTGGGCAGTATCGCGATGTTACGTCCTAAGAGTGCGGCTAGCTCTCTTTACAATGCGACGCTTGAACATGCTCCGCATGAGCTACAGGACATGAAGAAAACTGCCGGTACAACAACAAAAGCTGCCACTCAAACAGGTAAGGGAGCAGTCATGACTGGTAAAGCTACGTATCGAGCCGGGCGCGGTGCTGTCAAGTCAGTGCACACAGCAATGCGGCTTATCCGAACATTAGGCGCTCGTCAAGCGGTAAAGGCATTGATAATAAAGGGCGCTAGTGCTGTGCTAATGTTAATTGTAAAAGCTGTTGTGGCAATTGTCAAGCTGGTTATCTCTTTCATAGTTCCAATACTTATTGTAGTAGCAGTCGCGTCGGTGATTGCTTTTTTTGTGTCGTTGTTTGCGGCATTCCCCAATGCGGAGGAAGAACGCCTGATTACCTACGCCGAGTTTGTGCACCAACTCGACGCAGAGGTTAACCGGCGTATACAGGATGAAGTAGATGCTCATGATGATGTTCGCTATGTACATGACGATGTAACCAGAATACGCACTAACGTCCCTATGTTCTTCGCGTTCATTGCAACGATACACGGACAGGATTGGGATGGCAAGGAAGACGCAATGAGTGAGCTTCACGAAAAAACGTACTCGCTATCCTTCGACTATGAGATGTTTTTTGATGAGCCTGATGAGAACACAACTCCGCCAGCACCGGGAGAACCGCCTCCTGAACCGATAGAGAGAACTTGCGTCATAGTTGACTTCGTGGTTTATAACTTCTATCAATTGTGTGAGATACTCGGCTTCGATGAATCTCAAATCGCAACCGTCCGCGCAATAATGGAGCTGCCACTGTACGCAATGTTCCCCAACCTCGGTCGGTTCGTAAACTTTGAGGGCATGGCCGGTATGAGCCAGCGGGAGATTGATGAGATTATCAGGTCATTACCACCTGTGTCCGGCAGCAGAGCAGACATTGTTGAAATTGCAATGAGCTTCCTTTTGCCGAGTCAAAATGTTGTCTACCGCTTCGGCGCGAGGGGCTACGGTACCGATCTGGTTAACAGGCCGACAGCGTTTGACTGCTCCGGGTTCACTTCGTGGGTGTACAGGATGGCGGGAGTACACGACAGCTTGGGCAGCACCGTGGGGCATTGGAATCAATCGGTGCCTATTTCATCAGACGATTTACTACCCGGTGATATAGGATTACTGCGCCGCCCCGAAGAAGCGAACCAAGCTGCCGGTATCTTCAATCACGTCGGAATATTTATCGGGCGAGACTCACAAGGCCGTAAGATGTGGATTCATTGTACGAGCTGGCCGTCGCCGGGTGGGGTGGTGATGGATAATACCGGCGGAGGCTTGATACATTTCCGACGGGTGCTGGTCAACTTCGGGGACTAAATTCTTCAAAGCTTGTTTGTAAATATTTTGATTGTTTTGATGTATTTGTGCAGATAATTTTCTGCTTCCTACACTATTAAAAATATCATGGGGGTTTGATTATGAACGACGATGTAAAAATCAATGACGAAAACAACAAGCCAGACACTGCACAAAATGTTGCTCCGGCTTCGGAGTCTATAAGCAAACCAAGTGTCAAACCGAATGCTAGACGCAGCGCCAAACCGAACGTCAAGCCCAGCGTCACCGAGGACAAAAGCACAGCCTCGAAGAAGCGCCAGCTTGAAAAACTTATCGCGATTCAGGACAGGAACCTCTCACGGTTAGCCGAAGTTCAAGCTGAAATCTCCGCAACCGATGAGAAAATCAGCAGTCTGAAAAAAGAGATCGCGATAGACGAAGCACTAGCTCTCGCTGAGATTGTTCTGGCGACAAACTATTCTCCGAAAGAAATCATGCAGAAATTTGTAGCCGGTGATTTTGACGCACTGCACAGGATGCAAAAAAAGAGCACCAAGAAGTAGCTGTAGTTGCGCTGAGCAAAACATCACAGTCGGGTGTTAGGGTGCAACCCTAAAATTTCAATTTCCTGATTGCGTATATACGCAATCTATACTTGCAAGAACGCCAAAACAGGGGTTTACCCCTGTTTTTGGCTCTTGAAAAGTACGTTTTTAGTTCTCTGCCTTTAACATTTTTCATGTATTTTCCGTTTTAATGTTCCCATGTTTTTGTTGTTAAAGTAGGAGTGATATCGAAGTGAAGACACAATTCTTGATAAAGCCTTCAAAGGACGACTTGCAGAAAATAAAAGACCGAGCCGCTTCTGTTGGCATGAACACCGGCGAGTTTTTTTGTAAGATGGCGCTCAATGGCTTTGTGATAAAGTACAACGATACGGAGCTTAAACGTCTGGTATGGGAGATAAACAAAATCGGCGTGAACATAAACCAAGTTGTTAAGCTCTGTAACGAGGCCAAGTATGTTTCGCCGAAAAGTTTAATAGCGATACAGCAAGATCACACCAAGGTGACGGAGCTGCTAGAAGTTATAGTAAACACAACCCATGTCAATGGCCTGATCGAATTTCTCGACGGCAAGTCTTATTACAAGGATGATGTGCATGGCAGTAGTGAAATCTCTACCTCGGCACTCGAACGTGAAACAACTCATCAAGTATGTTCTAGAACCCAGACAAAACTGAGAAGCTACTGTACACTGATTTTTATAACTGCAACGCCGACAGCGCCGTGTTGCAGTTTGACATGCTGCAAAAACTTAGCGGCGCGCGAAGGATTAACGGCACTGTGAAGCAGACCGTACTTGCCCATCATGTGATTCAATCTTTCTCGCCGAAGGACAACATAAGTAGTGAGCAAGCGCTTAAAATTGCTCGGGAGTTTGTGAGCAAACACTTCGGGCCACATGCGCAGGCCGTTATCGTTACTCACTCCGACAGAGAACACATCCATAATCATATAGTGGTAAACTCCGTTGACTTCAAGGGCAAGAAAATTCATTCAAATAAAACGAGCCTGTCCAAAATGCGTCAGCTCTCGAATGAGTTGTGCAAAGCTTACGCGCTGCAACACTCGGTTATCGACAAGCCCCAGCGCGGCGATTCGCTCTCATACAAAGAATGGATTGAACGTCTAAATGAAAACTCATGGAAAGAAAAAATCCGTATTGACATCGACAAGGCGGTGCTGCACTCGCAGAGCTTCGAGCAGTTCAAAAGCACCATGGACACGCTCGGTTATGACATCCGCGACGACAGAAAATATTTGTCGGTGCGGAAAAAGGGCAGGGAAAAATTCACGCGCATAAAAAGTTTGGGCGCAAGCTACACGGAAGAAAGATTACGGCAGCGTATAACGGCCAACGACAAAACTATGATGTTGGTCAATGGCATGTGCGTGGACGCTGAATCTTTCATCAGACGTGAGCGCGCGCTGTGCGTTGCCGCCAATGCCGTCTTGGGTCTGCAATATCTGACGCTCCTTGAAGTAATGATACGTCTTATTCTGAACGAGCTTTTCAAAGAGGCGAAGAAATTCAGCAACAGCAAACCCTATTCGATGTGGAACGATTTCTACATTCGTTCAACTTTCAAGCAGTACATATTTCTGCAACACAACAAAATCAGAACCAAGGATGAGTACGAACGACTTCGCCGAAGCAATCAGTCGAAGGTGTTTCGTAATGAAGGACTTGAAAAAGTTTTCGCTGAGATTGACGCCACGATTGAGAAACTGGAAAAATCTGAGCAATGCCAACTTTGCAAAGACAGCAAGAAGATTTAACGCTCATGAATGAAGCTGTAACGAGCTTCGATGCTATGGGCGTTTTTGTATTCTAATATTTCTATAGAAGGAATGGTGTCGAAATGAACAATGGAAACGGAAACGGAAGCGAAATCATACGAGTAAAGAGAATCCCAAGCAGTTTTGTCCAAATGCACAAAGGCTTTCTTGAAGACCCTATTCTGTCCTACAAAGCCAAAGGCATACTCGCCTATCTTCTGACAAAGCCCGATGATTGGGAAGTAAGAGTATCGGACTTAATAAACCACGCTAGGGATGGGCGGGATTCTGTCTACGCCGGGCTGAAAGAGTTGAGCGAGTGCGGCTACTACCGCAAGGTACAGTTGCGTGACGTAGCTGGACGTCTCTCGCATTGGGATTGTACTGTGTGTGAAGTTCCGATGTCGCTTTGCCAAGATATGTCCAATGAAGGTAATGAGATCATGCTCGGTGTTGGTGATGAAATTGACGAAGTTGCTGACTTGGGAGAGTTGGATGTGGGCACGTCGGAACGTAGTGCAGATTATCCGTATACGGAAAACACGTATGCGGATGTTTCATGTGCGCCACTTTTGGATGAGTTACACACAGACAATTCGCACACACAAAAGTTGTTGAATTTCCCGCGCATAGAACAGCGCGCTAAAATGTCAGACCCGACGGAATGTGCAGATATCTCACTCGTAGAATCGACACATAACAACACCGTGCCCAGCAACATAACTTTCGACACCGCCGCATACGGCTTTTCCGTATCCGGCAAAACCGAATACGGAAAAGCCGTACCTATTAGTAATAATAATAGCACTAAGAATTATAAACCCTCTAACACTAATCAGTTTTCGTCCAGTCCTGTCTTATCTATACGGCAACAGCGCGGACAGGATAATGGACAGACCGAAGATATCATAAGCAAGATAGCGTCCTACAGATTGCTGGTGCATGAGAACATCGGTTACAACGACTTCAAAATTACACGGCCTCATGATTTGCAGCTCATCGACGAGTTCGTCAGCATAATCATCGACGTAATTTTCAGTGAGGGTAAAACACTTCGCGTTGGCAGCGAGGACAAGCTCCGCGAGTTGGTCAAGAGCCAGCTTCTAAAGCTTGGGCATTGGGATATCAACCACGTCCTAGACCAGTTCAAGAACGTTACCGAACGCATTGTCAAGAAAAAGCAGTACATCCTCACCATGCTGTATAACTGCAAGATGGAAATGGATTCGTATTATCGCAACGCTGTCGCTGCCGACATGTGGCAACGTGTCGGCGGATAACGCGACAAATCACACGGAGGTAAAAGACTATGGAAAAGCTCCACCAGTATCAAAACCTCGCAATAAATGCAACACAGAGCCTCACTCAAAGTACAGACCGCTGGGCTTCGTTTCTCCGAAGCGCAAGCAGGCTCTACAAATATCCGTTCGCGGATCAAGTATTGATTTACGCGCAGAAGCCGGATGTTGAAGCCGCCGCGTCCTACAGCCTGTGGCGCGATACCATGAAGCGCCCTGTTAGGCGCGGGACTAAAGGTATTGCGCTGATTGACGGTACCGGCGAGGAGTCGAAGCTTAAATATGTGTTTGACTACCGAGACACCGCTAACACCTCCAGCTCGATCAAGCCGTTCTTTTGGCAGATTACTCCTGAGAATCAGCATGTCGTGTCCGACGCGCTGGAAAAGGCATATCCGGGGCTGGAGAATTGGCGGGTACGAAATGTGGAGTTATCGTCTACGATAACGAACATAGCAAACCAGTTAGCGTCGGAATACAACGGCGGCAGAGAGCCGAAAAACTTTCAAGCTGCGCTTGCCGCAAGCACGGCGTATGCCGTAATGTCGCGCTGTGGTATTGATGTAGAGCATAACAATCTGCAAGCTGTGACCACGTTTACGACAAGCGAAGACATCACACGGCTTGGCGAAGCTACGGCGATTCTCTCGCAAAAGGTGCTGCGCGAGATTGAGATGCCGATAAAAGTTTTCGAGCGCGGTAAGATTGCCGAAAAATCTAAGGAGAGTGTACCACATGTCGGAAATGAACGCAATAACAACATCGGGCGAAATGCCACAAGCAACAACCCTGTGCGCAACAAAGATATTCGGGCGCAAGCGCCAGAGTTATCTCAGAGAGCACAAGCCGGAGTATTACCAACAACTTCAGCAGAGTGGCCAATTGATAATCCACTGCTTGGAGATACAGGAAGCGGCGGAGATTGGCATGGAGAATATAATGCGCCAGATGCTGCAAGCCGAGCCGAACCCTTACGACAGGCAGACGCAACCGACCCAGTGGGCGGCCTACATGACAATGACCGAAGCGCTGGCACAGGAAACGGTTTGCCGCGAATTGGTTTACACCTAGAAGAAGATACTGTCATCAACGTAGACACGCCGCCGGAGATGCTCGGCGACCCCGAAACACTGTCAAGCATACTTTCAGCAATGCGCCCGGCAGCGGATAACTTACTTGAAACAGACAGGGATTATGAAGCGCGCAAAAAAATATTTGAAAATCTTAACGCGTTTCAGAGCGGCACATTCACGCTGTTTCCCAAGGAGAATCTACAAGCCGGGCAAGTTCAGACTCCAAAAGCCGGGCAGACGTCGAAACCTCAATCCATGCAGTTGAGCATTGACAGCTTGTTGTCCGAACTGACTACGCAATCCGAAGCCCCAGGAACGGCTGAAATGTCCGGGCCGGAAGAAGTATCGAATATCAGCAAAGTTCAGGACAACGAGCTATTGCCTGAATCCGGCGAAAGTAACAGTCAAGTTGTTGTGGCCGATACTTCGGGCAGCATAGACAGGGTTAGTTGGAACGACATAGTAGCGGAAATGCGCGGGGCCGAAAATGTAGCCGACTACGGCGGCTAGCCTATAGTAATGATAGAATCCAGTGAAAGCCCTGAGTTCTACGCATATGAGACAATTGGCTTCTCGGAGGCTGACGTAAAGTTCAAGTTACTTGAATCGAAGGAACGAGATGAACGCGCAACAGCAGGGATAAGTGGCGGTTATCGCAAAACGCACGGCGTTATTTTCTATCTGGATAGTCCTGAAGATACGGAATATTCCGTCTATGAGTTCCGCTATGACATCGGCGATTATCCCCCGGAGCGTTCAGGTTTGTACAATCACATCACGAACTTTTGGCAGACCGAGCAGGAGCTCCGAGGTAATGGCGAGTATACAGGGTACACCGCTGTAGATGCTGAAAATATTCAAAAAATGCTGGCCATTCTGAAAGATTATGCCCATGATGTTCAGGAGAGCGAGTTAGAAGTCCCGTCGATAGAACCGCTACAGGAACAAGCGTCAACGCCGGAACCAGCGCCGTCAACGCCAGAGCCGCTATCCGGCCCGCCGGCTGTATTTTTTGCGGATTGGAAAAAGGCGCGGCATGACATTGACCCTGTCCAGCCTGATACGGAGATTGACCATGCTCCGCAATCCGGTGACCCCGTTGAATCATCCAAAGCAGCGCCAATCGTGTCCACCGTCTCAATCAATAATTTATTTGAGGTTGAAGCCAAGCGTAATAATTTCCGCATAACCGACGAGCGTCTCGGCGAAGGCGGGCCCAAGACCAAGTACGGTTACAACGTGGCGGCAATACAAACTCTTCAAGAAATCGAATCCGAGAACCGGCTGGCTACGCCTGTTGAACAGGAAACACTCTCGCGCTATGTGGGCTGGGGCAGCATCCCGCAAGCCTTTGACCCCGACAACGCCGAATGGTCGAAGGAGTATTCTAAATTAAGCGGTCTGCTTTCGCCTGACGAGTACGAAAACGCCAGAGCCTCAACATTGAATGCCCACTATACATCGCCGACAATAATTAATACGATGTACGAAACGCTTGAGCGGCTGGGTTTTAAGGATGGTAAGTTGCTGGAGCCGTCAATGGGCGTAGGCAACTTCTTCGGACTTCTGCCTGACACCATGAAGGATGTTCGGCTGCATGGCGTAGAGCTGGATTCCATCACCGGGCGAATAGCGAAGCAGCTTTATCAGGATGCCGATATCAGGGTGACGGGATACGAGAATACGGACATGCCGGATGCTTCTTTTGACGTTGCAATAGGTAATGTGCCCTTCGGTGCGTATACTGTAGTTGACAGGAAGTATCAGAATCTTTTTGTGCATGATTACTTCTTTGTCAAGACGCTGGATCAGGTGCGCTCCGGAGGTATCATAGCTTTTATAACCTCCAAGGGTACTATGGATAAAGCAAAGGCCGATGTGCGCAAGTATATAGCGCAACGCGCGGAGCTGCTGGGCGCCGTCCGGCTTCCCAATAATGCTTTCTTAAAAAATGCCGGTACAGAGGTTACGAGCGACATAATCTTTCTGCAAAAACGTGAGCGAAAGATCGACATTGAACCTGACTGGGTTCATCTTGGGCAGACCGAGGACGGAATACCAATCAACAGCTACTTTGTTGACAATCCACATATGATTCTCGGTACTATGGCCTATGGCAACAAACTTTATGGTAACAAAAAAGATACGACATGCAATCCAATCGAAGGCGTAGACCTTAGCGAACAGCTAAAGGATGCGCTTTCTCACGTTTCCGGCAGAATCACGGAGCATGAGATGTATGTCGATCTAGATGTGGAAAAGCGCGAGTATATTCCGGCCGATCCGTCTGTGCGCAATCACAGTTACACGATTGTTGACGGAGATGTATATTTCCGTGAGAACAGTCGCATGTACCGCGCTGACATATCAGGCGCGGCGAGTGACCGCACAAAGGGAATGATCGAGCTGCGTAACTGTCTGAACAAAGTTATAGATAGTCAGATGAACGGTGATAGCGATTATGAATTGTCCAAACTGCAATCGGAACTCAACAGGCTCTATGATAATTTCAAATCCAAGCACGGAGCAATCAGCGCCAGAACCAACGCGAACGCTTTTGCCGGTGACAGCTCGTATCATCTGCTGGCTTCGCTGGAAGTTGTGGACGAGCATGGCAAGGTTAAGGGCAAGAGCGATATATTCTCCAAGCGCACGATAAAGCAGAAAGCCGCTATTACAAGCGTTGACACGTCTTCGGAAGCTCTCGCTGTGTCCATTTCAGAAAAAGCTAGGGTAGATATCGGATTCATGCGCAAGCTGACAGGCTTAGAGGAGGAAAAAATCATCGCCGACTTACAAGGCGTTATATTCAAGATACCCCATACAGAACGATACGCCCCGGCAGACGAATACCTATCCGGCAACGTTCGCAAAAAACTTGTGGAAGCAAGGGAGGCTGTTGAAGGCGATTCTGAGTATGCCGTCAATGTAACGGCGCTGGAGAAGGTTCAGCCCAAAGACCTAGACGCCAGCGAAATAGCTGTACGGCTCGGCTCTACATGGATAGACAAGAGTTATATACAGGAGTTTGTACTTGATACGTTGAAGCCGAGTCCTGCTCTTAGGCGCGAGTTGGATATTGACTACAGCGGTCTTACGGGTGATTGGCGCGTAAATGGCAAAGGCAGTGTAACTATCATGGATGTTTTGGCTAGAACTGCCTTCGGCACTGACAGGATTAACGCTTTTGAGATACTGGAAAGCACTCTGAATCTTCGGGATGTCCGCATTTACGACACTATTACCAAGGGCAACAAAGAGATACGTGCAGTCAATAAAGCCGAGACTATTCTGGCCCAGCAACGACAGCAGGCGTTGAAGGACGCGTTCAGCGAGTGGATATTCAAAGACCCAACACGCCGAAATGAGCTTGTAAAGCTTTACAACGAGCGCTTCAACTCTGTGCGTCCGCGCGAGTATGACGGAAGTCATCTTGAATTGGCCGGAATTAATCCGCGTATTGAAATGCGTCCTCATCAGCTTAACGCCATAGCACACGCGATATATGGCGGGAATACTCTGCTGGCGCACGAAGTAGGAGCTGGGAAGACGTTCGAGATGATTGCAATTGCTATGGAGAGTAAGCGGCTTGGACTGTGTACCAAGAGTTTGATGGCTGTTCCGAACCATCTGACTGTATGGTTCATTAAAGTGCGACATTAAGCCGTCATCTACGACGGTCGCAAGCGAAGCATATTCACCATCAAAATCACCTCCTTCTTCACCGTTCCCATCATCTGGGTCATCGTCATCAGGGTCATCACCATTGTTATCGGATATAAACACAAACTTTAGACTTTCTGTATCCGAGTTCCACATGATTTGTTTAAAAAGTGCTTTGACGAGTTCTCGCTGTGCTTCTAAATCCATCTCGTCAATATGGCCGCATTTATCCAGTAGCTTTTCTACAAAAGCGATACCGCTTTCAGTGTCGCGAACAGTTGTTTTTTTATCAGCAATAGATGATAGTTCCGCCGATAATGAAACGATTTCTTTTCTCAATACGCGCATCTCATTTTCGTAAGCGGCAGCTATGACATCATCATCCGTATTGGATATTCTTTTAACAAGCCTGTCTATGCTTTTGGTTTTTTTATCAATATCCTCTTTGATAAAATCAACAGGGTTGAGCGTAATCGCTGTTCTGTTTTCTTTTAATTGCTCCCTCAGATTGCTCAGAAACAAATCTTTGTTCAGACCTCTGTTTTTCAGTTCATTTACAACTGCCTGGTCAACCAAGTCTGCCCGGGCGTTCTTGTTTGAGCAAAGCATACTCTTGGATTTTCTACGCTTTTTGCAAGCGTAATAATAACTCTGTCCACCATCCGGGGTTTTACCACGATATTGAACAGCCATACGGGAGCCGCATTCGGTGCATCGTAA
>WRAW01000073.1 GCA_009780015.1 Defluviitaleaceae bacterium | reverse complement strand
TGGTGATAACACCACCGTTGTTTGTTGTGCCACGGTGGATGAGTTCACCGGATAACGTTCGCACTTTGAACTCAGCGCCTTGCAATGGGTTGCCATCTGTGTCGACCTTCTCAATAACCAGTGCCGGACGCTGGATATTGATGAACTGCGCTCTGGCTACGGTATTCGTTGCAACCTCCACACTTCGCCCGGTGTCGGTCATAACAAAGCCTTGGGGTGGGGCAACCTGTTCTATGGTAAACCACCCGCTGCCCAAGTTAGGTATAGACACCATGCCGGAAACAGGAGTTACAAACTCGCCCACAAGCTGGCCATTTTGACGGCGAACCTCGAAGCGTCCACCGGACAGAGGGTTGCCGTCCTCGTCTGCCAAGGTAATTTCAAGGCTGCCCATGCGGGGGCTGTGGAAGGTAACGAGTGTTGGCGTACCAGCGTTTACATGGGCTATTCTTATAGGCTGCGCGTCAAATTCCCACCCATTAGGCACGTCCAGTTGGGTGATATTGAACGAGCCAAGTAGCCCGGTTAGCTCAATTCTGCCGTTAGCATCGGTTACATGCTCACCAATCAGAACATTGCCGGTATCGTCTATGCGGTCAATACGGAAGCGAACGCCGGGAAGAGGGTCGCCGTTGTAGCCGTCTAAGTTCTGTATAATTAGGCCGCTATATGGCTCGTTTGTAAAATTGAGCGCGTAGGTTTCTGCAGGTCGTTGAATAAAGATGGTCTGACTGTTTGTTGCCCCGCCTGTTCCAAGCCTAAACCCGTCAGGAGCGTTTAGCTGTGTAACAACGTAGCTGTCAACGCCCAGCCCCGGTATCAGAATCTCACCCTGTAAATCAGTGAAGAAGATACCGTTCGCGCTTCCAACGACATTACCCGCGCTGTTTGTTACCCTAAACTCGCCGCCTTGGATCGGTTGGCCTAAAACCTCGCAGCGCAAGGTTATGAGCAAGTTGGAGAGCGGGTCGGAGAAGAAATCTACGCGATAAATCTGGCCCGTGGGGTTTACTCTTATCGTCTGAGTGGACTGCGTAAGGATAATGACATGCGTATTAGGCACAGTAACCTGAGTAATGATATAGCTGTCCGGGCGAACATTTGGTATCAAGATTTCACCCTGCAAATTCGTCCAAAACACGCCGTTATTTGTACCAACAACCGCGCCGTCTGATGTGGTAATTCTAAACTCGCCATTGGGGATAGGAGCGGAAGTAACGCTGCATCTTAGGGTCACAAGCAAACTTGAATAAGGCAAGTTTGAGAATGTCACCGATACGACGCTGGTATCATCAGGACGCATAAAGACATGTTGACGAGTGTTGGCTGAGAGCGTAAAGTTAGGGGGGCTCTGGGTTTCCTCAACGATGTAAAATCCGGGATCAAGCCCCGCAATTACAAGGATTCCGCTGTGATTTGTTGTCCATTCCCCTATAACTGTGCCATGCAATCCGCTATCATCGCCGCTTGATACTCTGGTGACCGAAAATCTGGCGCCGGCCAATAGCTCCCCGGTGACAGCGTTTTCCTTGCGGATGACAAGTGTGTTTTGAGGAAAATTCCAAATCTCCAACTCGTTATTCCAAAAAATTTCGCCGCCCCACACTTCAAGCCGTCCGTTTGCTTGGCTTGCTAGGCTGGGATTATCATAGTGATTGATTGGCATATTTTCTAGGTCTACGCTGTTGAACCAATCCTCATCTAAGTTCGGAATATCGGGACTATTGGTTGGATTGTCGGTAGAACTGGACTGCTCCGGCGCAAGCCCCCGGTTTACGATGGCATCTGTATCCGGTTCTATAGCCTCAACCTCCGCATTAGCCGGAATATCCGGCGTTGGAGCGTTTGGAATGTTACTGTTGCCGCTCGGCAAATACTCTCGATCCTCATCCGGCTCAAAGGCTGGCTCGTCTGTGATCGGTGGGGGATTTGGCGGGATAGATGCGGGAAGCATCATGCTCTCGCTTGCGATAATACCGTCACGGATAAGCGCGTAGGAGTTATCGCCGGGTTGCAAGAACACTCTGAAACTGTTGTTGGTAGCAAGCGTCATACCCGGCGCCGGTCTGACTTCCGTCACCCTGTACCAGCCCACTTGCACAAAAGGCAAGATAATCTGCCCTTGTACATTGGTCATGAAATATCCGACATGCTGGACGCTGGGGCTGTTTGGCACTTCGTACTCCACGCGAAACCGGGTCATTGGAACCGGCCGCCATGTTACGACGTTACGTTTAGTAATCACTAACGTAGGCAGCAGAGTATTCTCAACAACAAGCGTGTAGTCCTCGTTATCGCGAATCTCAATAATCCATGTGCGGTTGGATTCCAGTGTGTCCAGCCAATAATTATTGGCACTCCTTATTTCACGAATCCGATAACGCCCGCTATATAAACCCTCGATCACAATACGCCCGTGCTGGTCTGTGATGAAAGGATTCCCCGTGAGTAGCCCAGATGGCCCAATATTGCCGCCAAGACCGCCTGTAGCGCCGAGATACTCCACGTCAAACCAAGCGCCTTGGATTGGGAAGCCGGTTCTGGCGTCTATCTTTTGGATGGTTAGCGTAGGCATCCGCGTGTTTTCAAAGACAACGACATTATCTTCGCCCTCACGCATGGTAACGCGTTGCCAGTTGGGGTTAGCAAGATTATAACCCGGTGGTGGAACAATTTCCGTGATAATCAGCGTCCGCTCCGGGTTATCCGCAAAGAGTATCTCAGGAATCACAATACGGCCACTTTCATCAGTTGTGAACGGACTCCCGGCCACGGTGCGTCCATTTTCAAACACAACCTCAAAAACCGCACCCGCAAGATACTCCTGTGTATCCTTATCCCTCTTAATGATGGTAAGGCTGGGGTTGTGATAGTTTGTGATAACAATCTCATTACGCCCACGGTTGGACAGCACTACTTCGCGAGGGGCTGAGTTTAATACATAACCAACCGGCGGCTGGATTTCTTGCAAAATATAGGTTCTGCCGGGTGTTAGGAAATTACCTTGCGAACCCTCCTGCCCGATAATGACACGCCCATCAGCACCGGTAGCACCCAGCCATTCCTCGCCTGTCACCGGGTCGGACAGCATAAAAATAGCACCGGGCAAGGGTGCGTTCGTGTTGCCGTCTATCTTCAAAAGCTCAAGATAGGTATAGGGTTCGTTGTAAAATCTCACTACCGGGGCGGGTCGTGATGGGTTATCTTCTCGTTGCCCCCATGATAGATTTACGGAGTGATGATTTACCTCCGCAAGCATATAGCCGGTTGGTGGTTGGATTTCTGTGAGGGTGTACGTTCCGGCAGGCAAGTCACGGAATACAACTCGACCACTACTGTCTGTGATATAGGTACGGTCTGTAATGACCGGGGCATTGCCTTCAACAAAGAATCCCTGTATGCGGATGTGCGCACCGGCAAGAGGCTCATTTGTAATAGAATCGTGCTTATAAGCCACGATTTCGCCGAACGGATAATTCTCGAAGGTAATCAAGATAGAGTTGATATTTGCGCCATCTTCGATGATTTCATACTCTACTATGACTTCCAATACCTGCCCGGTTACAGGACATGTAATTGGTATGCCTGTGCCCTCTACAATCACGTTTGGTGGCAGCAACCAGAAGCCAAACGCAGTATGTTGGGGCAAAAGCGAATAACCATCCGGCGCTCGCTCCTCTTCCACCATGTAAAAGCCGTAAGGAAGCCCTTCCAGCGTCCACACACCGTCAGTAACGGTGCTGGTAACGCCACTCGGCACGGCTGTAGTTGCCCCAGCCGTCAACACTTGTGAAATGTTGATTCCGGTGTTGTCGATTTCCCAGATATGGTTGGATGGATCACCTCCAACGGCATTGCCATCGCCAGTAACCACCTGATGGCTACTCATGCCGCGTAATCTCATCAAAGCACCGGGAATGTTCTCACGGGTCAGCGCGTCTACCTTTTGTATCCTAACACCTGCCGAATGCGGTTCCGGAGTTGGCGTAGGTGTTGGTTGCGGCGTAGGAGTAGGATTCGGAGTGGTTGTCGGTGTCATTACGGCACTCGCGAAAACTTCGGGCAAGTAAAACACTATGTCTTGAAACCCCGCGTTGTCGTTCTGAATCCGCGCAGTCCACACTTGACCGGAATACGGATTGTTGATCCCGACAATCTCCACGGTAACCGCATTTGCGGCAGCACCTTCGGGAACAGCTATTCTGAAGCTTCTGTCACCAGTGAACGGCTGACCAACCGCGATCTCGTTGCCTCCGGCATCCAGCAGCACCGCACCGCTAGGTGTACCGGCAGGCCACTGAAACATAACAGGGCTGTCGTTATGCGGATGTGTTAGGTTGAACACATCCGACACAATCATCCCGCTGCCGTTGGGCTCACCATCAGCACTTGCGGAGTCCTGACCGTTCACGGCAATGCGGAGATATCCTCTGGCGTAGTAAGCGTTAACCCAATTCTCGCCGTTGACCAACTGCATCGCGCTGACGATTATGTCAGTATCACCGTCAAGGCTCCCGCCTTGGCCAAGCCAGTTGGCGGCGGCGACGGCTACGCGCGTAATATACGAAGCATACGCATCCGATAGGAAGAAATCCTGGCTACTGTCCGTCCACGATGGATTGTTAGGGAATCCGTACCTCAGAACCGCCAGCAGATCACTACTCGCGTGTCTTATGGTGTACGGCACAGGCGCGACGTTTGGCCCCAACAGGTGCGGATCCGCACAAAACGCCTCGTACCACACACCATTGATATCCACGCGGTATCTCCAGGAATCAATAGCCCGATTACCACCACCCGGCAGAGTGAATTGTACTGTATTGCCCCAAGTATTGTCGAAACTCTCAACAAGGTCAACGTTCGGAACCAGGACGGTTCCGGTCAAACTTCCCGATGCCGGGATGATTCCTTGAGTTCTGGCATTATTGCCACCAACCCTTGATGGGAACAGTTCCGTAATGCGCTGCTGAGAAATCAGACCGTCTATAGGAACGCTCACCCTGTTATGTTCCGCCGCGTTGCTGTCAGCAACCAGCATAGTTTGCACATGCTCCGAAATGGTCATAACATCCCGCGCCTGAACTTCTACAGGCATACTTGCCAGAAGCATAATCAGCGCAAGGAAACTTGCTAAAATCTTGGACATGGTGCTCCCCCTTAATTATACTAGAAAATTTCTAACGGACGCAATAAAGGCGACCGGGGTTTCAATCCCAATCGCCTAAATGATCCGTTGCTAACTGTTACTATTACTACGGCTCCATCACACTAATATTTGAATTCAGAATGCTTTTGCTCCCGGTAGGCATTCAGAAGTTTATTGTGTAGTGTAGCTTGCCTGGAGCGCGAGGTCAAGTAGAACATTGTGCCTACTTGATGGTAGAAATCCACCGGGCGCAGGCATCGTAACGATGGATGAGTTGTTGCTTGTTTCGCTAAATGCTGTACCATCATTCATGAAATGAGCAGTATTCATGTTATTTGCTCCGATGGGAGCGATGCCTCCTCCACCCAGGCTGGTGTTTGGAATCAACCCTGTGTCCCCAACATTGTGCATGTTCAGAGGATTACCCAATGGTGACGCATTGACTCCAAGTTGAAGGGTGTCATACCTTGGAATTACGTTCGGATCATCCATTCCAGCCACGCGCCAGAAGTTTGGGTTCACCGGCTGCGGAAACAGAAGATTGCTTGGATCAGTTGGGATATGCCCACTGAAGATGCCGTAGCGTGGTGGGCGCAGAGCCACGTTTGCGTCACGGCGAATGTTTGCTGTATGCACATCCAATGGAACACTGCCGAAGAATGGCGTGCTCCTGCCGAGGTCGTAACGGTAGTCCTGTCCGGAAGTGAATTCGTAACTAAACGAAAACCTTTCCCATGACGCGGTATGAAAATCGTTGGTATTAACCGGCCCTGTTCTGCCTTGGCCTGTTCCGAAGCCATGCTGCGGCGCCGCTTCAACGGTTAGCGGAGTCAGAAACATCAACACTATCCACAAAGCAACTCCGACAGCAACACCCATGATAAGCGCGGTTATGTTGATCTTAAACTCACCATTCATTAAAGCACCAGTCCTCTCTAATTATCACAAAATTAACCGCTAGGCTATTGTGCATGTGATTTCATATTACTTAAATGATCTCCATAGCCACCGCGACCCTGCGTTGACTCTGCACGTATTCAACGCAAGTAATTAACGTCAACCTATTATCGCCAAACTGCATCAGTGGGTCAAAGTCAGTCTCATCGATGATGAATGTTCTGGATACGGCGTACCTTCTTACAATACCATCGGCATCCAGCATCAGAATGTCACCTTTCTGCAGACTTCGGACGAAGAAGAAAAAACCATTCGTGCGCCCTCGGTTGTGTCCGATGATTCCGGTGTTGCCAATGTTTAATCCGGTAAAACTGAAATGCCCAATCTCTATCGACATGGGTTGTGGTTCGCTTGCCTCCTCTGGTTCGGCTTCTGCGGATATCGCGTCCTCGACCTCATACGCCTGCTCCTCCGGAGATTGTGCTGTACCCAGCACAGGTGTCACAATAGGGATGCCAATGAACTGTGCGGTGAACTCCGTCCGGCCTGTGGCGATCCTGGAAAGACTGCCTCTGTATACGGCGGTCGTTGTGTAACCTATGGTTGCGACCCTTGTAGCGGTTCTCGTGTAAGTGGCAACTGCCGTAAAAGTTGTTGGGATCTGCCTATAGTCCACAGCGGTGCTGCCTTGGGTTCGCCAGTCAACGTTCGCAAGGTTGTACGTCCTGCCGTTTTCTGTGACGGTTCTCGGAACGAGAGAAGTATCGGCGCTCGACAGGTGGGGGAACTCCCTCGTCCTAGTAGCGGTGTGATTGCTTGTTGTTGTGCCGTCAGACTCGATCTGGATGCTTGAGATGTCAAGTGCCAGCACACCGAAGTAGCTATCGTCAGACATGAACTCCAGCGTGGATGACAGCAGCCGGATGACCGTATCCAAATCACTGGTCTGGGTGTTCACCGTAATGGTTTCTACATGATCCCGTGTGCTGTAGACAGGCATCGGTCTTCTGGTTATCTCGGCCAACTCGAATCGGAAGCCGTCACGCTCGAAAGATTCGCGCCGGATGTGGTCGGGGTTCTCGTTCTCGCCAAGCTCGTAAACCCTGATGATCTCCCTGCGCCCATTTTCGCGGGTCTCCCAAACACTTACTGGATACAACTGCGGTCTGATTGCTGGTGGCACTGGTTGGGGTTGTGATATTTCTTCGAGCGCGGGAACGACAACAGTAATGGCTATCGGAGAAGAATCCGCGCGCTCATCAGCAAGCGCATTTGCCGGAAAAGCAAGTATAATTGCAATGCACATCGGGATTAAGATGATGCGCTTCACTTCACACCACTCCCCTCACCATGCTCATCTCCGAAATCATCATCGATGCCCTCATCGTGATCGAAGTCATCCTCATCTCCATCGGACTCGAATGAATCCTTCTTGCTTTTGACAATCTTGAAGTAATAACCCGCGCCTATGGCAGCAACCGCGACAAGGGCAATGAAGATGAGGGCGCCTCTGTTGCTTTGGCGTTGCGCAGGCGGTTCAGGCTGTGGTATTATAGGCGTAGACTCTTGCTCTTCGCTTACGCTTGGCGGTTCTGTAGGAGCTGGCGTGTCATTAACAACCAACCTGCCGCTTGCTTGAGCAAGTGACATCAAGTCTTCCTCGGTAACGGCGTTAAGCAGATATACGTTGTCGAAACTCCGCTGGCGATCTACGATCAAGAAGAACTCGTTGCCGTCCTCTGATTTAATTGTGAAGAACTCCTTGCCGTCAGCCTCGGTGACGTTATCCAAGACAGTGCCGGTGCCATCGGGCGTAAATGGGCGCGTGCCGTCTGAAGCACTTTCGCTGTAGCCATCGTCAGCGCCGGCAGTAGTTTGCGTATCATGGTCTGTTTCTTCACTTGGAGACGCATCCTCATCAACGGCATAATACCCCGCTTCCGGAACATAAAACGGATTCTTGAGTTGGATCACTCCGGATTGATTGCCGTCCAAGTCAACGGCCTGCACAAGGATATACGGACTGTCTTCAGCCTCACCGATAAGATCACTTAAGCGAACTGCCAGAGCCGACCTTGCTCCGGTGACGCTATCAACAACATCGACACGAAGCGTCTCGCCATCCAGCCAAGAAGCGTTCACAATCATTGTGTTATCGCTCATTCCGGCAGTCGGTACATATGCTTGAACATAAAAGGTGCCCATGCTAAGCATGGACACCATGAGAAACGTCGCAATAAAATATGTTTTAATCAAGAGTATCTGTTCCCTCCCTTTTGCAATCGGTACACTTCGGCACACAAGTGATGCCCTTCGCTGGTCTCCGCGATCTCAATGCCCAGCCTGTTCGCGCATCTAAGGAAGTCTGCAATTTCGGGCTTTTCCGAGGGTTTTATGCTTTGGCGAGCAAGGCGCTTGCGCGCGCTTACTCGCCGGGGTGAGCCCCGGACCCCCAAGATCGCTCCGCGTTGCGGAGCGGCTACGCGGCTCTTGGCCGTTATTTCAGTACAAACATAAGTCACCGTGCAGCCCTTTCAGACTCGCGCCCCAATGAGCGTTCACCGATGTTCAAGAAGCGTTCAATATTGGATTTCGCGGTAACAAGTTCCTGCATCTCTGCCCGCGCCTGACGGTACTCACGATATGCCCGCTTCTTTTCATCCAGCATCGGTGTGTATTCGGCGCGCAGAGATGCCACGGTTGGGAGCCTCTTATCCTTGCCGTAGCCAAACTCGTCAAACGCTTTCTTAGCCGCTTGCTGCAGAACGATGTCAGCTTCATGGGCAGACCTAAATGCCTTGGAATAACCAGCCTTGCGGTACTCCGTATAGACAGCGCGCGTTTTGGAATAGGTCACGATGTGTTTTTGCAGATCAGCGTTGGCAGTCAATTTCGCGTCTAAAACTTTCAGGTGCTCAGACAATTCATTGAACCGAGCCGAAGCAATCGCTGACTTTTCTTTCAAGGCATCGAAATCGTCAAGTCCACACTCTTGCAAGTAGATGAGCGTCTTCGCCATGAGCTTCAAGTTTTGCGCGGATGCCCAGCGCGCGTAGCCAGCGCCTTTGCCTTCGCGTATTTTGGATTGGATGTCTATGAGCAGGCTTGGCTTGCGTGTTGGAATTGCAGAGGTTGCATGGGGTTGTGACATAGGAACAGCAACAACCATCCGTCCGGCGATGCGCTCCCGGATTGCTTCTTCGGTATGATTACCACCAAGAGTTTCAAGACGCGTGGGCTGCTTCTGCCCCGGCAACATGAATCGCATATGCTTCCCGCGCCGTTTAGCTGTGATACCTGCCCCTTCTACGAGCGCAACGAAATCCTCAAAGGTCGCGGGCTTCTTGGACAACGCATCGTCGATGGCCAGACGGATCTGATCTTGGTATGACAGCGGCCTGTTCTTGCTGTACACATGCTTGGCATAATCCTTGCCGCGACTTGGCTGCGGGTCTTTAACAACAGACAGGCCATTCTCAGCGCAAAGTATGTCGCTGCACCTGCGAAGCGCAAACGCTGAACCGATGAAGTTTCTGAACTTCTTCGTACATTCCAGAGTTGTACTGTTCCAAACTACATGGTTATGAATATGCGCTTTGTCAACATGGGTACAGACAATGAAAGCGTGACAACCTCTGGTAAACCTCTGAGCGAGCTCATACCCAAGGCGATTGGCTTCTTCCGGCGTAATCTCTCCTGGCGCGAAAGACTGCCGGACATGGTATGCGATGACATCCTTGTCACCTTGGTAGCGGCCTGTTATGGAAAGGTACTGTTGTTTTGATAACGCGAACTCAAGATCTGCAGTACCCGGAGTGCATTTATAAGACGAAATATATTCGCCCATGCCGGTTTTAATAGAATCCTCCATGTAGTCAATCGTAACCTTGAGTGCCTTTGCCACGCTACGCCCCTTGCCGACGCGCAGTGGAAAAATCGCCGTTGTCGCCACGCCGTCACCTCATAAAAAAGCGACCGGAGAATTAATCCGACCGCCCACAAAAATATTATTTTGAAACTGTGTAGAGCATCTGTACATCCAAGTAATCCGTGTTAAAGTTTCCGAGATGCCGCCATTCACTGTGACAGCCAATAGAGTACCGCTTCTCATTTCGGTAGCGGCCATGTTCGTCAATAAATATGGCGATGCCGATTCTGGCTTTATTGTCCTCGGTAAACTTGCGCACCCTCTCAACATCCCTAACTACGCTAGGCCAAAAAACCACTGGAAGTTTGAAGCCACATATGTCGGTGCGCTTAGGCGACGGCTCAAACTTAAATTCCGCAGCAAGTTCCACCTGCGCGGCTCCACTCAGAACACACTCGCGCGTCACTGCTTTCTTGATTATAACTAAATCAGCGGATATGCCTCTGTTGAGTTTGCCGCGCTCAATAGGATAGTCATTGAATACTGTATATTGGCCATGCTCCGCATCAAGAATGCCGAGTAATTGCTTTTGGAGAGTCCAGACGAAATCTCGCTCAAGGATAAAACGATGGTCGGCATAGTCAGCAAGAACATGGTTCAACGCAGCATCAAAAATATTGAGTATGTCTGCCATGAGTGCCCCTCTGAATAATTTATGATGTATCAAGGTTCATCTGTACAATTATAAACTAATCCGTTGGGAACCGCAAAGCCAAATTTGCATCTGAGAACATGAATGAGAACATGAAGCCGTCACTTGATCTTCGCCAACTGTGAAAGAATGATAAACGGAATCCAGTTGAATTCAAACGGACTACCAACAAGCTGCCGGTTGCCTCTGCTCTGCATCAGCAGCGTAAAATGTTGGCGCTGTATATCGTTCATACGAGGCCAGATAACATCCGTGAGTGCGCGCGACCGCATTGTGACGGTAAGCACGCGCCATTCATAAGGTACCAATTCGCCGTCAGCGTTACGATAATAACGAATCTCGACACTTGACTCGATTGTAAGCTGGTACTGCTCATCGAAGATCTGGCGCAAAGTGGCTTGGGCATCGGCCAGATTGAATCTGCCGTATACAGCAGTCAAGAATGCCACGAGTTCATTGGGATCGTGGTTGATGTTGTCAACCATGATACGATACTCGTCATAGCCCGGAAATTCAGTCTCGATCCTTCGGATACGCTCTTGCAGTTCGGTTTCCCATTGACTGTAGACAAGGGCAACGTTGCTGATGTCCTCGTCTTCGGCAAGGTAGCTTGTGGCGATTATTCCAGTGCCGATGCTAGAGGCCATGTTGGAAACTACCGAGAATGCCGATGATATCATCAAGAGAAGAAGCCCCAATCCAGCGATGATGAGTATTACTTTTGGATTCGTTTTGACAGCCATAGCGACAGCGTTCGAAGCCTTGCCAACCAGACCAACGCCCTTACTAACACCGCCACCGACACGTCCGGCATCGCGAGCCTTTTTTGCGTGCTCTCTTTTGAGCCGGTGCTTTTGTGCCAAACGCGAGAAGAAGCCGCTCTGCAGCCGTGGATTTTCAGCAATCGCACGGCGACATGCGGCTTCGCGTGTCAGTTTTGAAGTTTTCCGCTCAAGTTTGGAAACTCTGTCATACGGTGCTTCTTTGTTGCGTCGGTGCGCTGTGCGGAGAGCGCCCTCTACAAGAAGTTCGGACTTGTGTGCCGCCTGCGTGCCGACGTTTTCGTTTTCGGCTTGGAATACTTTCTTGTGACCGTAGGCTACGACAGCATTCGCCCCGGCACTAAGTTGCCGGGTTAGCAGTGACCCCTTAAGATGCTCGTGCAAACCCTTGGTTTCAGCCTCGAAGTGAAGTCCGCGTTTGATTTTGCCGCTTTCCGCATCTACTGTGGGTGAGTTGTCGAACCTATACTTTTTCGGCAGCTCGGCTTTGGCTTTTTCCAGCTTCTCTGCCGAATGCTCGGCCTTTGATTGCGCCCTCGCCGCTTGTTTATCTGTGACGGATTGCTTTTCCAATTTTTGCGGATCGTGGCTGTGCTGTGGCTGTTCTGAATCATCGAATCGAAGCTTGGATGGATCTGTGCGCTGTTCGGGAGAGTCCCCGGATTGCTGAGCCGTTGATACGTCAGATGGACTTGGAGTACAATGCTGTTCGCTCGTTGCAGGCTCCGATGCAGAAGAATGCTCTTGCTTTGAAGTAGCCGAAGAATGCCTGTCAACGACAACAGGATCAACCAGACCGGAAGTGCCGAACTGACGCGCAGCTTTTTGGATCAG